>JACZRO010000044.1 GCA_022574675.1 Chloroflexota bacterium
CCCCGGACCCGCCGCGCGTCGAGGCCAGATCGCCCCTAAATGTTGGTGAGAGGTGTGGCCGCGTCACTATAGCTTGTGGATAACTATTGGCGTGTGACGCGGCGTTCAGGTCCCGTTCTTACTCCCGGTTTTATCCAGAATCGCCCGGGGCGGCCAGGAACGCCGTCAACACCAACAGGGCCCCGGAAAACGCGATGCTGATCCAGAACCAGGTCTTTGCGGCGGAAGAACTGGTCGCCGGCAGTTCGTCTACTTCCGGTCCGGACTTGACGACATACGTGCCGAGCCACTTATCGTGCCACGTCCTTCGATCGCGCTCTGAGTACGCGGTCCAGAAACCGGCGCCGACGGCCAGGAGGCTGATCAGGGATGCCAGCGTCCGGGTCCACATGTGATAAAACCCGGCCAGCTCGCCGGTGTCCCTGATCACCCTCAGTCCCAGGATACGCGCCCCGATGTCCTGTCCGCGCTTATAGAGCGTCAGGGTCCAGATGAATGTCGTGAGCGACACGATCCAACCGACTACCGGTACGTAAGAGATCAACCCGACCGCCAGGTTGCTGATCGCCCAGGCGCCCGTTCGGCTTCCCATCGACCCGAGCTCGCCCGGGACCACACCGGGATCGGGCGTAAAGAAGGACGGTTGATAATGACCAGCGTCGTAAGATGCGGAAGGATCTGGCGTGGCAGGCGCTGCCGGGGTTGGGGAGACGGCAGTGCCGCATTCCCGGCAGAAGCTCGCCCCCGGGACCATCGGAGCATCGCACCGGCTGCAAACGTTGGAGTTCGACGGGGTCAACGATGCACTCCACATGCCGCGTGCTCCTGTGGTTTCACGAATTCCGGCACGCAGCCGGGGTCTGCCGACTCTAAGACCTCTCGAACCTCCGCAGCACGATGCACGCGTTCTGGCCGCCGAATCCGAAGCTGTTGGACAGTACCGTGTTGACGTTTACTTTCCTCGCGACGTTCGGTACGTAGTCCAGGTCGCAGTCCGGGTCCGGGGTCTCGTAATTAATGGTCGGGTGAATCACCCCGTCCCGTATGGTGCGTAGCGCCGCGGCCGCTTCCAGTCCTCCCGATGCGCCCAGGGAATGGCCGATCATCGACTTGGTAGAGCTGATCGGCGTTTTTTGGGCGGCTTCTCCGAACACCGTCTTGATGGCGCGCGTCTCGGCGGTGTCGTTGACCGGCGTCGAAGTGCCGTGGGCGTTGATGTAGTCCACGTCGCCCGGCCCGATGCCCGCGTCGTCGAGCGCCATCTGCATGCACCGGACGGCGCCTGCCCCGTCCTCCGGCGGGTGGACCAGGTGATGGGCGTCCGAGGTCACGCCCCAGCCGGCGACTTCACCAAGGATCGTGGCGCCGCGATCCTGCGCGTGTTCCAGGTCTTCCAGGATCAGGATTCCCGAGCCCTCGGCGGGCACGAAACCGTCACGGTCGGCGTCGAACGGGCGGCTCGCTTTTTCTGGATGGTCGTTGTTGGTCGTGGACAGGGCGTGGATCGTAGAGAACCCGCCGAGCCCGATTTCGCAGATACCGGCCTCCGCTCCACCGGCGACCATCACATCGGCGCCACCGCGGCGGATCACTTCGGTCGCCTCGCCGATAGCCTGGGTTCCTGCCGCGCACGCCGTAATTGTGGTCCCGATGTATCCGGTGGCCCCGAATACGCGGCTCACGTTTGCGGCGGCCATATTGGGCAGCATCATCGGGATGTAGTAGGGCGATATGCGCGTGCCACTGCGCTTCACCATCACCCGGGCCGCCGCCTCCGTCTCCGGGTATCCGCCGATGCCGGTACCAAGAAGGACGCCGTGCCGGGTCCGTTCCTCGTCCGAAAGTGTTTCCATTCGCCCGAGACCGGCAGAATCCAGCGCCTCTGCGGCGGCCACCATGGCGAACTGGGCGAAACGGGCCAGGCGACGCGACTCTTTGCGATCCATGTACTGAATCGGATCGAAATCCTGGACCGTTGCGCCGATACGGCACGGGTAATCGTCGATGCCCTCCAGGGGAAGGGGAGTGACCCCTGACGTTCCCGCTTTCAAGGCGTTCCAGAACGAATCGACATCGTGACCGATGGCCGAGATGACCCCGACCCCGGTGACCACAACCGTGCGCCTGGCGTTGCTGTGCGTCATTCTGTTATCACCGAGTCCTGGTATCGAGGCTTCATGATTCTGTCGATGTCTTACCCTGCGCCGAGACGCGCGTTCGGACCAGGTTGGTCCGCGGAAATCAGAACGGGTTTCTCGTACGGCGTCGTCATCTCGCCGCGCAGGTCCGGGTACAACTCCGGCGCGATCGAGAGCAAGGCCTCCCGCACTTCCGCCGCCACGAACAGCGACCCGGTTGCGACGATCACGTCCCCGGCGGCGGCGATAATCCGTGCTTCCCGCAGTGCACTCTTGACGTCTGATGTGATCGCGGCGACGGCTACATTATCGCGCCGCAGGGCGTCGGCGACCGTATGCGGATCGACCGCCTTCGGGTGGCGCGTGCGTGTCACGACGACCTGTGGGTTGAGCCGTGCGAACTCGCGGGCCGTGGCCGCAAAGTCGTGGCCTCCAGAACCGGCGTAAATCAGCACGGTGCGCCCGGGCGATGGGAACAGCGTCTCAAGCGTGGACACCAGCGCCGCCGCCGACGAGCTGTTGTGAGCGCCATCCACGATGACCTGGACCGCGTCGTCGACGGAAGTGAGGATCTCGGCCCGGGCCGGCCACCGGACAGCGGCCAGGCCGCGTGAAATCAGATCGGGGCCGATCTTGAAATCGCGCCGTTTGGCGAACAACTCAAGCGCGACGACTGCGGTGATAGCGTTGTCGATCTGGTGGTCGCCGGGAAGCGGGAGATCGATCTCGTAGTCGTCTGAGGGGCCTCGCAGCCTAATTCGTTGCACTGTCGAACGCCCGGTACGGGCCGTCTGAACGGGTCCGTGTTCAAGTTGCAGCCGATCGTGGGCGTATGTCACATGGGATCCGCGTTCGGCGGCGGTCTGGTCGATAACTTTTCGCGCAGCCGGCGCCTGCCTGCCGACCACGACTGGAATCCCGGGCTTGATGATCCCGGCTTTTTCATAGGCGATCTTGGGCACCGTGTCGCCCAGGACCGCGGTATGGTCCAGGCTGATCGGCGTAATTACGGCGACTTCGGGCGTCACGAGGTTCGTGGCGTCGAGCCGTCCGCCGAGGCCGACCTCGATCACCTGCGCCTGCGCTCCTACGTCCCGGAACTCCACAAACGCCATGGCCGTGAGCAACTCGAACACGCTGACGCGGCCTACGTCTCCGCGCCCTTCTACCGCCTCTACGTCCGGCCACAACTCCTCGACGAGCGCGGCGAAACGGCCGGGCGATATCTCGTCCATGTCGACCCGGATGCGCTCCGTCATCCGGTGTAGATGGGGCGAGGTGAAAAGCCCGGTCCGCAGTCCCGCCGCCGTCAGCGTGGAGGCGATCATTGCGGCCGTGCTGCCTTTACCCTTGGACCCTGCAACGTGGATAGTGGGTGTGGCCCGCTCCGGATTTTCCAGGCGGGCGAGTAACACCTCCATCCGACGGAGGTGGAAATCGGGGGGCTCGTTTACCCTCGATTTCCGTTCGAAATCCGCCAGGGAGAGAAGTTGGGCAACGGCGTCTCGATACTGCAGCGGTCGATCTTTCTGTTTTCGCGGTTGAATCAAGGCGAGATCACGACGGTGCACGTACTACACGGGGCACTTGTCTCGCCCGGAACTCCCGGAACTAGAGACAATTCTAAGCGTGCTCCTCGGTCCGGAGGCCGAATCCTCTGGCATCATTCACACGGACCTGGCATCACATGCGCGATTCTGTATTAATGAAACTGGTTTCGGCGAAGAAATTCGGTACGGCGCCCCGGCCTGCGTTGTTGCTTTTGTTCGCGGTATTCGTACTGATCGCAGCGTGCGGCAAGCAGACACCGGTCGGGACAGCGACACCGTTAACCATCGATACCACTGTGCCCACGGTGCCGCCTTCCGTCAGTGAGCGCGCGGAGGTAGCAAGCGTCTTCGCCGAGGAGATCGCGTTAATCAGCAACGGCGACTGGGCCGCGATCTACGACCGCTGTACGGTCGATTTAAGAAACCGGCGTGATCTCGAAACTTTTATCGAACAGGCTGAAGCCAACTTCTTCCGCCAGGGCTACTCCTACGACGGGTTCGAGGCGCGAAACATCGTGGTCACCACTGAGCCGCGAGACCGGGTGTCGGTGACCTACGACGCGTATGAGAATGGTGAGTTCATCCGGACGGTCACGCCCGACGGTGGCGCGTTCGTACTGGTCCGGGGTGAATGGATCGACGACGGCATCAATTGCCGCACATCGAACCGCCCGGCGATTCTTCCTTGAGATATGGGGAGATGCGGGGAATCCGGGAATCTCGCGCCTCGCCCCAGGCCTCTGGACCGCTCCGAGCCGCGGGTCTCCCCCCCGGGGCATCGCCGGCGGCAAATTCCGGTCGACCACGGGCCAGAACCGGCTCAAACCCATGGAGACCGGCGCCGGCATTCTGACCTTCTGAGTGGAGCAGGTCACACTCGAAAGGGCGATCTGGGAATGGATGATCGGGGAACGGGGCGGCGACGGAAGCGCCGTCAGACATAAATGAGAGAAATGGAGTGGCGGACATGAGCCTACGGATCGGCATCATCGGCGGCGGCGCGATCGGCGGATACACCGGCGGAATGCTCACAAAGGCCGGGTACGACGTCACGATCGTCGACCAGTGGCCGGAGCATGTCGCCGCGGTGAGGGCCAACGGCCTGACCATCCGCCATGGCGGCGACGAGGTGAACGTTCCCGCCAACTACATCAACATCTGCGATCTGCAGGCGATCGACGATCCGTTCGACTATGTCTTCATTTCCGTCAAGTCGTATGACACGGAGTGGGCGGCGATTTTGATGCGCCGTTACCTGAAGCCCGGCGGGGCGTACGTGGATTTCCAGAACGGAATCAACGATTACCGGCTGGCGGAAACGGTCGGCGCCGAGAACTGCCTGGGGTGCGTAATCACGATCGCCGCAGGCTGCTACGAGCCCGGCCTTGTGGAGCGCACGGACTCGAACTCGGTCGCCTACAAGATCGGCGAACATGACGGCGCAGATACGAAGCGGGCGCGTGAACTGGTCGAGATCCTCTCCTCTGCCTCCGAGGGCGTCTTCTTCACTGACAACCTGTGGGGCGAGCGCTGGGCCAAGCTCGCCATCAACTGCATGGTTAACCCGATCGCCGGCATCACCGGGCTTACCTCGGACAAGGTGCGGACCGATCCACGGATACGCGATATCCGTACCCAGGTCGGCGCAGAGGTCATCCGCGTTGGCCGGGCCCTGGGCCACCAGATCGGCGACCTGCTCGGGGTTCCTGCGCAGATGTTTATCGACGCAGCCGAGGGACGGAACATCGAAGACCTGGAAATCGAGATGGAGAAAGTGGCCTCCAGCGCCGGAACGGGCGGGCGGGCCTCTTTTCTCCAGGACGTGATCAAGCACAGGCGGACCGAGATCGAATTCTTGAACGGTTTCGTTTCGGAAAAGGGGCGCGAGACCGGCGTCCCAACACCGTTCTGTGACGCCCTGGTCGGTATTGTCCGCGAGGCGGGCGTCGGAACACTTGAGCCAGATCCCGAGAACCTCGCACCCGTGGCCGCCCTGTTGGAACGATAGGACCGGTGGACGTCCTCGACCTGCCTTACCGAAAAAACGTCCTGAACAACACGATGCATGCCGGTACGACCGCCCCTACATCCGTTTCCCGTGCGGCTCCCCACTGGGCTCCCCATACGACTCCAAAGTTAAGGTCGTGGTTGCCCGGGATGCTCGTCATCCTTTCCTTCGTGGCGATCGCGTGCGGCGCGGGCGGCGACGAGACGATCGAGCGAACGTTCGAGGTGGGCGCATCGCCGCGTCTACTGGTGGGCGCAGACAACGGGGACGTCATCGTGCAGACCGGCCCCGATTTCAAGATCACGGTGCTGAGCGATATCACCAGTTCGGACAACGTCGATCTCGACGTGACCGCGGATGGCGACGTCGTCACCGTCCGGTCGTCGACGACGTTCAGCGGAAACTTGCTCGGGGATAAGGCCGAGGGGAGGGTTGATCTCACGATCACCGTTCCCCTGGCGACGGTGATCGAGGTGGGAATCAATACCGGAGCGGTCACGATCGCGGATATCCAGGCGGGCGGGCATATCACGGCGGCGGCAGGCAGCGTCACGCTGCGCCGCGTGTCGGGAGACTTTTCCGGCGGGACCGGGACGGGCGACGTCACGATCTCCGCCGGCACCGGATCGTTTCAGTTCACGACAGGCGTCGGCGCAATTACGTTCGAGGGGGAACTGGTCGTCGGCGGATTCAACGAGTTCGAAACCGGAGTCGGGGACGTGACCGTCACGATCCCAGAGGACGCCGGCGTCCGGCTCGACACGACCGTATCGTCGGGCTCCGTTTCGAACGATCTCGCTATCGCAGATGAATCGAGCGCCCCGTCGCTGCTGGGGGGGCGCCTTTCCGGGACCATCGGGGATGGTGGCGCGGGACTCACCATCGTGGTCGGGATCGGATCGGTACGTATCCGCGCCGCGACGGATGTGGGCCGGCCGTAGCAACGTCGACTCCCGTTACGCAGGTTTCAATCGGATCTCGGCACAGACGGGAACGAGGTCCGTACGAATTTGCCGCCCCGTCAGACAGGACGTACAGGACTACCTCGGGACCGGATATCGGGGACGCCGCGATCGAAGGTTCCGGGACGGGCCGTCCGGCCGAATGTCATCCAGCATGGACCTTGTCGGTTCGCCCAGGTCGTAGCCCATCCTTCGGTGGTCCGCCAGTACGTCGACCGCGTGCTCGCTGAGACCCGCGTTGGGTCGGTGCGCTTCGCCCCTGAACCGGTGGCAGGCCCGCCGGTCCACCGCCGAGGGCACGCCGGCGGCGGCGTCACAGGCGTACGCCCACGGGCACATGTATGCGATGCAACGCGTCACAGGCCCGGCGCCCCCGGCTCCGAGAAAGCGGAGAGCGGCCACCTGGCGGTCCGACAGCGTGCGCAGGCGGCCGGGATAACGCCGGACCGCGCGCGGAGAAGTGAATCGGGACGGCATAAAGAGTTCGTCGAAATCGCAAGAAGCGGTCCCGCAACCTTTGCGGAACCGTGTGATAAACGGCGGGTTTCGGGAACGAGCTACACGCTATCCGTTACCCGGAACCCGGTAAAGGCGCTTATGGCGAGAATTACCGCTATACCGGGTCTACAGCTCCGTCACGCTGCCGCCGTTGACGTTGATCGATTGCCCTGTGATGTACCTCGCCCGATCTGAACACAGGAACCCGATCAGGTCGGCGACCTCTGCGTCCGTTCCGGCCCTGCGCATCGGGATAGCCGCCTCGAGCGCTTCCCAGGTGTCTCCCCGGCCGAGGCTATCCATTCGGGCGGTATCGATCGCGCCCGGGCACACCCCGTTCACGTTGATCCCGTGCGGCGCCAACTCCTTCGCAAGAGCCTGCGTGAATCCGTTGATGGCAAAGTTAGCGGCGTTGTACGCCGACGTGTTCGCGGAGCCGCGCTTACCGGCCGTCGATGAGAGGTTGACTATCGCCCCGCCGTTGGCATCCCGGGCGAGCAGGTGTCTTGCCACCGCCCGGGCACAGAGAAACGATCCGACGACCTTGATGTCCAGCACCCGTCGAAAAACCGACTCTTCCAGTTCCACGACCGGCACCCGGTCCTCGCCACGCCGGAAAGCGGCGTTGTTGATCAGGATGTCGACCCGGCCGAACTCGCTGATGGTGTCGGCGACCATCTTCTCCACGGCCTCGGAGTCGGACACGTCGACCACCAGCGGCAGCGCACGCTGCCCTTGCTCGCGGACCTGGTCAGCGACCGACTCGATGTCCCGCCAGCCCATCGCCTTCTCGTCGTCCGGGAAAGACGACGGGTCTCGGCCGGTGCCGGTTATGACCACATCGGCGCCCATCTCGGCCAGCCTGACCGCCGTGGCGCGTCCGATGCCGCGGAATCTTCCGGCCCCGGTCACGATCGCCACCTTGCCGGTGAGTTCTTTCCCGTTATCGCCGCTCATCGCGTACTCCCGAAATTGCCGATTGTGGACCCAGGTGTTTATCCCGGTCTTTCGCCAAGACTCAAGCTAGCCGTGAGGAGCCCCACGCTCCCCCTGAAGAAAGTTATTTCGACCACCGTGCCGGCCGGGTGCGCCCGGAGAAACTGCTCCAGCGTCAGCGTGTCCGGTATGGCCGTATCGTCGATCTGGATGATGATGTCGTCGACTTCCAGTACACCGTCCGCCGGGCTTCCGGGGACGACGCTCACGACTGCCACGCCGCGAAGCACCGGCAGCGCCAGTTGATCGGCAAGGGTAGGGGTGATGTCAAGCGGTGCGAACCCGATGAAACCTGGCTCTATGGCGCTCTGCGCGACCAGCCGGAGAGCCACCTCGTGGGCGACATTTATCTCTATCGCAAACCCGATGCCATCCCCGGTGGGGATCTTGGCGGTGTTGATCCCTATCACCTCGCCCCGCACGTTTAGAAGCGGGCCGCCGCTGTTGCCCGGGTTGATAGCGGCGTCCGTCTGAATCAGGTCGGAAAGGACCTCCGTGCCGTCGACGAGGGAACGGTCGAGCGCGCTGATGACCCCCTTGCTGACCGTCGGGCCGCCGGGCAGGTCCAGTGCATGGCCTATCGCGACCACGTCTTCACCGACCCGGATGATGTCGGAGTCTCCGATCGTCGCGATCGGTAGGTCGTCGGCGTCAACCTTTATCACTGCGATATCGATGGACGAGTCCAGGCCGATGATCTCAGCTGCCAGGATGCGGCCATCGGCAAGGGACACACGTATCTCGACGGCGTCCTGCACCACATGGCGGTTCGTCATGATCAGTCCGCCGTCAGCAAAAATCACTCCCGTACCCGTCGCTCCACCTCCGCCCGCGAGGGACACCCGGATGTGAACGACTGAAGGAGCCGCCCTCTCGACAAGGTCCGCCGTTCCGAGTCCGGGCGCCGGCGTTGGGAACGGAGTCGCGGTCGGTGGGAACGTGATCGGCGTCGGCGTCGGCGGGATGGTTATTGGAGTCGGCGTGGGGGGAATGACGATCGGCGTGGGCGTTAACGGCATCGCGATCGGCGTTGGCGTTGGCTGGGGAGTGGCTGTTGGCTGCGGCGTTGGCTGCGCTATCGGCTGCACCGTCGCCGTGTCCGGGGGCGGGCTACTGCAGGCAACAGCCGCGACGGTAAGCGCGACGGCTCCCGGGATCAGGAGCCGCCGGCCGCTCAGCCTTCTTATTCGTTCCCAGAACAAGCCGCTGAATCCTGCTTTCAGATGTCCGGAATTCAATCGTTCCGGACACTTGCCGTCCGTCCGGCGCCGGGATGGTAACGGCTTGCACGGCGAACGGGGTAGGGCGCGGCTTATCTGAACAGGCGTCGACAGCCGGGATCAGAGGGCCTCTGCAGGCGGCCGACCCTAGACCGCCACTGAAGACCTCTAAGAGACTATCTCAAAAGCTCTCTCTCCCAGCGGGAAAGAGCCTGCCCCATTCTCGATACGGGGATTCAGGTGAGATACCGTCTTCGGCGTCAAGTGGCCTGATATTTGAGGGCGCCGGACTTGAACTTCAACATGACAGGACTGTCAGGTTCAGGGTGATTTCGGCCTCATCCCATCCTCCGTCCGCCAACCAGGATGCGAGGCAGGAGTTCCGATTATGGAACCGCACCCCATCCGGTTATTGAGATAGTTGCTACGGGTTGTAGTTACTGCCCTCGAAGATCTCTTCGGGTGGGACGCGTAGCAGAGACGATGCTGTGACGCCGGGATTGTTCGCCTGATAGGCCTGCACTATCCGTAATCCGACAGCAGTTCCGGCCCCGGCCGGAAACTCCCCGGTACCGCCGCTATATTCGAGAAAACGAGCGAAAACGGTCTGGCTTATGATGTCCAGATCAGGCTGAGCGGCCGTCCAGTAAACGGCTTCTCCCTCGGGACTGAGATCATAAATCACAGCGGCAAATTCAGGGCGTAGCTCTCTCAGTTGTTCTTCGAGGTCGGGGAACACCTCCTGCTGGAATGCCATCGAAAGGCCAAAGAGTAGGATGGAGTCCAGAAGGGAATCGTAGTAGGTTCCAGCCGCCTCCCGAAATCGTATGAAAAAGTAAGTCCCGTTTGCCACCTCAGATGGGACGATCACCCGCCAGAAGTCCTCCATTCCGATCGGGCCGTCGGGATTGATAAATAAATTGATTCGGTGAGTAATATCGTCAACGGTACCGGTTACGTATCCCTCGCTCTCCAACCTGGCCCGAGACTCCGTGAGCAAGGTTGATGAAACCGGCCCCCTGATGTTGATCACCTGTTTTTCACCGTCTATGAGCGACGCGATACGCTCCAACTCAGGCCCGAGAATCGATTCCACGTCGACGACGTCGATTGCGGCTGCGAGTTCAGGATCTGACCGGTACAAGAAATTAATCTTGAATCGTCCGTCGGCGAATTCCGCTTCGCGAGGACCGGGTACGAACTCTGGCGTTGGTTCAGGCGTCGCCGAAGGTTCCGGCGCGCTGGTCGCGGGAACGCTGGCGGCGGGCGCGCTCGTGGCCGCCGCCGTTGGCGCTGTTGCCGGCGCAGATTCGTCGGACGACCCACACGCCGCGGCCAGCAACGTCACGAGGACCACGCTCACGCCAACGGCCAAGCGCATCGATCGCCGTCCAGGTCCACACTTTCCGATCGGCTCGTTCCGCCGGCGTCTGATAAATACGGAGGTCCGTAGCATTGGCTCTTCCCCTCCCCATGAACCGGAATCGAATGAGACCCCGACCCATCTAGTTGAGAGCAAATGACTGGGCGGCAGAATATCGATATGCCCCGCCATACACAATCCCGGCGGGAAGTCTGCTTACCTCACCGTGCCTGAATGTGTCGGATTCGCACACACATCAGGCTCTGGCGACGATCCCCGAGATGTAATGTCCTGGATTGAATGTTCGAACATTGAGGTTGAAACCAACCTCGCCTGGTTAACGCCACCCCGTGACGTCGGCGGACAAAGTGAAGAAGGGGACAAGGGCGCGACGCCGGACCCGCGCGACCGGGAGTCAGCCATCGGTGAAGATGCGCCGTTTGCTGGGAGGCGATGAACATCGGTAGCTTCGGCTCAGGGCCGTTCCTGTTCGGCCGTTTCATTCGCCGACGGGGAACCGCCGACGCCGGGTTGCTGTTTGCCGTCGGGCTGGCGATCTTGATCGCCACCATCGTAATCGGCGGTTCCCCGGCGTACCTCAGAAGCCTCGACCGCGTGGGCGTGGAAGGCGTGCTCGACGGTCTGCCGCCGATCGGCAAAAACCTCGTCGTGACGAACGACGCCATCCCTTCCCGTTTGAGCGCGGTCAACGCGGTCACGGCCGAAATTGACGAGACGCTTATCGCCGCGCTGGGCGACGTCACTGCGTCTTCAAGGCGTGCGTTGCGTTCCCCGTACCACCAGAACCGGGACCCCGACAGCGCAACTATCTGGTCCCTGGCTCGCCTCGTCCTCGTGGACGGCTACGCCGATAACGTCGATTTCGTCGCGGGAAGAGCGCCGGAAACTCCGGACGGGTCCACCGGCGTCGTGGCGGAGGCCGCGATCCTGGCGGACCTTTCTGAGGAGATCGGCATTTCTCCGGGCGACACGCTCACGATACAAAACGCCTTTGGCGCCGGGTCGGCGTTCGAAGTGCTGGTTAGTGGGACGTTTGAGCTGAAAGACGCGGGGAGCGCATTCTGGATGGGGTTCGCGGACTCCCTGGTCCGTCCTCCCGTACTGCCCGGATTCCCGGGAAATGCGGCGGGGCTTTTCGTAACAGAGAGCGGGTTCGGGGCTGCGGCGCTGCAGAGCGCCGCGATCCCAATGAACGCCGCCTGGCTCATCGATCTCGACCAGGCCGACCTGGCTGAACTCAAAGCAAGCGAGATCGTTGGAACGGCGAAACGGTTCGAGGCGCGGATCGAACAGGCCGTCCCCGGGTCGCTGGTCATCACCGGACTTGAAAGGGCCTTTAGCGCGCTTGAACGGAGGTCCGTGTTCGCCCGGATACCGATGTTCCTGATGGCGACCATCCTGCTCACGATCGTCATCTACTACCTGGTGATGGCGGCCGGCATCCTTGCCGGTAGGAGGCGGGACGAGATAGGAATCCTCCGCAGCCGTGGCATCTCGCTGGCCCAGATGGCGCGGCTTTACGGGTTGGAGGCGGCAATCCTGGTCGGCATACCCGTGGCGCTAGGGCCATTTATCTCGGTCGCGCTCATCTCACAGGCGGGCCGATTTCCGCCCTTTGACGGCATTACCGGCGGTGGGACGCTGCCCGTATCGCTTGAATGGGACCAGTTCTTGTTCTCCCTCGTGGCCGGGTTGGTAGCACTGACGCTCATCGTCGCTCCGACCGTTCTGAGCGGTGTCGGCAACATCGTGATTCAACTTCGAAACGAGGCCCGGCCTACGCGATCCCCGTTTTTCCAGCGCTACTTCCTTGACGCCGTGCTTCTGGTCCTGGCCGGATTCCTGATCTGGGAACTCGGCGCAAACGGCAACGAGGTGATCCGGATCGATGAAGACGGCGGCCTCAGCACCGATCCGACCCTGTTCTTCGCGCCGGCGCTCGCCCTGTTGGGCGTATCCCTGATCTTCCTGCGGGTGTTCCCGCCCGCCATGAGAGGATTGGCCTTCTTCCTGACCAGATTCGGCCCCGCATGGGCCGCGCTCGCCATCTGGCGACTCGGCCGAGCGCCCTACTTCTACGCTCCCGTCGTACTCCTGCTCATGCTCGCATCAGGATTGGCGGTTGTTGCTGCGACACTCGCATCAACCCTGCGAGATAGCGCGCAAGAGCGCGTGCTGTACGACTCCGGTTCGGACATACACGTCCAGGGGGCCCGTGGCGCCATCGATACGGTGGAGACGATTCGTGTGTTCCCCTCCGTCAAGGAGGCGTCCGCCGCCGTTCGAGTCCGCGGCGAGATAGGCACCGGGACCGGTGGCCCGGAATTTGAGCTACTGGGCGTGCAGTCGGACCGTTTTACAGACATAGCGTGGTTCCGCCCCGACTTTGCAGAGGTTGGCCTTGCCGATCTCATGGGGAGCATCTCGTCCGGCCCGGTGGTGGAGCCGTTGATCCTGCCCGACTCCGCGACAGAGCTCGGAGTGTGGACGCAGACGGACGACGACATTGCGCATCTGTTTCTGTGGGCGACGATACGAGGCGGCACCGGGATCGTGGAGACGATCACGCTCGGCCCCGTGGAGAAAGGCGAGTGGCGCCTCCAGACCGCTTCCCTTGAAGGCGTTGTCCCGCCTGTTGAGCTGCTTTCGATCAAGCTGTTCGAACCAGCCGGAGCTGACCGGGCCACCGCTGGATCGATCCAAATCGATGACGTCGTCGCCATCGATTCCACGACCGGGGACAGAACGGTGGTGGTCGATTTCGATCAACTCGATCGATGGACCGCGTTTCCTACCTCGGAAGGCATGGACACGGTGTTCACGCTCAAAACGGAAGCCGGGGACATCGGTGAGGTGTCCGGGACCGGCGTTGGACGGTTGACGTTTGGGCGTGGCTCTGATGGCGGCGTGCGCGGTATCTACCGATCGGCGAGTGGCGGTCCGCTGCCCGTGATCGTGAGCTCCACGCTGGCCGCAAACGCCGGGATCGCGCTGGACGTCCCGTTCATCGCCAAACTGGCGGGCAGCCTGACCCCGCTTGTCGCTGTCGGTGTGGCCGATTACTTCCCGACGCTGGATCCCGAAAAAGACGCTGGTTTCATGGTCGTAGACCTGGACAGGTTCGGCGACTTCATCGACCTGAAGGGAGCGTTGCCGACCAACCTGGTCGATGAAATTTTCATAGGCGTCACCCCCGGAAGTCATGACCGGGCGTTGGCGGACGTCAACTCCGTATTGTCGGCCGCCGCACGGGTAGGCGTGAGGCGGGACCAACAGAATGAATCGCTGGTCGATCCGTTGTCGGTCGCCGGATGGCGCGGAGTGGGCCTGCTCGCCGGGATCACGACGCTGATAATCGTCGTGCTTGGCTACCTGACATACCTCCGGGCTTATGCCGGGAAGATGAACACTGAAGAGGCGTTCATCCGGTCCATGGGACTCAGCCGGGCCGACTACGTCGCAACGGCGGCGATCGAGCATCTTGCTCTCGGGCTGGTCGGTATTGCGCTGGGCATTGCGTCCGGCCTCGCAATAGCGGGCCTTGCGGTGGACGTTTCCACAAGAACCTCCTCCGGCGATGAGCCGCTTCCGCCGTTCAACCTTGCAACGCAATGGGAGCCCGTGTTAGCCGGGTACGTCTTGCTCGGGGTGATCGCCCTGGCCGCCCTGGGCCTGCTCACCGCTCGTTACAGCAGGCGAGCGCTACATGAAGCGACGAGATTGCAAGAGTGATATCAACTTCTTTGCGTCTCATCGCCCGACGCAGCGTCGCCCATATACGGCTCCTGACCGCAGTGATCGCCGGCGTGGTGATCGCCGTGGCGATCATGGCCGCCACATTCATCTACTTCGATTCTCTGCGCAACCTCGCGTTGCGGCATGCGCTTGACCGGCAGACACAGAGCTCGTTAGACATCGTGATACAGGCGTCGACTGCGACAGGCCAGCGACCATCGCACGAAGCGCTACTTTCGAGGATCGATGGCATCGTGGACTCGGGCCTCTCACGCATCCTCCAACAGCGGTATCTCGCCGTCCGGAGCGCGACGTTTGACTTCGAGCCGATTTCCGATGTGCTGCCGGGGCGGGAGGACGTGCTCCGCCGTGTCGCATTCGTCACCCTTCCGGGGATCGAAAACGAGGTCCGTGTAGTCGACGGTGAGTTCCCGGGACCATCGGCGCTGCCCGTCGCCGGCGAAGTATTCCGGCCCCGGGTGATGATGCCGGTGGGCGTGGCCGAGAGCTTTGGCCTTTCGGTCGGTGAGAGCTTCCTCGCCATACCGTTCTGGAGCAACGTAAACCCGGGTCCGGAGCCGGTGGTTGTCGGGATTTTCGAGCGGCTCGACCCGGACTCAATTTTCTGGCGGGTCTACGACGATCTGTTCGCCTTCGACTCGTCGAACTTCTCTTTCGCCGTGTCGGTGGTCCCGGAAACTACTTTTGTGGACGGCCTCGCGGAGCACCAGCCCAATATGACGGCGTCTTACGGTTGGACGCTCGATATCGACCCCGACCGTATCGACGCCGCGTCGGCGCAGGGCATTGTGGACGCCCTGTCGGTGCTGGAGGCGACGCTGAGGGTCGAAAGTAATGCTTACCGGCAGACCACAGAGCTGGACTCCACCCTGGCGGACTTCGAGACGCGCCTGTTCTTCAACCGCCTTCCGATGATTATCGTGATGATGCTTGTCGTCCTGGTGGTCCTCTACTACGCGGTCACGCTTGCCAGTCTTCTTGTCGATGCGCAGCGGGGAGAGATCTCACTTCTGCGTACAAGGGGGGCAAGCGGGGGCCAGATAATGACGGTCTTTGCCATCGAGGCGGCCGTGTTGTCCTTGCTCGCAGTGGCTATAGGTCCGCCGATCGCGGCAATAGCGATTAAATACGCGGGCACGATGCCGTGGTTCAGCGACCTCAACGGCGGTGCGACATTACCCGTGAAAGTGGGTTGGGAGGCTTACCGGCTTGCCGCGCTCGGCGGGTTACTCAGCTTTGTGGCGTTCTTTTACCCTGCGTTCAGGGCCTCCCGCGTCGGCCTCCTGACGCATCGCAGCCGCACCGGGCGAGTATCTGGACCTCCGGCCTTCCAACGTTACTACCTGGATGTGGCAGCGCTCGGAGTGGCCGTCGTATTGCTGGCGCAGCTCCAGTCCAGGGGGTCGGTCGCGGCAGAAAACCTGGCCGGTGAGAAAACGGTTGACCAGGTAACGCTGGCATTCCCGGCGCTGTTCCTCATCGTCGCGGGCCTTGTAATGTTGCGAATGTTTCCGGTGATGATGGCGCTGCTCGCAAGGCTGTTCTCAGGGCGCATCTTCTATCGGCTGGTGTCGCCGACGATGATCCTCGGGCTGTGGACAATGTCGCGAAATCCCGCCCACTATTCCCGATTGTCCTTGCTGTTCATCCTCACCGCAGGACTCGGAGTTTTCTCCGCCAACTTTGGCGCCACGCTGGACCGCAGCAGCAGTGACCAGGCCCTTTATGCCACAGGGGCCGATGTACGTGTTGTCGGCCTGGCGACGAGACCGCGACAGGGCGGTGCGGACATCGTCGGCAATATCGAGCGGCTTGACGACATCGAGGCGGTTTCCCGAGTGATGCAGCGCGACGGTGTGGTCAACCGGGCCTTCGGTAGCGACTCATATCGCATGTTTGCCGTAGATCCGGACAACTTTGCCGAAGTGGCGTGGTCCAGGCCTGAGTTGAACCCCGTTGGGTTGCAGTCTCAGCTGGAGTCGATACGCGTTGACGGCATGCCGGGAATTCCGCTGCCGGAGGGCACTCGTTATCTGTCTATGCGCATTCGGCCGAGCGAACCCACGCCCGGGCTTAGCGTGATCGCTTCGTTTAGGGACGCAAACGGCAGGTACTCCAGCGCGCCTCTAGGAACGCTCGAACCCCGCCCGGCGAATACACGTCGATTCGACTGCGCAGAGCCGGACCTCCACAACGCCTCAGAAGAGTCTGGTTCCGGACCGGGCTGGTGCACTATCGGAGGTAGTGCCGGGAGGGTGGCGTTCGGCGTCGGGGATGCCTCCTCCGATTCATTAAACCTGCTCGCGTTCCGATTCAGTGCGCTGGGATCGTTCCTATCAGGATCCGGCCAGGTGCCGCCCGGGACGGTGCAGATAGACGAAATATCCGCGATCACAGAGGACGGAACGGTGACCTTGATTGAATCTTTTGATGGTCCAGCAGCCCTGGATCGTTGGAGTGGAGCATCGTTGCTTCCGGCTTCGGACGCAGAAGATCGCCCTATACCCGGAGCCGTTAGCCTCAGTTGGGGTGAGTTCGAGCCCAGCGCCGGATTTATGCTCTTCGCCGGACTAGAGTCGCCACCGATCCCAGTGCTCGCCAGTAATGAGTTTATGGAGCGCTCGGGCCGGTCAGTCGGCGATGTGATGGAGGCGATGCTGGAAACCGAGGACCTGGTCCTGGAAATTGTCGATGTCATCGATTTCGTCCCGACGATAGATCCCAACCAGGATCCGTTCATAGTGGCGGACGTTGATGCCGTTCTCGCGGCCGCCAATCGGTTCGGTGCGTTCGGGGGCTCGATCCAATACAACGAACTCTGGATCCGAGTGCAGGGTGACGATACGTCGCAGGTCGCTCGGCGCGTATCTGACGAGATCGATTTATTGCCGTATTCGTATTCCGGGGTGGTGGACCGCGATTCCGCGCTGGGGTTGATAGTGTCCGACCCCCTTGTCCGGGCTGGCTGGTCGGTCTTGCTTGCGCTTGCCTATGCGACCGTGCTTCTTGTGAGCGGAGTCGGCTTCCTGGTCCACTCCCAGGTGTCGTTTGAAGCCCGTAAGGGCGAGTTTGCTTTGCTGAGGACGATCGGCCTGTCGATGAAGCAGCTTCTCTCGCTCATCGTGCTGGAGCAGGCGCTTGTGCTCGGCGTCGCTATCGGAATCGGCATCTTCATGGGAACCCGTCTCGGTGGAACAATGCTGCCCTTCCTGAGCAACTCGGGCGAAGGCGTCCGGGTCGTGCCGCCCATCTTTGTGGAGATGGACTGGGCATCATTTGGGATCACCTTTGCTTTGCTCGGCGCCGTAATCCTGGTCGTGGTGGCCGCTATCCTGTTTAACGTTTACCGTATGTCGATTCAGACCGTACTACGGCTCGGCGAAAGATGATCGCTCTCTTTTGACATCTGGGACAACTGGGACATCTGGGATGGCCGGGAATGCCGGGACAACCGACTCCTCGTACATTTCTTGCCGGGACGTGTTCAAGATCTACAAGGTCGCGGACCTTGAGGTCGTCGCCTTGCGCGGGCTTGAACTGGAGGTGGCGCGCGGTGAGGTGATGGCGATAATCGGCGCGTCCGGGAGCGGCAAGACGACCCTGCTCAACATCCTCGCCGGGTACGACGCCCCGTCCGCCGGGTACGTCCGCGTCGGTGACTATGACCTGCTGAACATGAGCTCTAAACAGATCGTGGAGTATCGTCGGCATGAGGTTGGATTCGTGTGGCAGCAGACGTCTCGCAACCTGTTCCCGTACCTGAACGCCCTTGAAAACGTCGAGCTTCCGATGCTTCTCGCGGGCGCCGGTGGCCGAGAGCGGCGCAATCGGGCGGAGGAGCTTCTGGACTTGATGGGTCTCGGGGACAGGCTCTCGCACAAGCCTGCCCAGCTTTCCGGTGGTGAGCAGCAGCGCGTCGCGATAGCGGTGGCCCTCGGGAACCGCCCGTCCCTTCTCCTGGCGGATGAGCCGACGGGCGAGCTGGACACCGAGACCGGCCAGGAGATCCTTGACATGATGGCGACCGTCAACAAGGAACTCGGGACCACTATCGTCGTTGTGA
>JACZRO010000187.1 GCA_022574675.1 Chloroflexota bacterium
GCAACGGCGTGGCGATACGCATGGCCGTGCTCTACATGCTCTGCGCGAGGTCACGCGGCGGTGAGTAGGCCTATCGCGATCACCGGGGGGCGTGTGATCGACCCGGCGCAGGGGATCGACCGCCTGGCGGACGTGCTGTTGAAGGATGGCCTGGTCGAGGCGGTTACGGACGCTCCGGGCGATACGCCCGAAGGCTATGACGTTGTCGACGCCACGGGCTTCGTGGTCGCGCCCGGGTTCATCGATATCCACACGCATCTGCGCGAGCCGGGACTTGAGCACAAGGAGACGATCGCCACCGGAACGCGGGCGGCGGCGGCGGGCGGATTCACGACGGTCTGTGCGATGCCCAACACCGAACCGGCGCAGGACAACGCCTCCGCTGTGGAGTTTGTCCTACGGATCGGCCGTGAGCGGGGTGTGGTGCGGGTGCTGGCCATTGGCGCGGTGACGCTGGGACGGGCGGGGGTGCAGCTCGTCGAGATGGCGGAACTGGCGGAGGCCGGTGTTATCGGCTTCTCGGACGATGGCAACCCGGTCGCAGACCCGAACCTGATGCGGCAGGCGCTGACCTATTCACAGGTCACGGGACTGCCGATCATCAACCACTGTGAAGAGCCGTCGATAGCGGGCGCCGGGCAGATGCAGATGGGCGTGATCGCTTCCCACCTCGGACTGGCCGGCGTTCCCCCGGAGGCCGAGTCGGTGATGGTGGAGCGCGACATCGCGCTGGCCGAGTTGACGGCCGGGCGGCTGCACATCGCCCATCTGAGCACGCGCCGGTCCGTGGAGGCGGTGCGCCGTGCGAAGGAGCGCGGCCTGCGGGTCACGGCGGAGGCGACGCCTCACCATGTGAGCATCACCGAGGCATGGGTATACGGGCTGGCCGGGGCGACGCCGGACGACGGCGCGCTCACGATCGCGGCGTACGACACGAACACGAAGGTGAACCCGCCGCTGCGCACGCAGGACGATGTTGACGCCGTCGTGGAGGGGCTGGCGGACGGCACGATCGACATGATCGCCACGGACCACGCTCCACACGCCACGGTAGACAAGGAATGCACGTACCAGGAGGCCGCGCACGGCATCAGCAACATCGAAACTGCGTTCGGGTCGTGCATGGTTCCGGTCCACGCAGGGCGGCTATCGCTGGAAGCCTTGATCGAACGCATGACCGCGGCGCCGGCGCGCTTTCTGGGGATGGACCTGGGGTCGTTGAAACCGGGGTTCCCGGCTGATGTGGTCGTCCTGGACCCGGCGGCCGCGTGGTCGGTGGACCCGTCGGCGTTCTTCTCGAAGGGCAAGAACACGCCACTGGCCGGCACATCGTTAAAAGGCCGGGTGATGACGACCGTTTACGCCGGTGAAGTGGTGCACGAGGCCGGTGTGCATGTCGCCTGACTCGTCATCGGAGAGGCTGTCCGCCTATCTCGTCCTTGAGGACGGGTCGATCTATCGCGGAACCAGGCTCGGAGCTGACGTGGAGGCCACGGGCGAGGTGGTGTTCAACACCTCGATGACGGGCTACCAGGAGATGCTGACGGACCCGTCGTATGGCGGCCAGATCCTGATGCCCACCTATCCGATGATCGGCAATTACGGCGTGAACGACGATGACTGGGAGTCGCAGCGGATACAGGTGCGCGGATTTATCGTGCGCCAGGATTGCGATTTACCGAGCCATCGGGATAGCAAGGCGACGATCCACGAGTACCTGGCAGAGCACGGCATCCCCGGCGTTTCCGGGGTGGACACGCGGGCGATCACGAGGAAGTTGAGATCGCACGGCGTGATGATGGGGCTGGTCACCGCCGAGGAAGACATCGAGTACGGGCTGAAGCAGCTCGGCGCGGCGCCCCGCTACGGCGAGTTCGACGTGGTGGCGGACGTCTCTACGGCCGAGACGTACGCGTGGGACGGCGGGCAGGGGGGTGGTGATGGGCCTCACGTGGTCGTGATCGACCTCGGCGTGAAACACAACATCCTCCGCAACCTGGTGAAACGCGGAGCCCGCGTCACCGTGGCCCCGATGGACGTGACGGCGGAACAGGTCATGGCGCTGAAGCCCGATGGCGTGTTGCTCTCGCCCGGCCCGGGTGACCCGGTGTTCCTGGAGTCAGTCGTCGAGGTGGCGAAGTCGCTCTCGGGCCGCGTTCCGATGTTCGGGATATGCCTCGGGCACCAGGTGATCGCGCGGGCGTTCGGGGCGGAGACGTTCAAGCTCAAGTTCGGGCACCGCGGCGGCAACCACTCGGTCATGGACGAGGAGTCGGGCCGGGTCTACGTGACGGCGCAGAACCACGGGTACGCCGTGTCTCGTGAAGGGCTGTCGGACGATGTGATGGTGACGCACCGGGACCTGAGCGACGACACGATCGAGGGCCTGCGCCACAAGACGCTGCCGATCATGACAATCCAGTACCACTCGGAAGCGTCACCCGGGCCGCAGGACGCCGAGTACCTGTTTGACCGGTTCATGGAGATGGTGGGGGATGCGAAATGAGTGCCACCGCTGAAGCTGGAACCTCCCTCACCCTGACCCTCTCCCACCGGGAGAGGGGACTCCAACGCCTCTCGGGCGGTGAACACATATCAATGCTTGTTTATTAAAAGAGGGTTTGACATGAGCGATACGCCGGTGTTCGTTTGCCCCCTCTCCCGGTGGGAGAGGGCTGGGGTGAGGGAGGACAAGCCGTGCCTGAGCGCGATCCGGTGACTACTTCCATTGCTCGCAAGCTGCGCCGAAGTCAGACGGACGCCGAAAGGCTCCTGTGGTCGAAATTACGCTCTCGCCAACTCGACGGAGCCAAGTTTCGCAGGCAGTTTCCGTTGCCACCGTATGTGGCCGATTTCTGCTGTGAAGAGGCTCAACTGATAGTTGAAGTGGACGGGTCCCAGCACATGGAATCCGTAGTGGCTGATAAGGAGCGCACAGCTTTCTTTGAGCAGGAAGGCTACCGGGTGCTCCGGCTCTGGAATAACGATGTGCTGCAGAACATTGATGGAGTGGCGGACGAAATTTTGAAGTGGCTCGGAGCTTCCGCGAAATGAACAAGAAACGAGTCGGTGCTTCTTTAACCTCCCTCACCCCGGCCCTCTCCCACCGGGAGAGGGGGCAGTCAACAAAGGGTGTCGCTTGAGCGAGACGTTTCCTAAAAAGGTCCTGGTTATTGGCTCCGGGCCTATCGTTATCGGCCAGGCGGCTGAGTTTGACTATGCCGGTACGCAGGCTTGCAAGTCGCTGCGTGAGGAGGGGGTCGAGGTCGTTCTCGTCAACTCCAACCCGGCGACGATCATGACGGACGAGGACGTGGCGGACCGCGTCTACATCGAGCCGCTGACGGTGGCCGTGGTGTCGCGCATCATCGAGAGGGAGCGGCCGGACGGAATACTGCCGACGATGGGCGGGCAGACCGGATTGAACCTTGCTATTGAACTGGCGGAGGCCGGGGTTCTCGAAAAATACAACGTCCGCGTCCTCGGCACGCAGATCGCTGCTATCGAGATGGCGGAGGACCGTGAGAAGTTCCGTGACCTGATGGAACGGTTGGGCGAGCCGGTTCCTCCCTCGGTAGCGGTGGAATCGCTGGACGATGTTGTCGAGGCGGCGGAATCGATCGGATACCCGGTCGTTGTGCGGCCCGCGTACACGCTGGGCGGCACCGGCGGGGGCGTGGCGAGCAACGAATCAGAGCTTAAAGAGATCGCACGGGGCGGGCTGGCGGCCAGCCTCGTCGGACAGGTGTTGATCGAGAAGTCGCTGGTCGGCTGGAAAGAGATCGAGTACGAGGTTATACGTGACGGGCAGGACAACACCGTCACGATCTGCAACATGGAGAACCTGGACCCGATGGGGGTTCACACCGGCGACTCGATAGTGGTTGCGCCAAGCCAGACGCTGTCCGATAAGGAGTACCAGATGCTCCGGACGGCGTCGCTGAACATCATCCGGGGGCTTGGCATCGAGGGCGGCTGCAACGTGCAACTGGCGCTGCGGCCGGGGACTGAAGTGGCGGCGACGTTGCCCGCGATCCCCGAAGGTTCACCGCACTACTACGTTATCGAGGTCAACCCGCGCGTCAGCCGGTCATCCGCGCTCGC
>JACZRO010000188.1 GCA_022574675.1 Chloroflexota bacterium
AGGGCCATGAACGCCGCAGCCCTGAAAGTGTTCCGGACCGTCAGGGCCGAGGGCACGCAGGCGTCGGTTATCCCGGCCATGCAGACACGAGACGAGTATTACGATTTCTTGAACTACCGGGAGTACGAGCAGAAGATCGACGCGCTGTTCGCCGCAGATCCGCCGGGCTCAAAGGACTCAACAGAAGGGAACGCGCAATGACCAGTGGCTCAAGATCCGCCGGGCTCGCGGGCATGGTCGTCGGCGAAACTCGGATTTCGACCGTCGGCCAGGAAGGCCACGGCCTCACTTACCGCGGCTACTCGATCGAAGACCTGTCCTCGAAGTCGACCTTCGAGGAGGTCGCCTATCTCCTGATTCACGACCAGTTGCCAAACGCCTCCCAGCTTGCGGACTACAGGGCGCAGCTGGTTTCGATGCGCGCCCTTCCACCCGCGTTGAAGATCGTGCTTGAGCAGATCCCGTCGGACGCGCACCCGATGGATGTCCTGCGCACCGGGTGCTCGGCGCTCGGGACGATCGAGCCGGAGGGCGGGGAGCGCAGCCAGGAGTGGGTGGCGGACCGGCTGACGTCCAGCTTCGCCTCGATGTTGCTGTACTGGTACCACTTCTCCCGGACCGCACGCCGTATCGACGAGACGGCGGGCGGCGATACGATCGCCGAGCACTTCCTGACCCTGCTTAACGGGGAAGCGCCGTCGGACCTGGCCCGGCGCGCGCTCGATTCGTCGCTGATCCTTTACGCCGAGCACGAGTTCAACGCCTCGACCTTCACGGCTCGCGTTGTCACGAGCACCCTCGCCGATCAACATTCAGCGATCGTGGCCGGAATCGGCGCGCTGCGGGGGCCGCTGCACGGCGGCGCCAACGAGGCGGCCATGGAGCTCCAGTCCAGCTTCTCCACGGAGGACGAGGCGGAGACGGCCGTGATGGGCATGCTGGAACGCCGCGAGCTGATCATGGGGTTCGGCCACCGCGTTTACCGGGATTTCGACCCGCGATCGGCGGTGATCCAGGAGTGGGCGAGGCAGCTCTCAGAGGACCGGGAGAGCATGCTGCTATACGACGTCGCGGTACGCATCGACCGGGTGATGAAGCGGGAGAAAAACCTGTTCACCAACCTGGACTTCTACTCGGCCGTGGCGTACCACCACATGGGCATCCCGACCGAAATGTTCACGCCGGTATTCGTGATCGCCCGGACCTGCGGCTGGTCGGCGCACGTGTTCGAGCAGCGGGCCGACAACCGGCTCATACGCCCCGCAGGCGAATACACGGGCCCCATGGAACGGGAGTACGTGCCGATCGAACAGCGGTAGCTGTCCGATGCTCCGCCGCATCACCATCACTCATCAAGTCATCCTGAGGCCCGAGGCATCGGGGCGAAGGATTGCGACGGTAGTCCTGACCGATAATTCAGGTCCTCCCGTCACGGTTCGCGGTCCCACCGGCAAGCGCGCGCTTGCACAAAAAGTCATCCTGAGGCCCGAGACATCGGGGCGAAGGATCTCGCCGGTAGTTCCCACCGATACGCCAGGTCTTCCCATGACGGATTGGCCGATTCGATCAGCGCCACTTTTCGAGCCCGCCGCCAGCCCTTGATCCGCTTCTCGAACTCGATCGCAGTCGAGGGCTCATCGGTGGAATCGAACCAGACAAGCCGGTCCACTCTGTACCGGCCCGTGAACGTGGATTGGGATGCTGTCCGGTGCTGGACGAGACGGCGGAAGAGGTCTCCAGTGACGCCGACATACAGTACGCGTGTGCGACTGGAGAGGATGTAGACGTAGTATTCGCGATCCGTAATAGTGGCCCGACGGGAACTCGATGTTGAGGGAAAAGATCGGCGAGATCCTTCGCTACGCTCAGGATGACGGTTTTGGCTATGAACTCGAAATCGCCTTGTCACTACCCTGCGGTCGTGACGCGTGCCTGACACGAAGCTGAAGGCCGTCCTGTTTGACCTGGACAAGACGCTGGCTGACTGGCCGCCGTTCCTCCAACACCTCGGCCTGATTCTGCGCAACGCCGGCGACGATGCGCCGCGCCGGCCCGGCGATTTGGGCGGGACGTTCCCGCGCGGACTCCAGTGGTTTGAGAACTGGATGCGCCGGACACAGGCTCCCGGGTATCGACCCGACCACCGTGTACTCGACACCCTGGTCAAATTGTCAGACGCACGCGTCCCATGGGGTATCGTCACAAACGGGACGCGCTGGCAACACGTCAAACTCGCCAACATGGGCATTCGACCGGAGCCGGAGTGCCTGGTGATCTCGAAGGAGTTCGGCCACGAGAAGCCAGAGCCGGAGGTTTTCGCCCAGGCGCTGCGTCTACTGGGAAGTCCACAGCCGTCCGAAACGCTGTTCGTCGGCGACAGTCCGGTCATGGACATTCACGGCGCCGCCAACGCCGGTCTCGCCACGGCGTGGATGCGCCGGGGCCGTAGTTGGAAGTGGGGACCACCGGAGCCCGGATTCACCATCGATCACGTCGACGAAGTCCCGGGAATACTCGGGCTGTGAACGCAGATGAGCATAGCCACATATCATAAGTAAGTGACTAATCTTTTTCGTTGCGGCGTTCTATCGATGCCCAGAATAAACGACGCCACGCGTCCGAGTCCCCGGGAGTGAAAGTGTCCGCCGCCAATTCCAGCACACGACCCGAGCCAGACCGGCTACTCGTCGAGATCGCCGACTACGTCCTGGACTTCTCGATCGATAGCTCCGTGGCGTATGAAACAGCCCGCTACGACCTGTTCGACACGATCGGCTGCGGGTTGCTTGCGCTTAACTACCCGGAGTGCGTTAAGCATCTCGGGCCGCACGTCCCGGGAACGACCGTTCCGAACGGAGCGCGGGTGCCCGGCACAGACTACGTTCTCGACCCGGTCAAGGCGGCGTTCGATATCGGCTGCACGATCCGCTGGCTGGACTTCAACGACACCTGGCTCGCCGCCGAGTGGGGGCACCCTTCGGACAATCTGGGCGGAATTCTGGCGGTGACCGACTGGCTATCCCGGACGCGAACGGCCGACGGCGATCCGCCGTTCACGGTGCGCGACGTCCTGACGGCGATGGTCAAGGCCCACGAGATACAGGGCGTGCTGGCGCTCGAAAACAGCTTCAACCGGGTCGGCATCGACCACGTTCTGCTGGTGAAGGTGGCCACGGCCGCAGTCGCCACCGGGTTGCTGGGCGGCGACCGGGGCACGGTGATCAACGCCGTCTCCAACGCCTGGCTCGATGCGACTTTGCGCACCTACAGGCAAGCCCCGAACACCGGCTCGCGCAAGTCGTGGGCGGCCGGCGACGCCACGAGCCGGGGAGTGCGCATGGCGCTCATGGCCATGACGGGCGAGATGGGCTACCCGACGGCGCTTTCCGCGCCGGAGTGGGGATTCTACGACCGGTGGTTCGGCGGCCGGCCGTTCTCGATGCAACGACCTTTCGGCTCGTACGTCATGGAAAACGTGCTGTTCAAGATCGACTTCCCGGCCGAGTTCCACGGCCAGACCGCGGTCGAAGCGGCGTTCACGCTGCACCCGCAGGTGCGGGGCCGGCTGGACGAGATCGAATCGATCACGATCACGACCCAGGAGTCGGCGGCGCGCATCATCGACAAGTCCGGCCCACTGGATAACCCGGCAGACCGGGATCACTGCATCCAGTACATGACGGCTATCGGGCTGATCTTCGGCGAGCTGAACGCCGACCACTACGAAGACGAGACGGCGGCGAACCCGCGGGTCGATGCGCTGCGGGACAGGATGACGGTCGTCGAAGACCCGCGTTACACCCGTGACTACCTGGACCCCGAAAAGCGATCGATCGCCAACGCCATCCAGGTGACTTTCAAGGACGGCTCAAGCACAGACAGGGTCGAGGTCGAGTACCCGCTCGGCCACCGGCGCCGGCGGGACGAGGCTATCCCGCGCCTGATCGACAAATTGCGGCACAACCTTGGAACCCGCCTGCCGCCGGGGCGGGTCGAAAAGGCCGTGGCGCTGGCCGAGGACCCGACGAGGCTGGAGTCGATGCCGGTCCCGGAGTTTGTCGAACTGTTTTTGGCTTAGGGCAAAGGCGCTCCGGCT
>JACZRO010000189.1 GCA_022574675.1 Chloroflexota bacterium
GAAAGGACGGGACATGGACAGCAGGTCGACGTGGCGTTGATGGACGCCCAGCTTTCGATGCTCAGCGAGGTCGCGGCCGCGCCATTGAACGGCGGTCGTGTCGACGACTGGAAACCGTTTCGCCATCCGGTCCATCCCGCACGGGATGGTTTCCTGACAATCAACATCGGCACCGAGCGCAACTGGACCCGCATCGCAGAGGGGTTGGGCCATCCGGGGACGGAGATGCCGGAATCGCAGGATGAGGCGAACGCCATGGTGGGCGGCTGGGTCGCCGCCATGTCGTCGTCCGCCGTCGCCGCCGGGCTTGAGCGTTCAGGTGCGCCATATGGCGTTCTGCGGTCGATGCCCGACGCCGTAAATCACCCGTACTTCGCCGAGCGCGGGATGATCGTGGAGATGCCCGACCCGTTGGACGGTTCCGTGCGCGCGGTCAACACGCCTGTCGTCTTCTCCGACGCAGGTCGGGGCCCCACGTCCGGCCCCCCGCTGGCGGGCGAGCACACTCGGAACATCCTCGCGGAACTCGGGCGAACCGGCGCCCAGATAGACGCCCTGATCGCGTCCGGAGCGGCGGCGGAGCAATCGATCCCCGGGCATTGAATCTGCGTTTCCGACTGCCGGGCTCCCGGGGTTTCGCCGACGGGGGTATGCTTCCGGCCGTTGTCCAACGGCGAACACCTGACCCGATACACACCTTTGATGAACCCGGGGGGAGCCTGACAGATGGAGTTTGGATTCGGAGTTGCGACCCGCGGCCCCGCGGCCGCTCCCGAGTTCCTGGAGCGCCAGGTCAAGCATGGCGAGCGACTTGGATTTGACATCGTGACCGTCTCCGATCACGTCGTGATCCCGAAGGCGGTGCGGTCGATCTACCCGTACAGCGAGGACGGCGCGTTCTCCGGGGTCGATGCCGGAGAGTGTCTTGAGCAGTTGACCGTGGCGATGTTCCTCGCCGCACACACCTCGACGATCCGTGTGCTGACCTCGGTGATGGTGCTGCCTCACCGGCCGCCCGTCCTGGCGGCGAAGACGCTGGCGTCCCTGGACGTGCTCTCCAACGGGCGTCTAATCGTCGGAGTAGGCGCCGGCTGGATGCGCGAGGAGTTCGAGGCCCTCGGCGCGCCGCCGTACGAGCACCGGGGCAGCGTGGCCAACGAATATCTCCAGGCGTTCAAGGAGATGTGGACCAGCGACGAGCCGGAGTACCGGGGCGAGTACGTGCAGGTGTCAGGCATGAGCTTCTACCCGAAGCCCGTCCAGGACCCGCACCCGCCAATATGGGTCGGCGGAGAGAGCCCCCCGGCTTTGCGGCGCGCCGGACGACTGGGCGACGCGTGGTACCCGATCGGAAACAACCCGACCTTCCCCATGGATACTCCAGAGCGGCTCGCCGCGGGCATGTCCACGGTGCGGAGGCACGCCGAGGAGGCCGGCCGAGACCCGGCATCAATTGATTTCGGTTACAGCGCCGGGTGGTATAACGACCGCGACCCGGCGACGGGACGGGACGGCGGACGCCGTGTCTTCACCGGTAATCCTGAACAGGTCGCCGCCGACATCCGGGAGTTCGAGAAGCTCGGCGTGCGGCATCTGGTGATCGGGCTCACAGGTTCGTCCCCGGACGAGACGCTGGACCGCATGGAGCGGTTCGCGACGGAAGTGAGGCCGCTGACCGAATAGACGCCTTCCGTAATCACCAATTACCGGGCGACCACAGCCGTCCGGACTTGACCCAGGCGCCGCCACAACTACCGCCGCAAACACTGGAGAAAGAAATGGCCAAAAGGTTGGAAGGAAAGATAGCCATCGTCACCGGCGCAAGCCGGGGACTCGGCCAGTACTGCGCGGTGCAGTACGCGAAAGAGGGCGCGACCGTGATCGTAGCGGCGCGGACCGAGAAGGAGCGCGACCCGCGCCTCCCGGGCACGATCCACGACACCGTTCGCATGATCGAAGAAGCCGATGGACAAGCGCTCGCTGTCGTCTGCAACGTCGGGGATGTCGATTCGATACAGGCGATGGTCGACACCGTTCTGGAGAAATACGGCCGTATCGACATCCTGATGAACAACGCCGCGGTGCAGCCGCCCGGTTACATCAACACCATCCAGCCCCGGCACTGGGAACTGGAATTCAGGATCAATGTCCACGGTCCGTTCCACTGTTCCCGCGCCGTCCTGCCGGCGATGGTGGAGCAACACAGTGGCAACATCATCAACATCTCATCCGTCGCTGCGGACCGCGGTCTTTCGCACTACGGGGCCACCAAGCTGGCGATCGAGGCGATGACGCGCGGGCTGGCCAACGACATGAAGGACGACGGCATCGCCGTGAACGCACTGAAGCCCGTCGGCGGCATCGACACCCCGGGCATCCGATTCGGCAGAGCCCCGGGCCAGGTTGGCGGCAGTACGCCCCATTCCAAGATGCCGCCGCCGGACAGTTACGTGGAGGCGGCCACGCTGCTCGCCATGCAGACCGTGGATAGCTGCACGGGTGAAATTTTCAACGACGTGGAGGCGGTCGAACGCTTCGCGGACGCCGCGACCCGGACGCGGCTGGCGGCGATCGTTCCCGTCTAAGGAGCTGTCTCAGAACGCCGTCGGTCGCGATCGTAAATCTAGACTTCTCCCTCACCCTCGCCCCCGTATCGAGTACGGGGCAGGCTCTCTCCCGCTGGGAGAGGGGATTCCTGAGACAGGCTCTTCTGATACAGGATCAAAACACCCATAAAGGACGGATGAGCACATGAAGGTCACGCGGGTATACGCAGGCGATGATGGCGAATCCCATTTCGAGGACGTGGAGATTGAACTCCACCCCACGGAGACCGGGCGCCTGTCGGAGCCACAGGACGCCACGAAGATCATCTTCCGGGAGACCGGCGGCGACTACGACCTGGACTTCCACACAGCGCCGCGGCGGCAGTACGTGATCAACCTGTCCGGCTCGGTCGAGATAGAGGTCGGCGACGGCTCGAAGCGCTTGATCGGAGCTGGCGAGGTCCTGCTCGCCGAGGATACGACCGGCCACGGACACATCAGCCGCGCCGTGGCGGGCCAGGTGCGGCACAGCATCTTCGTCACGCTCGATTGAAGCCCCGAGTCGCCGCCCCCGCGCCCTGATCCTTCCGTGGAAGGAGAAGGACCGGCGCTCGGGCGGAGTAAGGCCCGCCCCTACGGAGCGAAGATCAATCACCAAAATTGAGGGGACTGACGATGCCGGAGAGAGCGCCGCGTCTTGAGGGAAAGGTAGCGATCGTAACGGGAGCGGGCTCGCGCGGGCCGGGCGTCGGCAACGGCAAAGCGACCGCCGTGCTGTTCGCCCGCGAGGGCGCAAGCGTGCTGCTGGTGGATGCGCAGGTCGAGCGCGCGGAAGAGACGCTTGCCATGATCGAGTCCGAGGGCGGGACCGCCAGCGTGTTCCAGGCGGACGTGACGAACGAGGACGATTGCCGTGACATGGTGAACGCCGCGGTGGAGCGTTACGGACGGCTTGACGTGCTCGACAATAACGTCGGCATAAGCCTGCGCAAGACCGTGCCCGAGATCGACATGGCGGACTGGGACAAGGTGCAGAGCACCAACGTCCGCAGCATGGTCCTCACCTCCCGCCACGCCATCCCCCGGATGATCGAGACCGGAGGCGGGTCGATTATCAACATCTCGTCGGGCGCCGGTATCGAGGCGATCGGCGACGCCGCCTACACGACTTCCAAGGCGGCGGTGATCGGGCTGACGATCGCAATGGCCGGGGATCACGGCCGCGAGGGGATAAGGGTCAACTGCGTGGCGCCCGGCGTCGTGTTCACGCCGATGGTGGCGCACCGGCTCGACGACGACATGCGGCAACATCGCAGGAACTCCACGATGCTCGGCACCGAGGGCACGGCGTGGGACGTCGGTTACGCCGCACTGTTCCTGGCGAGCGACGAGGCGCGCTGGGTCACGGGGCACGTGCTATCGGTCGACGCAGGGATGTCCGTCACCTCGCGTCACGCCTTCCCGGACTGGCGGGTGTAGCCGGCCCGCGCCGCCACCCTGAGGCTCTCTTAACGTCCTGAGGCTCTCGAAGGACCGGCGGCGCAGTCG
>JACZRO010000045.1 GCA_022574675.1 Chloroflexota bacterium
AACGGTCTGCCGCGACCCCGCCAAAAAGACCAATCGCAAGCATCGGAGCGGCGCGCGCCAGGTTGACCCCGGCGACGGCTAACGAAGAGCCGGTCAACTCGAACACGAGCCAGCTGCGCGCGACGAGGTCCGCATGCATGGCGGTGGCGGCGCCGACCTGCCCGAACCACAGGTAGCGGAAGTTGCGGTTGCCAAGTGAAGAGAATGTGGTGGCGAAGCCGGACGGTATCAGGCGCGCGACGCCGGTTCGTCGTGCGGCGGCAGTTTGACTGCCCGTGAGTTCGCGTCGGTCCAATTCATCTCCCGGTTGACAGGCCCAGCTCACCATCCTGGCTGCAGCATCGGAGGCGTGGCCGCATAGTACACCTGCGGCATCCACGATCCGCCGGGATGACCTGGCGGCAGGCGATGGGCCGGGTTTTCCCTGACACCGGACGACCTGCGCGAACGCCGCCGTTACACTGGCCTGTCGTCGGTCCATGACAAAGGGAGGTATCTTCTGCGCGTCTACGCGGCTGAAGTAGTCGGAACATTCCTGCTCGTACTTTTCGGAACCGGGGCCGTCGCGTCCTCTGTGCTTACCGGCGCCCACCAGGGTTTGTGGCAGGTAGCGGTCGTGTGGGGCTTCGGCGTCACCCTTGCGATCTACGCCACCGCCACCATTTCCGGCGCCCACCTGAACCCCGCTGTAACGCTGGCGTTCGCCATCTTCAGGCCGGAAAGATTCCCTCGCCGCCGGTTGTTGCCGTACTGGGCTGCTCAACTGCTGGGCGGCGTTCTGGCCGGACTGGTGGTGCTGGCGACATTCGGGCCGTTTATCGACCGGTTTGAGGACGACCGTGGCATTGTGCGCGGTGAGGACGGCAGTCAATATTCTGCGATGGTGTTCGGCGAGTATTTTCCGAATCCGGACATCTTCGGCACGAGCGAAGCGGCGAGAGAACTTGTGTCTCCGCTGGCGGCGATGGGCGTCGAGGCTCTCGGGACCGGGATTCTGGTGCTGATGATCTTTGCGCTCGTGGATCGGCGTAACGGCCGCCCGGCGGGCAAGATGACGCCGTTGTTCATCGGTTTCACGGTGGCCGTCCTCATCGCACTGTTCGCGCCGATTACGCAGGCCGGTTGGAATCCGGCCCGTGACTTTGGACCGCGCATAGTGGCGTTCTTTGCCGGATGGGGTGACATCGCCATCCCGGGACCGCGCGATGGGTTCTGGGTTTACATCGCGGGCCCGTTGATCGGAGGGCCTATCGGAGCGGCTATCTACGACTTCGTTCTACGCCCGGCCCTGCCCGAAAGGCCGGAAGACCTGGAAGATTCCGGGGGGCTGGCGAAGGCAAGGTCCGGGGACGCGTGAACCCCGGAAATGGCCTTCTGAGGCCCCGGCCCACACACGATTTAACGCTCCGTAGCAACGTATGACCGATAGACTGACCGGCGTCATACCTGACCCACAATGGCCGGTTGGTGCGAACGGTTGTAACCGGGCCTGAATTCATGAACGGAGCACATCTGTATGGGATCTCGCGGCGGACAGTTGAAGGAAAAACTTCAAGCCGGCGAAACGGTTATAGGGCCTTTCGTCATCGTGCCGTCTATGACGATGATCGACACGCTCGGCTTTGCGGGCATGGATTTCTGCATCATCGATTCCGAGCACGGGCCGATCAGCATGGAGACGGCTGCAGACCTTGTGATCGCGGCGGATGGCGCCGGTGTGGCGCCGATCATCCGCGTTGGCGATAACGATGAACGGCTGATCCTCCGGGCGCTCGATATCGGTTCCGCCGGTGTCCAGGTTCCGCAGATAAATGATCCCGGCGATGCCCGGAAACTCGTCCACGCCGCCAAGTACTCCCCGATAGGCGAGCGCGGGTTGTCAATCTTCACGCGCGCCGGTGACTACTTCAAAGACGGGGCGCCCGGTCACACGGACCGCCAGAACGAAGAGACGGTGGTCATCGGACATATCGAGGGCAAGCGCGGTCTGGACAACCTCGACGAGATCATGCAGGTGGACGGTATCGACGTCTACTTCCTGGGGCCGTACGACATTTCGCAGTCGCTCGGCATCCCGGGAGATGTCCGCAATCCGATCGTCGAAGAGGCGTTGGTCGAAGCCTGCGGCAAGGCCCGGAACGCAGGCAAAGCGGTCGGCTCCTACGCCCGGGACATCGACATGGGCCGGTGGCTGCTCAGCAACGGCGTGCAGTACCTCGCCTACAACGTGGACGCCACGATCTACATGGAGGCCTGCGAGCGCTTTATGGGCGAGCTGCGGGCATAAGACTGAAAACGTGAGCCCCGGGAGCGTACAAGTGGGCCGCGCCGGTCTCCTCAGATCAGGTCTTCGTTGAGCCGAACGCCGAACCCGGGCGCGTCCGTGGGCGCTATGTAACCGTTCTCGGCGATCGGCTCCCCGATCCACAGTACGTCGCTATCCCCGTCGCGCGTCCCGGGCAGCACCTCTGCGAGGTCGATGCAGTCGGATGCGGTGATCAGGTGGAGGCCCCACACCTCTCCGCCGCGGTGAGGGGCGACGGGAATCCCGGTCTCGCGGGCCAGGTCCAGGATTCGCAGGCCGGCGGTAATCCCTCCACACCAGGTGATGTCCGGCTGCCACAGGTCCAGTGCGCCCGATCTCGCGATCTCGCCGAACCCGTGATGGGTGAATTCGTGCTCCCCACCGGCCAGCAAGACAGGTTTTACGGCGGGCCGCAACTGCGCCTGCGCATCGAGTTCATCGGGCGTGCAGACGTCCTCAAACCAGTAAATATTGAACTCCTCCAGCAGTCCGGCCATGCGGGTCGTAACGTCGGAGTCCCACGACATATAGGTATCGATCATCACCAGCCCGTCTTCACCGACGGCGTCGCGCGCGCGGGCCGCGCCGGCCGCCGCCGAGTCGTAGTCGGCCTCGCCGTTCCACCTGTGCGGGAACTTTGTGGCCGAGAACCCGAGCTCGGCGTACCAGGCCTGGTCGACGCCGGTGGCGTACGAACGGACCCGGTCCTTATTAGGTTCTGGCCGGGCGCCGCCCAGCAGCTCATAGACCGGCCGGCGTTCCGCTTTGCCCAGCGCGTCCCACAACGCCAGGTCCAGACCGGAAAGCGCCATGATCGCGACACCCTTCCGTCCGTACGGCAAAGACTCCCGGTACAGGTCGTCCCAGATGGCGGCTATGGCGCCGGCTGAACCGAGGTCGCGCCCCGCCACCAGTTCAGCGAAGTGACGGTTCACCACCTCCACCGCCGCCCGCCCGCCGCCGCCGTAGCCAAAGCCGCTCACCCCGGCGTCGGTTTCGACCCGGACCACGATCTGCCAGAAGTGGGTGCGCCAGGAAGCCGGCACGTTGCGATAGTTCGGGTAGACGGCGGACACAGCAGTGATCTTCAACTCGCGCACCCCTCCAGGGCCGTTCTGAATTCGGGCTCGGTTCCGCGACTACGCGGACTCCCCAAGATTCTGCACCAGTCCGGCCATGCCTGATTTGCGGCGGATGTCGCCTGAACGAACGAAGGCCCGATAAAAGAAAAGGGATCCGTACAAGACGGATCCCTGGAGGTCGGGACGAGCGGCAAACGCACAGGTCCGCCCGACACGCGTTGGGTGAGTGGTACATCGGCCCACCTGACGCTCGGCAGGCAGGAGGGCCGGCCAAGCGTGCGCCCGAATGTACGAGCTCAGGCGGCTTTCTGGACTTCCTCGTTTGCCTGGGCGTCGGCGACCGTCTGTGCATTCAGCGCCCGCATTTCTTCGGGCGAGAAGAAACGCCGGGAGCCGCACTGGAGGCAGTAAACATCCACGCCGCGTCGATCTGCGTTGAAGTAGACATCTCCACCGCAACGGCCGCATGCCTTGAACTTGATCATCGCTGTCCCCCATCCAAACCGGACCGCCAGGCGCCGGTCAGGGCATCGGTGATGGCTTCTTGTCGCTAAGAGCGAGGCCAAAATGAACCTGTGACGATTGCGACACAGTGTGGAGTACGCGCAGGTGCAGGTGAGTTGCGTATTCGTGCCGAATCAGTGGCCGGTTACTGCCAATCACTGCCTGGGAGTAACGCGAAGGTGGAGGCCGTCGCGCCCGCGCCGCCGTGCATCACCGAGCGGCGCCGGCATCCCGCCACGGCAGTGACGGCGGAACGACGTAGCCCGTAAGTTCGACGTAACCGCTACCGCGCACCGGATTGCCGTTCCGCGTGCCCGTGACGGACACCTTGCCCTCCCAGTAGATCGCGGATTCCGGCCTCGCGGAGATGATCTCCTGGTCGGCGACGACGGGACTGAGGTTTAGCTGAATCCCATCCGCGGGCAGGCGTATGGTCCATCCAGACGGGTAGTCGGCGCCGGTGTGAGGACTTATCCAGGATCCCGTTGTCAACAGCTCAAGGTCCCGGGACTCCGGGCCAGCCTGCCCAAGTGGCTTGAGGGAACCATCCGGGTTGATGAGCGACCCGTAAAGAGAATCGATATCGCCATCGACGTTCCGGGTCTGCGTGACCATCAGATCGGTTCCGTCATCAAGCTGGACACCGAACCACTGCCAGCCTGCGGGGTTGCCGAGCACGAAGAACTCACCCCACTGGTGGTCCATCCATACGTCCCCGCTGACGGTGAGTCGCCGGCCATCCAACACCAGCGTCCCTTCCGCGGCCATGCGCGGGCGGGAGTAGTAGTACGTCCACCCGGTGGTGGGAGCGGCGAGCCAGCCGGTCTCGTTGTGCAACGCCGGGGGTTTGGTGGGCGTCATCGATAGCGAGAGCCGGACGTCGTCCGCGCCGGCGTCGAACACATGCCGCTCCGGGTTGGCGGCCAGGCTCCAGTCCGCGATTTTGAGGCCGGTCAGACCGGGTCCGTCCTGCGGCTGTTCGCCGGTCGTGAACCTGGCGGCCTGGACGTGCTCGTTCGATCCGACGTCGGTCAGGCCAAACTGGGCGGCGTAAACGGGCGGCTCCCGGTCTCCGGACTCAGACGAATCCCCCGAGTCCCGGGACTGGAAGACGACGAAGTGAAACCCGTATTCGCCTCCCTCCTCGTCCCGGAGATCGCCGCTGTAATACCACCACTCCAACCGGTTGTCGTGTGGGCCCTCGTCGCGCGGGAACAAGACCGGCTCCGGCGCGGGCGTTGGCGCCGGCGGCGGCGCAGGCGGCACGGGCAGCGAACGGTCAGTATCCGCGCAGGCGACCGCCAGAAGAGTGATCGCGATCGCTGTGAGAAGCGTTACCCGGCGTTTCAAGGCGCGACGTCGATGCGGGGAAGGATCCGATCGAGCCAGCGCGGCATCCACCAGTTGAGCGGCCCGAGCAGCCGCATGATCGCCGGGGCGAGGAGGGCGCGGACGATCGTGACGTCGACGAATATCGCTATCGCCAGGCCCAGGCCGATCGCCTTCACCAGCACCACATCCGCCACCAGGAAGCTGGACGCGACGACGATAAGGATCGCGGCCGCTCCGGTGATGATGCGCCCGCTCCGGCGCAACCCTTCAGCGACCGATGCGGTGTTGTCACCGGTGCGCTTATACGCCTCTGAAATACGGGCGAGGAGGAATATCTCGTAGTCCATCGAGAGGCCAAAGATGATGCTGAAGAGCAGGATCGGCGTGGTGGCCTCGATCACTCCGAGCGGCTCGAAGTTCAGGAGCCCGCTGAAGTGCCCCTCCTGGAACACGAACACGAGCGCGCCGTAGCTGGCAAGGATGCTCATCACGTTCAGGATAATGGCCTTGATCGGCAAGATCACCGATCTGAACAGGATGAGGAGGGACATATACGTGGCGATGATGACGACGGCGGCGACGAACGGGAACCGGCTGTAGAGGCTGTCTACGACGTCCTTTATCTCCGCCGAGCCGCCGTCCACAAACAGTTCACGGCCCGGACCCGGGTCGAACGCCCGTATGCCGGACACGAGGCCGGACGCCTCAGGGCCGAACGGTTCGACGTCCGATTCCACGACGAACAGGACCGCCCCCTCTCTGACGGTGTCGCGCAGCAGCGTCTGCATGGCCGTATCGGTCACCGCCTCCGGCACGCGGTACAGCGTGGCGTACATGCCCGCGTCGAGCTCCGGCGAGACGTTGACGATACTGCGCACCCTGGTCACCCCGTCCAGGCCTTCAAGGGCGCGCCCGAAGGCGTACAGGCGATCGAGATTGCCTGCCGAGAGGGGGTCGCGGTCGTCCGCATCTCCGAAGGTGTAAGCGACCGGGATCTGCGTCTTGGTCAAGAGACCGAATTCGTCGCGCAGGATGTCGAAGCCGCGTCGCGATTCAAGTTCCGGCGGGAGAATAGTGGCGTCGACCGTGCCCAGCCGGATGCCGCGCAAGGGGGCGGCGAGCAACAGTAGAAACAGGACGGTCGGCACGGCCACCTGCAACGGACGCGCCATTACCCACCGTGACAGGCTGCCCCACAGGTCACGGTCACTCCGTCCCAGGAACGACGGCATCACCTGGAGGGCGTTGATACGGTGCCCGAGGATCCCGAGCACCGCCGGCATGAGGGTGAGGGCGGCCAGGACGGCCACGGTTATCACGATCACGGCGCCGATGCCCACCGAGCGCAACATCATGAACTCGAAGGCGGTCAGGCTGGCGAGGCCGATAAGGCTTGTCACGCCCGAGAAGAGGATCGCCTGCCCGGCGGTGGCCTGAGACCGGGCGACGGCCTGCTCGACAGTATCACCGGCGGCGAGCTGCTCCCGGAAACGGCTCGTAAAGTAGAGCGAGTAGTCGATGCCCAGCCCGATGCCGAGCAGGGTGACGATGTTCAGGACGAACACGGACATGTCCACGCCGCGCGAGATAAGGGCCACCGCGGCGAGGGCCAGAACCACGCCAACCCCGCCCACGGTGGCGGGCAGGAACGCGGCGACAAGCGTGCCGAACACGAGGAGCAAGGCGATTGTGGAGAGCGGAAAGGCGAGCAGCTCCGCCCTGCGGACGTCTCGCTCACTGCTGAGGCTGATGTCAGCGTAGAGCGAAGGCCCTCCGGTGAAGGTCAGCTCTAGCCCTTCAGGCGAGATGAGGGAGCGGGCGGTATCCAGGAAGTCCGCGGCGTCTTCGAGGTCCAGGTTGAGGCCGACGGTGACGTGGACCGTACGGCCGTCTGGCGAGACGCGGGCGGGGTCATCCAGGTGCGTCGTGATCCTCGCAACTTCCGGGCGGGCGCCGATAGGCGCAAGCGCGTCCTGGAGGTCCCGTGTGAACTCGGCTTCATACGCGCCGTAGCGCTCGCTGCGGAAGATCAGCTCGAACGAGATCGGGGACAGGTCCAGTTGATCGCGGAAGACGGCGCGCGCCTGGGCCGCGGGGAGGCTGTTGTTGGAGAAACCGCCGGGTTTCAGCGCATCCGTGGCCTTCGTCGCCAGCGGGAGGGCGACCAGTAACAGCATCGCCCAGGCGGCGAGGACCGCCCAGCGCTTCCGGTAGATCTTGAGCCCAAATGAATAGAGCAACGTTGCGTACTAATGTACGAGACGGTGGACCCATCCGGGTTCGAGGCGAAAGAGCGGTTGGCCGAAATCCGGCCTCACCGGGATTTTATCGAGGCGGGGTGCGGCTACTACGAAGAGCTGCTGCTGCCACCCGAACCGGAGCCAGACGAGTCCGAGTCATCGTCACTTCCCGAGCCGGAGCCAGACGAGTCCGAGTCATCGTCACTTCCCGAGCCGGAGCCAGACGAGTCCGAGTCATCGTCGCTGCCCGAGCCGGAGCCAGACGAGTCCGAGTCATCGTCGCTGCCTGAGCCAGAACCAGACGAGTCCGACTCGTCTACGTCGCCGGGTTCGTGCGCGGGGGCAGAATCCGATGACGCCGGAAACCGCGACTTGATGCGTTCCACCGATATCTGGAGGGCGATCAGTTCCCCGCTGGCGATTTTGACTACGACCACGCCGGCGCGAGCTCCTATCTCCGGTTCGCCGATCACTTCGGTCTGCCGGTTGACGGTGAACTTGTGCCCGCCGACGGTCCACTCGCCGCCATCGATCTCCTCGATCAGGCCACTGAGCGTAATACGGCTAATCCCGGGCGTCGGCGCCCCCGCGGGCGCTGTCCGGGCGGCGTCACGACGGTCTGGCGCCTCGACTTCCACCTCGACCGCCAGCGGAAGATCGTGATCGCCCCGTACCAGCAACACAGAGGCGACGGCGCCCTGGACAGGGGTGTCGCCCTCAAACTCGGTCTCGGCGTTCACGATGAACCTGGTTTCGGCGACGAGCCAGGTATCGCCATTGATCGCGCGGATGATCCCTTTGACCCGAATCTCCACATCCGGGCGATCGACAACATCGGGCCTGCCGCGGATTTCGGTGGCCGGGCGGCCGGAAATCGCATCGAGCCGAAGTATCACGTTGCCTGCGATCCGGGCGACGTAAAGTGCGTTCACGACCACGTCACCCTCTTCCAGGCGGCTGAGCGACCGGATTCGTTCGCCATCCAACCTCAGTTCGGAGGCGTCTGTGGCGATCAGTTCTAGCTCCTTGCCGGTAGCCATCTCGATCTTGATGCGATTGCTACCGGGGTCCACCCCAACGATGATGCCACGAACCGCCGTGCCACCCGGCGTCAAAATCTCCAGCTTGACGATGGTGTTGCCGAGGGGCTGGTACGCCACCGAGTGAACAAGGTCACCCCGCTCAATGCCGCGCAGGCCATCGAGCCGCTCGCCGTCTTTGATGATGGTGAACCGGCCGTTTGCCGGAAGGGATAGCAACACCTCCCGGCCGTTAGTCAACAGGATGACCAGATTGCCCGCCGTCGCTCCCACACGCAGGACCTCGCCGCGCGCCGTGACGAGTTCCGGCGCCGAGACGACGAGACGGGTCGCCACGTGTTGATTGATGCCATTGAACGTGACAGTCCTGATCCGTCCTTCAATCAGCCGGAATCCGGGAGCAATGTCTGCCAGCCGGAGGTTCTCCCCATGCGGGCCGTCGACTCTCGTATCCGGGAGCGCGTTGAACGTGACCGTGTCACCTCCACCCGTAATTACCGTGAACACTGACTCCAGTTGATTCACGCCCGCGAACACACCCGAGATCCGGAACTCTTTTTGGGAACGCAATACGAGACGAATGAGGACGTGATCCCGTGCGCGGAATCTGGTCGCGTCGAGCACCAGGTCACCGGGCCCGACGTCGAACAGGGTTACCTCTTCACCGTCCATCACGATCACAGTACTGCCGTTCACCCGAAGCTCTACCAGGCCACCGTCGGTATCACGGGTCACGATCTCCAGTACGCCCATAACGTGGTCGATCCTGCGAACCACGCCTCCGATGCGTAGCTCCTCGTCCCGTGCATCAGGGCGAACGTCGTAGGCCTTGATCTCGGACGCCACGAGCTCGGAAAGGAGTTCAACCTCTACAAACTGCCCCGGGCTGAGTCCGTCAATGCCGGACTCCTGCTCGTTTACCTTGATCTCGGTCGCCCGCGTGACGCGTACCACGACCTTCTGACCGGTACCGGGGTTGGCGATGATCACGATGGCGATCGCATCGGTTAACTCACCTTCCGACGGTCGCTGAACAGAGGTGATCATGCCGGCGAACTCTCGCTCCGATTCGAGGTTGATTCGCGCCTCTTCCTGCCGCGACAACTCAGGCTTTCGCTCCCTCACGAATGAAGCTGAGCGGTTTCCTCCGGATGTCGGCAGGTACTCAACGATGACGTCGGTACCGATGACGAACTCGCTCACATCGGTGACGTCGCCCTCGATGTTCTCCGTTACCGCGTCCCGGTCCAGAGATATCCGGATTTCAGCGCCGTTCGGGAGGACGATCACGATCGCGCCGGCGCTCACTTCGCGAACGACGCCTCTCGCTTCCACGACGGGTCTCGCGATGCCGGTCCGGTCCGCAACATCTTCGTAGTGGCGCTGCACCGCGGCGAACTTCCGATCGAGCGCGTCAGCGGCGCCGGAAAGCGCCGTGGCTTTGACCTGATCGACCAATCCGAGGTGCCGGCTGGTGTTTAGTTTGATCCTCTGCTTGAGGTCGTCCAGCTTTGCCTGCGCCGTGTCGTTCGCAGAGTTACGGAAGGCTTCCTCGGCCCGTTCCAGGGCTTTCTCCAGCCGGTCGACGATCGCCTCCACCTTTTCGAGCGCGTGTGCGGCGAGTCGATCGGTCACGCGGTCGCGCTTCGCCACCGTAGTGAGCGCGTCGCCAATCTCCGGGGCGGCTTCGCCCGGTGGCAGAGCGACGGTGACGGTAGCGCCGTCCCTGTCGATCAACGTGACCTCGCCGTTCTCGACACTGGTCACAACGCCGACGATGTGGATGAAGGAGCGTGCCGCATCGGCCGGCCGGATAAGAATCAAGCGCGCCGCCAGCGAGCCGTCGTCCAGGACGAGCACCGTCCCGGCAAGTGCGTCGCCGATGGCGATCGCATCCAGATCAACGATATCGCCATTGATACGCAACGTCGTGTTGTCATCGATCACCAACACGGAGATCGCGTCATCTGTGGCGACCGTGATGGAGCCCTCACCGATCTCCACCACCGTCCCGAAAATCGCTTCCCGGGGACCCTGGGGAGCGCCGGGCTCCTGAGCGTCCACGGCGCGCGCTCCGACGAGAGACGCCGCCAGCACGACCAATGCAATTACGAGTACGCCCGGGATGCGTCTCATGCTCGTCGAAAGGGAACGGACGGGAGCGGAAGCGGTTCTCATGAGGGCTTCACCGCGGTGTCCGGTCGGCCATGTAGGCCCGGCCGGGGTTGTTGCGTGGGCCAGCCCAGCGCCGGCATATGTCCACGCTAGGTCCGCCCGCATTACCGCTCCGTTACCGGCGTCGTTACGCATTCCCCGGTGGTGTATCTGGGAGGTCATGAGCCCTCCGGGAGGGCGACAACCCACAGCACTCTGCTCTCCTGGTTGCCCAACAGATCGCTGGAGACGATCTCCAGCAAGTTCGGTCCATCATTGAGGGCGAGTGTGACCTCAAACGAGCCGTCATCGTTGATCGGGATGATTACGCCGTTAATTGAGAGCACGGCATCGGGGCTTGTCAGGCCAGAGGCGACAATGGCGTTGCCGTAGACGACGGTGTTCTCGCCCAGGCCCTGGAGCTCAAGGAACAGTCCGAATTGCGTGGGCGAGGTCCCGATCGGGATCGGGGTCGGCGACTGGGTGGCCGCGGGAACGGGCGACGCCGTCGCCGGGACAGGGCTCACCCCGGGCCCCGGGACCAGCGCGGGGGTCAAAGTGGGCGTGGGGATTGGAGTGGCGTCGTCCCGGCTTGTGGTCTGGACGCAGGCCAATACCGCGCCGATGGACGCGATGGCGATTGCCAGTCCCGCTGACCGGCGAAGACCGCGGCGGGGAAACTCCATATCTACCTTCCCGACAGGGGACTCCGGGGCAAGTCATGCCCGCGGATGCGGGTCGATTGATGGCGGGCGAGCTTGCCCGCCGGCGTGCTGTTCGACGCCGAGTTGAGTGTCATACGGGTTGCATTACGCATGTATTACCGGGTCTCGCCGCCCAACGGATTCGCGGTCGTTGAGATCTTCCGAGGCGGTCAACCGGGCCGCTCTAGCAATGGCAACATGATCGTCGCTTCGGTGTGGTGATCTTCTCCGGGCGCCGCTACGCTCTCCAATGTCACGTCGCCGTCGCACCGGCGTGCGAGCGCACGCGCGATAAACAGGCCAAGTCCGGATGACGACCGCTCCTGGCGGCCGGCGGCCTCCGGCGTCCAACCCCGGTCAAATACATGTGGCAGGTAGGACGCCGGTATGCCGTCGCCGTCGTCCCAGACACGAACGAAAAAGTGTGTCGGGTTTCGGGTCAAACGGATCTCGATGTGCTCATTCACGTGATTGACCGCGTTGTCCACCAGGTTTGTGACAACGTGGTCAAGCGCCGCAGGATCCGCGTACACGACGCCGAACTCCTCGGGCTCCGACCACCATGTGATCTCCGCTCCACGGTCGCCGGCAATTCCCGAGTAGCGGTCCACGATGTTTCGTATGACCCGGGCCGGATCAGTCGCCTCGATTTCCGGTTCGGCGGCCGGATTTTCCAGTTCGATCAGGACCTGGACGTTGGAAACCATGAGCCGGAAGGTCGGGGCCTGTTGCTCAATCTCGTCGATCAATTCCGATAGGGCCGGGTCCGGGTTGCGTCCGGACTCGTCAATGCGGACCCTCGCGTCCCGTGCCCTCCCCAGGATGCGGCGGAGGGGCCGGCCGAGGTCGTGTCCGAACAGGTCGAAGTACTCACGGGTCAGGCGGCTCCACTCTTGACGGGAATCGCCGGGAGGCGTGGCAACGGCCCGTTCAGTAGCGATGTACGTGACGGCCACGAGTACCGAACCCGCGGCCAGTAAAATTCCACCGATGTAAGCGATCGGCTCGATAAGCCAGAGTTTCTCTGACGCGTTGTCGCCCAGTACGGGCGATACGACGATCAGCAGCAGGCCCACGAAGGCGACCGCCGCCGCGAAGTACCGGCCGTATCGCCACAGTCTGGCGAGTCGCTCCGGCTTCTCTGGCGTCATTCTGGCCGGAGCGGGGCGAGCCGGTATCCCCGGTTGCGCACGTTGATGATCAGGTCGTTCGGGCCGAGCCTTCGGTCGATCGCGTCACCCATCGCGTTTTTGATCTCCCGGATGCGCACCCGGAGTGAGGCGCGGGAGTCGTCCCCTTCCGAGAAACGTTCCAGGCGCGAGAACGGGACGAGCTCCCCGGGGCTTCGATAATAGGCGGACGCCAGCTCGAGCAGGATGCCGAACTTCATCCCCTGGATCTCCGGTATGGCGATTCCCGGCACAGGCGATCCGTCGCCCGCGCCGTCCTCAGAATTGGCGGACACGGCGTACACGATCTCTGCGTCGGGGTCGATCAGGAACTCGGCTCCGACCTGGATGCGCTCGGGCGCGGTGCCGATCATCCGGCGGAGCCGGAGCACGACTTCCTCGGGGCTGGCCAGCTTGTCCACGAAATCGACCCGGGCGTCGTGCCTCAGGGTGCCGGCGACGGCGGCGTCTCTGGCGGGGCCGCGGGTGTACTGCGTGAACATGAGCACCGGCAGCTCCGGGTCACGTTCCACGATCTTTCCGAGGATGCCTAGCCCCTTGAACAGGTCGTCCCGGTGTTCGCCGAATCGGACGTCCAGGATCACACCTGCGGGCCTATGCTCCTCGATGGCGTACAGAGCCTCGGCCTCAAAGTCTTCACCGGTGACCACGATTTCCTCTCCGACCAGCGCCGAGCCGGCGCCCTCTGCCCCAGGCCGGACGACGAGCGGCTCAAATCCGTCGGCCTGCAAGGCTCGGAGGACGGATCGCATGAGGGCCGTGTCCGGCTCGTCGTCGACGACGAGGATGCGGCGGCCGGCGGCATGTGAGGAGTTGTGCGTCATCGCGGAGTCTGGTTGCGTGGTCGAATCGAGACAAGGGACGTGACGGGGTGGAACGCCACGATCCCCGATGCGGGGCAGGTTCGAATGTACACGCTATCCGCACCGGTCCCAAAGGGGGGAAGGCTACGCGTTCGGCCGGGCGCGACTGTACGGCTGGTTCGGTCTCAGGCTGGGCGTCCGGGGAGCCGCCGGTAACTCAGCAGTTACTCAAATGTATAATCCTGCTCCCCCGCGCCGTTGGCTCCGCTCTGCCGGGCGCATCCAAAATTCATCCTGATTTTCACAGAGGTTCATCGTGGCACTCCTGCTCTCGCGTTCCGACGTTCAAAAGCTTCTCCCGATGTCGAAGGCTATCGACGTGGTGGAAGGCGCTTTCTCGGAACTCGCGCGTGGCACCGCGGAGATGCCGGACCGGACGGTCATCACTGACGACGAGGTGGGCGGATGGATCGCCTTCATGCCGGCATATCTCGGATCGTCGGGCGCCCTGGGGGTCAAGGCCGTCACCGTTTACAAGGCCAACCCTGAGAAGCACAACCTGCCGACGACGCTTGCGACGATCATCGTCCAGGACCAGCAAACCGGCCAGACGGTGGCGGTGATGGACGGCGGTTACCTGACGGCCGTACGTACGGGCGCAGTTTCCGGCGTGGCGACGCGGCACCTGGCGCGTGCGAACGCAAGTGTGGCCGGCATCCTTGGCACGGGCGTTCAGGCGCGTACCCAGGTGACCGGAATGGCGGCGGCGCGCGATCTTGAGGTGATCATGGCCTTCTCGCTCGACCCGGATGATAAGCGCCGGGCGTTTGCGGAGTCGCTCACGGAAGAGACCGGGGTCGAGGTGCGGTTGGCCGGAAGCACACGGGAGTTGCTGGGCGAGTGCGACATCGTGGCGCTGGCCACCACGGCGCCGAACCCGATCGTGGAAGCGGGCTGGTGGAAGCCCGGCACGCACATCAACTCGGTCGGCTCGCACGCGCCCGGCGTACGGGAGCTGGACACGGCGTCCATCCAGCGGGCGAAGGTAATTTGCGACCAGAAGCAGGCGTGCCTTATCGAGGCCGGGGACATCATGATCCCCATCCAGGAGGGCGCGTACTCGCCCGACGATATTCACGGCGAGCTCGGGGACGTAATCAACGGCGACACGACGGGCCGCGAGAACGATGAAGAGGTGACGCTGTTCAAGAGCGTCGGTCTCGCTATCCAGGATCTGTCGTGCGCCCGGCTCGTGTACGACCTTGCGGTCGAGAACGGTGTCGGCACCGAGTTCGAGTTTTAGAACACCGGCCGATAGCTTGAACGATTGTCCGGCCGATCCTAAAGATCGATGGAAATCCGCTGGCCGTCGTATGCCAGTTGCACGTCCAGCCCTTCGGACTCTTTTAGCCTGGCAAGTTCCGCGTTCGTCGGCTCGTGATCGAAGTCGTGCGTCATGTCCGTAAGGAGTGCGCGCTTCGGCCGCAGGCGACGCAACTGGTCCAGCGCCTCCTGCAGGATGAAGTGGGAGCCGTGCGGGTGGGCAGGCCGGAGTGCGTCCATCACCATCAACTCCGCGTTCTGCATCAGCCGGGCGGTGTCGTCCGGAATCCTCGAGGCGTCCGGCACATACACCACGTCGCCGAATCGATATCCGAACGTAGTGGTGCGAGGGCCGTGCTCGACCGGTAGCGGAGTGATCTTGAGCCCGAACACGTCAAATGGCCGTTCGTCGATGATCTGAAAATCGAGCCGGGACACGCCGCCGGGCGACGCAAGGCTGGTGTCTACAATCCAGTAGAACGCCTTCGCCACGTGGTCCATCTCAGACTGGCGCAGGTAGAGCGGTATCGCGGCCTGCACGTTGTTCGTCCAGTCACGGAGGTCGTCCAACCCGCCGACGGCGTCCGCGTGCTGGTGCGTGAGGATCACGGCGTCCAGGGAGGGCACGCCCAACTCCTGGAACCACTCGATCGCCGAGTGGTAGAAGAACTTGCCGACGTCGATTACGACGTTTCTCGGCGTGCCATCGTGTGACCGGTAGCGAATCAGCAGCGAGGTGTTGCGGCGCCGGTTGTGCGATCCGGGCCGGATGGCGTCCGGACACACCTTGCATGTCTGTGGCTGGCGCGTCAGGCAACTGACACGCGGCACGCCCTCCGACGTGCCGGTGCCGAGGAATACGATCTCGCTGTCTGACAAGTTCTTGAAGGGCCCAGAGGGGCGCGGCCCGGTCAGTCTTTTGCCTGGAGGACTTCGCCGCCCATGGTTTCGACGCGATCGAGTTCGATCATCACGCCGGACCCCCGTCGTTCGGGGTCGCGATCCAGTTCGGCCTGCACCGTGCGCGCCATGATCTGTTCCCGGATGTCGCCATCCTCGTGGACGGTCGCCCGTCCAAAGAACTTCCACGCCTGGCGCGTCTGCGGGTTTCGGTACATCACGATTACGTACGGGCTGCTAAGAATGTTTTCCAGCCCTCCACGCCTGGTCCGCTCCCAGTAGGCCAGGTTCTGGCCGTCGTAGGCCATCACGCTCCCGCGGTACCCGATGCCCGGCTTGCCGTCCGCCGAGGCGGTGGCGAGTATGCAGGGCACGCGGTCGGCAAGGGCGCTGTTGAGAGCGGTTTTCATCTCGTCGGTGAGGTCGATCAAGGACAATCCCTCCTCAGGCCGGGTCCCTCATGGAATCTGGTCATATCGGCGGGTATCGTACATCGGCTCTGGCGTTTCGCGGCACGAGCGTCCGATCCTGGCCTGCGGGCCAGGGGATGTCACCGGGCTACTTCCGGCACGCATTTGCTCAAATACTCGGGATACTCCGGGGCGCGATCCTGCCGTAAACACCGTCGTAGCCGGGTTCGATTGCCAGGTCACCTCTTCGCACCGAAATGATCGCCGAAGCGATTTTATCGTCCGCGGCGCTGCGAAGTTCCATCGGGTCTGCATCGATCAGGACGTTCAATTCCGAACCGCAATGCTCGACCAGCCTGTCCACCACGCGGGCAACTGTTTTGGTGGTCTTGCCAACGTCCAGGCACGCGGCTACGAGATCGCGGAGTGGGACGAGACGCCTGAATGGAGGGCGCGACGCCGGGCCGCTCACCAGGCCGCTAACAGGTCCGCCGCGGTCCGCCCACTCGACCGGCGCCGCGTCGGAAAGCGATTCGATCCGGTTGAGAACGCCGAGGGTAAGCGGCCGGCCACAGACCGGACACCTGCCGCCATTTGTCGCGCTTTCGGCGGGCGTAAGGCGAACGTCGCAGGCCCTGTGGCCGTCAAGGTGGTATTTGCCGTTCTCCGGGAAGAACTCGATGGTCTCGACGATTGACTGTGACGCGATGGCGCCCACCAGTCCGTCGTAGGTCGGCTCCATCTCGAAAATCGTGGCCTCACGTCCTACGTTTGCCGCAGAGTGGGCGTCCGAGAACGACACCAACGCCCGGTTCTTGAGTTCGGGCACTCCCCAGTTCATCTCCGGGTCGCTGGAGAGTCCCGTCTCTATCGCGTGGATCTGGCCGCCGTGGTCCCCGAAGGCATCTTCGAGCGAATCGAACCCGGATTTCGACCCGTACAGGCCGTACCAGGGCGTCCACACATGCGCCGGGATGACCTCGCAACGCTCATCCGCGTCCATAACGAACCCGACAAGGTCGTGGACCGATAACTTCAGTAACGGCCGCCCATCCGACCCGAGTGCTCCATATGGCTCTATGCGAGCGATGAGGGCGTCAACGGCGTCGAAATCTGGAGCGAACAACAGCAGATGCACGCGTCTGCCGCGCCCGGAGCGGGGCGGGTCCCGCCATACGCAACTGACCTCGGTGCCTAAAACAAATCTGGGGCCGAATCGAGGGGTTTTGGCCTGCGGTCCTTCCAGTCGAAACAGGCCCGAGCCGTCATCGACCAGGCGCTCACCCAGTTCGCGTCGCCACTCCGGGTGGGTAAAGTCGGCCGCCGAGAGTATCTGGATGCCTTTGCGCACCGCGGCTTCGGCCATTACGGAGAGGTCCAGTGCGCGACTCGTCGCCATCGAGTAGCGCGAGTGGAGATGAAGGTCGGCGACGAGCCGCTGAGTAGGCACATGCCGAGTGTATCGGCGCAGCAGACCGTTGCGCCCGGGGAAGTCGAGATGAGAAAACCGTGTCATTTCGCTCGTGATACCTTCCGAACGGGTTGACGAGCGGGCCGATGCTGCTAGCCTCGGTCGCAGATTCGATCCGGCCGCGCCGCAACGCGGCCGAATATTCACGTCGGGAGGCGATCATGAGCGACACAAGCACCGGGAAGATCGTCGACATTCGGCTGAACGTCGCACGCCGGCAGCCGATGAGCGTTGTCGAGAGCGCCGAGGTGAAGGCCGGCGAGGGGCTGGTCGGGGACCGGCACGCGAAGGCGGGCAGTACACGGCAGATCCTGATGATGGATCGCGCCATCATGGAGGCTCTCGAAGTGGAGCCCGGCCAGCTACGTGAGAACATCACGGTGGAAGGCGTGTCCCTGTTCGGGCTCCAAAAAGGCCAGAAGCTGCGGGTCGGCGACGGCCTGGAGTTCCAGATCGGCGAGTTGTGCGACCCGTGCGAGAACATGGACCACATCCGGCCGGGACTGCGCGAGAAGATCGAGGGGCAGCGCGGGTTGTTCGTGACACCATTGTCCAGCGGCACCGTCAATGTTGGCGACGAGGTAACGATCGAGTAGATCGCGCCGTGCCGTGGACCCGCACCGGCGCGTAATTCCGTAGCCGTCGTGCCGCCCCGGGACCGTCACGTCGGGTTGCACCTGCCCTCGTCGAATCAAACCGAATCGGCACAGCGTCCTGAGCCCGTCGAAGGACCGGTGAGAAGTGGTCACGCGGTTTCCACTCTGTCCGGACTCTCCAATCTGCGCCATGATTTGCGCCTGACCCCGTGGGTGGCGCGCCATCGGTTCACATAGACTTGGGTACGCCACGCACATTGAACCGCGTTCGACACGTGGCATGCATGAGTACGGGGAGTGGCGCAGCCCGGCAGCGCGCTTCGTTTGGGACGAAGAGGTCCCGGGTTCAAATCCCGGCTCCCCGACCACTAACTT
>JACZRO010000190.1 GCA_022574675.1 Chloroflexota bacterium
CGATGCATATCGGGGGAGGTGACCTCGGCACCGGTCTGCTAGTTCCCGAGGTCGGCGCTACCGGTTAATTCGCCCGGACGGCCAGTTGGCGCTCCACCTCGGTCAGGGCGTCGTCGATTCCGGTCACGATCTCGTCGACCTCGTCGCGCGTGATGCACAGCGGCGGCCCCATCGTTATCGAGGTGTCGGAGGGCCGGAGAATCAGGGCGCGCTTCTCGAACTCCGCGGTGAGCCGTTCCGAGACCTTCGCGGCCTTCGGAAACTGCTCCTTCGTATCACCGTCCTTCACGAGGTCGATACCGACCAGTAAGCCGAGACCGCTCACGTTGCCGATCATCGGGTGCGCGGGCTGAAGCTCTCTCAGGCGATCAAGGAAGTACGCCCCGGTCTCGGCGGAGTTCTGGACCATGCGCTCGGACTCGAGTATCTCGATGTTCTTGAGCGCCGCCGCGGCCGGCACCGGGTGTCCGGCGAAGGTGAGCACGTGTTGCAGGAACCGGCTGTCGTCGCCGCCTGCGAAAGCGCCGGCGATCGTCTCGCGCGCGATGCTGGCGCCCAGCGGCATGTAGCTGGAGACGATGCCCTTGGCGACCGACATCAGGTCCGGGACTACGCCCCAGTGCTCCACGGCGAACATCTTTCCGGTTCGGCCGAATCCGGTAATCACCTCGTCGGCGATCAGCATCACGCCGTAGCGGTCGCAGATTTCACGAAGTCGAGGCCAGTACTCGTCCCCGGGAACCGCCACGGCGGCCGGCACGCTTATCGGCTCTGCGATCATGGCAGCGACCGACTCCGGGCCGTGGAACTTGATGGCGTCCTCGACGGCGTTCGCACATAGCTCGGCGCATTCCGAGGGCGTCTCACCGCCGTACTCACAACGGTACGGATTCGGCTGGGCTACGTAGATCATCCCCGGGTACTCGGGTCCGTAGTCGGACCGCACGCCCCCGGACACCGGCCCACCCAACCACATCGTCAGCCCCAGCGCTCCGTGATACGACGCCTTCCGGCTGATAACTTTGTAACGTCCCGGCTCGCTCATGCGCTGCTGGTAGGCGCGTGCGATCTTGATCGACGTCTCGTTGGCCTCGGAGCCGCCGCTCACAAAGAATGTGCGGGACAGGTCGCCCGGCGTGATCTCGGCCAATTTTTGCGCCAGCCTCGCCACAGGCTCGGTGGTCGTCGCCTGCGGGAAGTAGGCGAGCGACTTCATCTGCTCGTACGCGGCGTCCGCGACCTCGGTGCGGCCGTAGCCGATGTTCACCGACATGTATCCGCCGTTGACGTCCAGCCAGGTCTTGCCGGTGTTGTCGGTCACGTGGACTCCGAGCCCGCCGGTCATGATTACCGGCTCGCCGCGCTCGGCCATCTCCGCCCAGCCCCGGTTGTGCATCCACAGGTGCTTTACCGCCGCGCGACGAAGTTCTTCCCTGGTATCGATGCTGGCCATTACGGTCCTCCCCGGGATAGTTAGTCCCGGCGTTTAAAGGTCGAGTCCGAACACGCGGATCGCGTTCTCGCTGTTGATCGCCTCACGCTCTGCATCCGAGAGGTGGGGCAGCGCCGCGACGGCCTCCGCCGGGGCGTAGTCGCCCATACCAAACGGGTAGTCGCTGCCGAGCATCACCCGCTCCACCCCGACGGTCTCAACCAGGTAGTTCAGGGCCGGGACGCTGTGCGTGATGGTGTCAAAGTAGAGCAGTTTGAAGTATTCAGACGGCGGGCGCGTGATAGGCGTCTCCACAAGTCCCTGCCGCCAGCCGTGCTCCCAGCGTCCGCGCAGCAACGGGCTGGTTCCGCCTCCGTGCGACAGCACGAACTTAAGCCCGGGCATCTCGGCAAGGATGCCGCCGAATATCAGGCTGGCGACCGCGACGGAGGTGTCGGTCGGGTTGCCGATCAGGTTGTTGAGGAAATACGACCCGAGCCGGTCGGCGCCGAGCACGTTGTTGGGGTGCATGAACGCCGGGACGTCCAGCTCTTCCATCTTCCTGTAGAGCGGAGCGAACCGCGACCCGTCCAGGTTCTCGCCGTTCACGTGCGTGAGCATCTCGAGCCCGCGGAAGCCGAGCTCTTTTACGCAACGCTCAAGCTCGGCCGCCGCCGTTTCCGGTTCCTGCATCGGGACGCTTGCGAGGCCGATGAAGCGATCCGATCCGTCGATCGCCTCGGCGACGGCGTCGTTGAGCCGGCGGCACTGTGCCGGGTCGGCGTTTTGCAGCCAGTTGGGGCCGGAGACGAGCTGTATATCCACGCCGCGCTCGTCCATGGCGCGCAGCCGGGCATCCAGGTTGGACGGGTCGTCCTTCAGGTTGGCGGCCGGTCCGAACGGGTTGCGGCCGGGCCCGGACGGCATAAGGTCGGAGCAGCTCTCGGGCAGGAAGTGGGCGTGTACGTCAATTCGCATAGCCCGGGGATTGTATACGGGGGCGAAGCTCTATTCGATACGGTATTCGCGACTGCGGGCGATGCATCGCATGTCCGAGCGCGCAGCAGCCCGGGTCTTCTCCCTCATCCTGCACCTTCTCCCGCCGGGAGAAGGGATTCGCTCTCTCTCCGTCATGGAGAGGGTCGGGGTGATTGACAACGTTGACGCCGGACGCGTCCCACCTCCAGACCCATCGACGCCATCAGCCAGCCAGCGTCGCCGAGACGATACAAGGCGTTCGTTCAGCCCCCTCCTGATTCAGGAGGGGGTTCGGGGATGGTTACGAACGGCGGTGACCCGGGTTCCAGCTAGCGCCGGAACTCGCTCGGGTCTATCGGTAGGGCGACCGGCTCGCCCCGTTCCGCAGACAGGTCCATCGCCATCGTCAGCATGAGGTTGCGGTGACCGTCCGCCGCCGTGGCGTGGTGCGTCTTCATGCCCGAACCGACGCGCGCATACCAGGAGTTTGTCTCCTCCCGCATCGGTCCCCACAACTGGCCGTCGTACATGTCGCCCGGCGGGTAGCTGGTCATGAAATCAACGTGCCGCTGGAACTCCGGCTCGAACCCCTCCGGGTTGTAACCGGCGCCCTGCGGCACCTCCGACGCAAGGACCATGTCGCGGTGCGTGTCCTCGATGTCGATCACGCCCTTCGTCCCGACTATCCCGATCTCCAGCCCGTACACTGCGCCGGGCCACACGATCGGCAGCGCCCAGCTGATGTTCATGGACCAGATCGCGCCGTCGTCCATGGTGAAAATCCCGAATGTGGCGTCCTTGGTGCCGATGTCCCTGAGGGCCTTATCCGACGACTGCGCGTACACCGAGACCGGGTTCTTGCCCTCCATGAGCCACATGCACATGTCCACGGTGTGCGTGCCGGAGACCACCATCGGCGTCAGGTTTTTTCGATTACTGGTGCGCCGGGTCGTGGCGATCGGCACCATCCGGTTCATGAAGGCGCGCGCCACCACTGCGGTGACGTCGCCGATCTGGCCCGTAACAAGCTTCTGCTTGACCGCCAGGAAGCGCCGTCTGAACCGCTGCGTGTAGCCGACCACGGCGTCGACGCCACTTGCTTCGATCGCCTTCAGCACGACCAGCGACTCCTCGGCGTCCGTCGCAAGCGGCTTTTCGATGAACAGTGCGTGGCCCCGCTCAATGGCGGCGAGGGTCGGACCGACGTGGAAGTTCTCGTCGGTCGCGATGATCGCGGCGTTTACCTCCGGCCGCCTGAGCAACTCCTCGTAATCCCCGGTGAAGTAGTCAGCCCCGGAGTCCTCCATCAGTTGCTGGCCGACATCCTCCTTGATATCGCAAAGGCCGATCCAGCCAACGCCGGGGTGGTCCTTTGCGATCATGGCCCTGATGCGGCCGATCGTCCCGCTTCCGATGATGGCAAGACCGATTTCTTTCGATTTGCTGTCGCTCAACCTGGCCTCTTTTCTCCGGAAACCTTCGCAAGGTACACGTCACTCCCGGGGAGTCGGGAATCGAGCGCGTCTGTGAACCCGCCGCGTTGGCGGGCAGTCCTTCCCCGGAAGGACCCCCTCATCCTGCGCCTTCTCCCGAGTGGGAGAAGGGAACCGCTTACGCCGCGTCATTTATC
>JACZRO010000046.1 GCA_022574675.1 Chloroflexota bacterium
GACCCGTCGGACGGCGATAGCCTCGGACCGGTTCATTTCGCCGGGCGTGGTGAGTTTGATGTTGTCGAGATGCCCGTCGAAGAGGATTACCCGGCCGCCGGCCAGCTCGATAAGCGCGGCGTCGTCTGTCACGTCCTCAACGGTCCGCAGAACGGCGGCCAGGACGTCGAGTCGGAACACCTGCGGGGTCTGGATAGAGCGCAGGTTGGAGCGGTCAAGCGTCTCACCCACGCTCCCGTCCGGTCGCACGCGCTTGATGGTGTCAGAGACCGGCAACGCCGGAACGGCGGCGCCCGTTTCAGCGGCGGCGGCGAGACCGCGATCGATCATGGCCTCATCCACGAACGGCCTCGCCCCGTCGTGCACCAGGACCCATCGCAGGCCGGACGCGTCGTACTCCAGGAGACGTTCAACTCCTATCGCCGTCGAGTCCTGCCGCCGAGCGCCACCTTGGACGACCTCGATCACCTTGTCGAAACCGGTTTCCGACACGAGATCGCGAATTCCGCGCTCGTTCCCGGACGAAGCCACGATCACGATCGACCGCACGCGCTCCGAGCGTTGAAAGGTCCCGAGCGAGTACGCGATCACCGGCCTGCCCGCCAGGTCGATCAACATCTTGTCGCCGCCCATACGCGTGCTTCCGCCCGCCGCGAGCAAAACGACGCCGGCATCGCCCGCGCCCGGCGCCCTGTCGCCAGGTAAAAGGACGTCAGGTGAAGAGTAGTCAGGTAGCCGTTCATCAGGCGGCATCGACGACCCACCCAACGATTCCAACACCGTAGAGGCAGCCGTATGCGATGGCGCTGGACTTGATCGCTTTGCCGACGAACACGATAGGCAGGAACTTGCGTATCGGGTAGCTGACGCTACCGGCCAGCAGACCGATGACGTCGAAGAGGGGGTTCGGGACGGCGGCGCCGATGAACAACAGGACGCCGCCCCAGCGGCTCATCAGTAGCCGGAGCCGAGGGTAGAAACGGTTACGCCTCAGGAGCCCCCTGCCGCTCGCGCCGGCGATGTAACCGGTCATCTCGCCCAGGGCCTCCGCGGAGCCTGCCACGACTCCGATCACGAGCGGATTGAGGCCGACCCCGGGCGACGCGGCGACGCACACGGCCGCCAGACCCGGCACGGGCACGATGATCGAAGACGCTGCGATAAAGCTGATGATCCAGACGCCGGCGAGCCCGGCAATGCCCAGGTCCAGGTTGTCGGTACTCCACAGGAAGAAGCCGACCGAGATCGCCGCCAGCACCACGGACAACATCGCCGCCGGCCCGATGACGTTGCGAACGCGCGCATACCAATCGGGTATGAGCAAATGTCGCCTCGGCAGCTTGGCGCCGGCGCCGGCTTCCGGTGGACCCTCCACCATCAGGCCGGGCCCCGCATCGTGAGGCCGCGCCGGTGGATAACTTGGGCGGGCGCGACCCTTCGACCGGCCCGAGGCCCGGTCGCGATGGTGTTCACTGCTCGCCTGGGCACCTGGCAATCCGGCCGGCTTGGGTGTTGACGTCCCTGGATGTTACGAGAGATGGGACGGGCGCACCTACGGTGTCAAACAGCAGCGGACGGGCGCTTCCGGCGCCGGAGCTGCCGTTTCGCTCAGGGTACATTGGCGGAGTTCATTTGGCACACTTGCGCGCCAGGTAAACCGGCCGGCGCCCTTCAACGTGACGCCGGCCGGTGTCCTGAAACGAAGTTACCGCGGCGGCGTCAGTCCCCGGTCGCGGTGGCCTCCTGCTCTTCCTTTTCTTTGCGGGACTTATCGTCGACCTCGCCGTTCTGGGGCGCATCGTCGGCTTCGTCCCTGGGGGACCTGTCATCGGCTTCGGCGGCGGGCGACCGCTCTCCGTTGTCCGGCTCGGGCCGCTCGACGGCCGTGAACTCCAGGCCTTCCTCGCCGAAGCTCGCCTTCACGTGGTCGCCGTCGTTGAACTCACCGGCAAGTATCCGCTTGGACAGCGGATTCTCGACGAAGTGCTGGATAGCGCGGCGGAGTGGACGCGCCCCGTATTCTGGGTCGGCGCCTTCCTTCGCCAGCCAGGCCAGCGCGCTATCGTCCAGTTCCAGCGTGATCCCCATACTTTGGAGCCGGTCGCCCACGTCCCTGGCGATCAGCCGCACCACCTCGCCGAGCTGTTCCTCCGTCAACGGGTCGAAAACGATAATGTCATCGATCCGGTTGAGGAACTCCGGGCGGAAGGTTTGCTTCAACGCCTCCTCGATGGCCGCCCGCTGCCGCTCCTGTTCGGGCACGCTGTCCGGCCTCGTGGCGAATCCGATCGCATCGCGTTGCACGGCGCCGGTCCCCAGGTTGCTCGTCATGATGATGACGGTGTTCCGGAAATCGACCGTGCGTCCCATGCTGTCCGTGAGCCGGCCGTCCTCCAGGATCTGGAGCATCGAGTTGAACACGTCCGGGTGCGCCTTTTCGATCTCGTCAAACAGCACCACACGGAACGGCCTGCGCCGCACAGCTTCCGTAAGTTGGCCGCCCTCGCCGTAGCCGACGTAACCGGGAGGCGCGCCGATCAAACGTGAGACCGTGTGCTTTTCCTGGTACTCGGACATGTCAATCCGGACCATGTTGTCCTCGTCGTCGAACAAGAACTCTGCGAGCGCCCGCGCCAGCTCCGTCTTTCCGACGCCCGTTGGGCCAAGGAAAATGAAGCTGCCGATCGGGCGTTTCGGGTCGGCCAAACCGGAGCGGGCGCGACGGATGGCGTCCGCGAGCGCCGAGATCGCGGCGTCCTGCCCGATCACCCGCTCGTGAATACGCTCCTCCATATGCAGGAGCCGGTCGGCCTCGCCCTCGACGAGCCGCTCGACGTGTATGCCCGTCCGCTGGGCGATCAGTTCGGCGATAAGCTCGGGGGTCACCACCATGTTGGCTGGGTGGTCCACCTCCCATTCCTTGACCCGTTTCTCGTGCGCTTCCTGGAGCAACGCGCGCTCTGCTTTTTTGGCGTCCGCAGTCTTGTAGTCCCGGCGTTCAGACGCCGCGATCTCCTCCTCACGGAGCTGGCGAACCTCTTCCTCCGCCGCGCGCAGGTCGTCAGGCATCCGGTCCGATTCGATCCGCAACTTTGCGGCCGCCTCGTCTATCAGGTCCACCGCCTTGTCCGGCAGAAACCGGTCCGACACATACCGCCGCGCCAGCCGGACCGAAGCCTCAAGCGCCTCGTCCGTAATACGCACGTGGTGGTGCTCCTCGTAGCGGGGCCGAAGCGAGCGCAGCATCTCAATGGCGACGTCGGTCTCCGGCTCCTCCACGAGCACGGGCGAGAACCGTCGCTCAAGCGCCTTGTCGGACTCGATGTACTTCCGGTACTCGTCCGGCGTGGTCGCGCCCACGGTCTGCAACTCCCCGCGCGCGAGCGCAGGCTTCATCAGGTTCGAGGCGTCGATGGCGCCCTCCGCCCCGCCGGCGCCCACCACCATGTGGATCTCGTCGATAAAAAGAATCGTCTCGCCTTCCGACTGGCGAACCTCGTCCATCACGGCCTTGAGCCGCTCCTCGAACTCACCGCGAAACTTGGACCCGGCCACAAGCGCGCCCATATCCAGGGCCACCAGCCTGCGGTTCTTCAGTGACTCCGGAACATCGCCGCTCGCGATCAGTTGCGCCAACCCCTCTGCGATGGCGGTCTTGCCGACCCCGGCGTCGCCGATCAACACCGGGTTGTTCTTGGTCCGCCGGGTCAGCGTCTGCATCACCCTGCGGATCTCAGTCTCCCGCCCGACGACGGGGTCAAGCCGGCCATCACGCGCCAGTTGCGTGAGGTCAGTGCCGTACTGTTCCAGGGCCTGGTAACGCTGTTCAGCGTTCTCGGACGTTACGCGGGTGCGGCCCCGGATCTCCAGGAGCGCCTGGTAGATCTTCTCCTTGGTGAGATTGACCTCTTGGAAGATGCGCGCACTGTCGCCGGACGCCTCGTCCGCGATCGCCAGAAGCAGGTGCTCGGCGCTGATGAACTTGTCCCGGAGCCGCTCGGCTTCCGCACGCGCGTTGTCCAGCACCTGCTGGAGCCGGGGCGTGGCGTAGATCGTCTGAGCGACGACGCCGAGGCGGGGGCTCTGGCGCAACGCCGCCTCCACCCGGTCCGCGAGCAGGTCCGGGTCGACGTGCGCCTGCGCCAGGATGCGGGAGGGCAGCCCCTGACGTAAACGCAGGAGGGCCAGGAGAAGGTGCTCCACATCCCATTGTGAGTGACGGTACTCGCGCAACAGGTTCTGCGATGAAGATATCGCTTCGCGCGCCTGCTCGGTGAAGTCCGATTCTTTGAAAACCATTTTGTGGAGCCTCTCTTCTCGCCGGCGGAGCCGTTTCTGGCGGCTCGCGATTCGACAGTTCGATCGTTCGGGTCCGGATTTACCCCGGTGCGGTTCTGGGGTCCGGTTCGGGTAGCGAGCGCCGGGCCGTGGCGGCCCTCCAGCGCACTACTTCCATCGTCAGTTCGTTCACGCGTCCTTCCAGTTCAGCGACCCGGTCCGAGAGCCTGGTCATGATCTCAACACCGGCAAGGTTCAGGCCCAGGTCATCTATCCATGTCTTGATCTGCAACAGCCGTTCCACGTCACGGCCAGAATAGAGCCGAATGTTGCTGTCGGTGCGGTGCGGCTCGATAAGCCCCGCCCGCTCGTAGGCTCGGATGGTCTGCGGGTGCAGGCGGACGCGGCGGGCGACGATGGAGATCGTGAAGACCGGCTCAAATTCTGAGAAGCTCACGCATCGCCTCCCTCGTCAACGGCGCTCCCGGACAGATCCTCAGGTACGCCCCCGGGAGCGCCCCCCTGGAGTTCCCGCAGCTGTCCCAGCAGGGTCTTTTCTTTTTCCGTCAGGTCGTTCGGTACCGAGATGATCACCCGCGCCACGAGGTCCCCGTAACCGACGGCCCCCCGCCCGTGTCTCGGCATCCCCTTGCCGGCCAGCCGGAAACTACGACCCTCGACGGTGCCCGCTGGAACGGTCAACGCCACCCTGCCCGTCATGGTGGGCACCTCGACCTCACCGCCCAGCAGGGCGTCCAGGTACGAAACCGTCACCTCCGTCGCGAGTTCGTCTCCCTTTCGCGTGAACACACCGTGACGGCGAACATCGATCTCGATCGTCACTTCTGTCAACTCATCCGGGCGCACCCGGATCCGGTCGCCGGACGCCGTTCCCTTTGGGATCGTCACCTCGAGCGTCCGCGGCCGGGCGGACACGCCGGAGCCGCCGCAGGCCGGGCAGAGCACGGTCCCGTCCACGCCGGACCCTCTGCAGGTCGGGCAGGCCGAGGAGCCCTGGATGGTGATCGTCCTTTTTGCGCCCTGGTATGCCTCTTCCAGGGTGATCTGAGCAGTCGTCCGCAGGGACTGGCGGCGAGACCCGCCGAACGCGGTCCCGAACCCGAGATCGCCAAACAGGTCTTCAAGCCCGGCGCCACCGAACCCGGAATGTCGCCCGCGCCGCCCCCCGAAGCCGAGGCCCCCGGAACCGCCCCCCGTCCTTATCTGTTCGGCGTGCTTCCAGTCGTCCCCGTACTGGTCGTAATCGCGACGCGTCTTCGAATCGGACAGGACCTGATACGCCTCGTTGACCCGCTTGAAACGCGCCTCGGCGTTGGCCTCACTTGAATTGACATCCGGGTGATAACGGCGCGCCAGCCGCCTGTATGCGGCCTTGATCTGTTTGTCGTCGGCGCCCCGAGGGACGCCGAGCTCTGCGTAGTAGTCCTGTGCCATGGCGAAACTTGCCCGAATTGTAGCTGAAAAAGACTATACAGTCAATATATATGAGCGTGTTTCACTCAACTACTTGATATGTTAGCTATCAATGTTCTATACTGGCTTCCTATAGGCGGGTGCGCAATCCGCCACAATGACCCAGTCACAGGTAAGGATTTCCAATGACGCTACAGAGACGGAGCCCGTTCGCAGGGCTTCGCAGGTTTAACGACTTCAACGACCGCTTCTGGTTCCCGCTCGCCCGGTTCCGTACGGTTACAAACGGGTTCTCCAGGGCCGCGGACACGGGATGGGGCATACCGCTCGACGTGGTCGAACAGGATGGAGACCTGGTCGTCAGCGCCTCCGTACCGGGGATCGAACCGGCGGACATCAAGGTCAACATCGAGGACGGCGTCCTCACCATCCGCGCCCAAATGAAGGAAGAGACCGCGCACGCCGAGTCTGAATACCTGAGGCGCGAGCGCCGGACCGGTTCGTTCTTCCGGGCCGTCCAGCTTCCGGACACGGTCGAACAGGAGAAGGTGACGTCCGAGTACGCCAACGGCGTCCTGACCGTGACCCTGCCGAAGTCGGAAGCGAGCAAGCCACGCGACATCGAGGTGAAGGTCGCCTGAGCCGGGCGCCGGCAACTTCGAGACGCCGGCGCATTCATCGATTCCAGGCCCCCGGGCGCAATCCCGGGGGCTTTTTTGTTGCCCACATGTCACACTTAACGGGACGGCAAACCGATGCGGCCAGCGCCGTTCTGGGGCCGCTCCGGGGCCGTTCTCGGACCGCCGGCCAGCGCGTTGACACACGTATTCGCCGACCGTAGCATCGCCGTTCAGTCTTCTCTCACGATGCCCGAATCATCAAATCCACCGGCGACGACGTCCGTCGCGACAAAGCTGCCGCCCGTGTTCGCCCGGCACCAGTCGGTGATCGGGGCTGCGCTGCGTGCGGAGCTGGATGGCAGGCCACTCCCCCTCTACGACTCGCTCAGGTACTACCTGGGGTGGGCGGACGTCGACGGCACGAGCAGACCCGGCGCCGAGGGGAAGAGATTACGCCCGACGCTCTGCCTGCTGGCGTGCGAGGCGGTCGGCGGCGATCCGGCAACCGTCGTGCCCGCGGCTGCGGCCATCGAGTTGGTCCACAATTTCTCGCTCATTCACGACGATATCGAAGACAGGGACCGCACCCGTCATCACCGGCCGACGTTATGGGTGGTGTGGGGAGAGCCGGTGGCGATCGTCGCCGGGAACAGTCTTCTTTCGGTCGCCGACCTCACCGTTCACCGGCTGCGCGCGGCCGGCGCCGGCGAGGATACGGCGGTCGCGGCCGGCCACATACTCACGGAGCGCTACCTGTCGATGATGGAGGGCCAGTATCTCGATATCGCATACGAAGGCCGCACGGACGTAACCGTTGACGAATACCTCTCGATGATCGAGCGCAAAACCGGGGCGTTGATCGAGGGCGCGGTCGAGCTGGGCGGGTTCGTCGGCTCCGGCGGCCGGCCGCGCCGGCGGTGTGGTCGACGGACTCAGGGCCGTCGGCCGCGATCTCGGCCGCATCTTCCAGATCCGCGACGACGTGCTCGGAATATGGGGCGGGCCGGCGCTCGGCAAACCGGTCGGCGCGGACATCGTCCGCAAGAAGAACTCGCTGCCGGTGGTGCATGTGTTCGAGCACGCCCGCGACACCGCACGGCGGGAGCTGCATCGGATCTACGCCGGGGAAAAGATCGAGGCCGCCCATGTCGAGCGTGTCCTGGAAGTGATGGACAGCCTCGGCACACAGCGGTGGTGTCAGGAGCAGGCGGAGGCGCGCTGGGACCGGGCGCGCGAGCGTCTCATTTCACTTGATTTGAGCGCCGGCGCGACCCGTGAGTTCCTTGAGCTCGGCGAATACCTGCTGGTCCGGGACGCCTGAGGGTGCTGGCCCTCGTCGCCGCCAGGCGTGAAGAACTGGCCGCCGTGATACGCCTGAGAGCCTGGCGACAACGCCGCGCCCCGGAGGGAGCGCTGGCCTACCAGCGGCGTGATCACGCCGTATCGGCGCTCCTGACCGGCGCCGGTCGCGATCAAACAGAGCGAGCCATGGCGTGGCTGCTCGAGTCCGAACGGCCCGAGGCGATACTCGCAATTGGCTTCGCGGGAGCCTGTTCCACCAACCTGAACGTCGGCGACCTGGTCCTTGCAACGCGGCTCCACCACATCGAAGGCAGCCCGTTCGACTGGGACTCTGACTCGCTGGACCAGACGCCGGGGAGCGCCGTATCTGACCCACCCTCTGAACAAAGTGCGCTTGGCGAGCTCGCTCCAGACCCCGACATGCTCGATCAGGCGCGTGCCGCGGTCGAAATGAACGGCATCGATTTCATGCCATCCCCGATCCTCACCGTCAACTCCCTCGTCCGGACTTCCGGCCTCGCCGCGTGGCTCGGCGAAACATACGGCGTATCGGCGGTCGATAGAGAAAGTTACTGGGTTGCGGCGGCGGCGGCGGCGGCCGGCGTGCCGTGTTTGAGCGTACGCGCTATCGTTTACGCCGCGGACGAAACGCTTCCGCGTGTGGCCTCAGAGCTGCCGGACACACCCAGTGGAGGCAGATTCGGACCCCTGCTCAGGCATGGCGTGCGGCACCCGCGCGATTTATGGCGGCATATGCGAGCGTTGCGCACAGCTCGGACCGCCGTAGCGACGTTCGCAGACGTGTTGATGAACGGCGATAATCTATCCAGGAGGATGGACTCTTGACCGGACTCGTGCGGCGGCTCCGGCCGCAAACCCAGGCCGCCAGGGGGGGAGACGATTGCCCTGCGGACACAGCATCGCTAATCGGCTGAATTGAACGTGCTTGCACCATGTGATAACTTTCCCGCCGGACTCCCACTGCGGGAATTCGGATACTCCATCCCTGCCCGAGAGGTCACGTATTGAGGGCGTTCACGAAGTGCCTCACCGTGAGATCGACGCGTGCCCCCGAGTTCATAGACATCACCGAAATGGTCGTGAAGGCCGTGGGGGAATCGGAGGTCGAGGCTGGCATTGCAGTCGTCTTCTCGCGCCACACCACGGCGGCGATCAAGCTCAACGAAAACGAGCCGCTGCTGATCAAGGACATGGAGCACTTCCTGGGCCGGATCGCGTCGCAGAAGGCGTACTACGGGCACAACGATTTCGCGATCCGCACCGTGCACATGCACGAGGACGAGTGCCCTAACGGCCATGCCCATTGCCAGCACCTGATGCTCGGCAGCAGCGAGATGATTCCCATCGTCGACGGCCAGCTTTCTTTCGGACAGTGGCAGCGTGTCTTCCTGGTGGAGCTCGACATCCCCAAGGAGCGGGAGTTCATCGTCCAGATAATGGGCGAGTGAACAGCGGCGTGTTTTCCGCCCGGGGCCGCTAACCCCAATGCGGCCGCGGCCGGCCGGACTGGATTCAAGCGTCTAACTCCTAGCGCGATCGACGCAACTCCGGTTAACGCCGGGTTTCCCAATTTTCGGGGAAGGCGCCGTTTGCTGCGGGCGGACAGAGTCGCGGCGAGCGGGACTGGAACAGAGACATGGCCTGGACAGCGCAACGGGACCAGTTGCTCGCAACCGTCCTGGAGATGGACCGTCTTGGACTCGTGTCCGGCACGAACGGCAACGCCAGCGTTCGGATAGAGGCGGCCTCGGACCCGGACGCGTTCCTGGTCACCCCGGCCGCCCTGCCCTACCCGACGATGACGCCGGACCAGCTTGTGCCCGTCAACGGCGAGCTGGAGCCGATAGAGGGCGACGGCGTACCGTCTTCGGAATCGCTGTTGCATCTGGCGCTCTATCGAGCGCGTCCGGACGTGGGCGCCGTGCTGCACACCCACTCGGTGTACGCCAGCGCCCTCGGCGTCGCCGGACGGCCGCTCCCGCCCATCGTGGACGAGCTTGTCGTGTACGTCGGCGGCCAGGTGGAAGTCGCCGAGTACGGCTTCCCCGGAACAGAGGACCTTGCGCAGGCCGGAGTGGCCGCGCTTGGCGACCGCCGGGCCGTACTGTTGCCGCACCACGGCATGTTCGCCGTTGCGGACACGGCGACGGAGGCGCTGCGCGTGTGCGCGCTCGTGGAGCGCGTGGCCCAGATCTTCATCAACGCGACGGCGATCGGCGAGGCGAAAGAGGTGCCGGCTGAATCGTTCAAGGCGGAGCGCCGCATGTACCTGGAACGCACCGGGCTCCTCTGATGAAGGAGCCGACCCACACCGCTCTGCTGGAGGTACCAAAACTTGACGCCGGTCAACGTGGTGATCGACACCGACCCCGGTGTGGACGACTTCCTGGCGATCGCGCTTGCCCTGAACTCCCCGGAGCTGCTGATCGAGGCGTTCACCACGACCGGCGGGAACGCCGCCCTGCGGCACACGAACGCCAACATGCTTCGAATCCTTGAGGCGCTTCATCGGACGGAGATCCCCGTTTATCGGGGCGCGCAGAGGCCGCTGAACGGGAGCTTTGGCGATGCCGAAGACGTCCACGGCGCAGGCGGGCTGCCGATCCGGCTGCCAACGCCGCTCGCGCGCCCGCTTGCCGCCCGTGCGGTCCAGTTCCTCGCCCACCGTTTGGAAACAGGACCGCCGGTGACGCTGATCGCGCTGGGCCCTCCGACCAATCTCGCCCGGTTGTTCCGGGATTTTCCCGGCTCATCCCAATCCGTGGAACGCGTCGTGCTGATGGGCGGCGCCGTCGACGTGCCCGGCAACGTCACGCCGCACGCCGAGTTCAACGTCTGGTCTGACCCCGAGGCTACCGCCCTGGTGCTCCGCTCTGGTGTGCCGGTGACGCTGGTGGGAAGCGACGTCTGCAACCGCGTCCGTGCGCACGCAGACCAGACGCCCGTGCCCGCACACCCGGTGATCCGACGACTGGTCGAGGCGCAGTGGACAGCACGGCCGGGGCGCTACATCACCCTGTACGACCCGCTCACGGTGATGGCGGTCGTGCGGCCGGACATTCTTGGATTGGAACGGCTGGCGATCTCTGTCGACGTAACCGACGGACCGGAACGGGGCCGGACGAGCCGGGACGCGGGTGGTACGGTGATCGATGTCGCCATGGATGTGGACGTGGAAGCGGCGATCGCCCTGTTCAGTGAGCGTGTAATACGCGGCCGGTTTGGACAATGACCTCGCCATCGCCGGGCCGTTCACGAAACACACCCGGCGCGGCGCCAACCCCGTACCAAAGGTGGTACCGGGGAGCGTCCGGGATTCACTTGTATGACGGCAGATGATACGCGGGCAGCGTTCCGTCCACTGAGCGGTAAAATAACCTCACGAACATCGTCCATGACGACACATGAACACCATGAACTCGACGGCTTCGGACATGGGAGAGTCAATGACTACGAGCGCAATCGAGACGATTGACCGGGAGATCTGCAACGTCGTCCAGTCCGACTTCCCCCTGGCGGACCGCCCGTTTCTCAAGATCGCAGAACGCCTGGGCGTGACCGAGGACGACGTTATCCGCCGGCTCAAGGAGTTGAAGCGCAAGAACGTCGTGCGGCAGATCGGGGCCATCTTCGACACGAGGCGACTCGGCTACAAGACGACGCTCGTCGCTATGCGCGTCCCGGCAGACACGCTGGACGCCGCGGCGCAGGTTATGAACCGCCACCCCGGAGTGAGCCACAACTACGCTCGTGACGGCTACTTCAACCTGTGGTTCACGCTCGCCGTCTCGCCGTTCGAGGATATGGACGACACCCTCGACCGGATGGAGAAGGAGACCGGGGCCGAGGCTATCCGCAAGATGCCGACGATCAAGTTCTTCAAGATCGGCGTCAACTTTGACATGGTGAAGCAAGAGTCGGACGCCACCTCCTACTTCAAGCCGGACGAACCGGCAGACGGTAATAATGAGACGCCCTTGACCGACCCGGACTGGAACAAAGCACAGCCGCTTTCCGATTTCGATATCGAGTTCATCCGCGAGATGCAGGAGGACCTGCCGATCGTCCCGGAGCCGTTCAAAGAGATCGCCGGGCGGCTCGGCGTTGACACGGCGGGCCTGTTCGCCCACGCACAGGACATGATGGACCGGAAGCTGATGCGCCGGTTCTCCGCCGTCCTGCACCACCGCAGGGCCGGTTTCGCAGCCAACGCGATGGGCGTTTGGAACGTGCCGGAGGAGCGGGCTGAAGAGGTCGGCCTCCTGATGGCGCAGTCACGATCGGTGACCCACTGTTACGAGCGGCCGCGCTTCCCTGACTGGAAGTACTCCCACTTCACGATGCTCCATGCGACGACTACGGAAGGGTGCGAGGAGATCGCAAAGGAGATTTCGGAAGTCACCGGAATCACCGACTATCAGCTCCTCTACTCCACCCGGGAATACAAGAAGACCCGCGTCCGTTACTTCGTGGACGAATAAATACAGCCCTCGCACTCGGGAACAACTGGCAACAACCCGCCAGAGAGCATGACGGGCCAGGCCGGCTTACTCCCCCCGGCCGCGCCTGATTTCTGCAAAATCTCTGAAGGAGAAAACTGTGCCCTCCTACTACCCGGTTTTCGTAGACATTCGCGGCCGCCGCTGCCTCGTCTTTGGCGGAAACTACGAGGGCGAACGCAAGGTGCGTTACCTGCTCGATTGCGGAGGCGACGTCACGCTTTTCAGCCCGGAACACGACACCCTGGCGGGACTCGCCGGCCTGGCTTCAGACGGGCAGATCACGTGGGAACGCCGGAAGTACGAGCCGGGCGACATCGACGGGGCGTGGGTCGTGATCGTGGCGGACACGTCCTCACGCGAGATCAACGAATCGATCCAGACCGAGGCGAAAGCGCGGAACGTCCTGTGCAACGTGATGGACGTGACACATCTCTGTAACTTCATCGCTCCGGCGATCATCCACCGGCAAGACGTAACAATCGCCGTTTCCACGGCCGGCTCAAGCCCGGCGCTCGCCCGCCGTCTCCGCGAGCGAATGAACGACCGCGACTACTGCCAGTGCCTCCGCTGGGCGGACATGGGCCCGATGCTCGCCGACGTGCGGGCGGAGATACGCGGCCGTGAGCTGCCGGTGACTCCAAACGACTGGGCCGAGTCGATCACAGACCAGGTGCTGGAGCGGTTTGAATCCGGGGATCGGGACGGCGCCCGGGCTATGCTGGTCTCAGCCCTTGAAGAACGGGCCTCCAGTTAACTGGCGCTTCCCGATAGCGAAACCCGTCAGACTAGAGAACTGGTGGGAAACCCGGCGAGAATTCAATATGACTAATGGCAATCAGTCGCTCGTGCGCGTCGGAACCCGCGGCAGCAAGCTGGCGATGATCCAGACCCGCCTGGTCGTGTCGATGCTCCGCGCGGCGCATCCAGAGACGGAATTCGAGCTGGTACGCATCAACACGGCGGGGGACCGCGATAAGACCTCCCGGCTTGAGACCGTTGGCGTCTCGATATTCGTGAAAGAGCTTGAGACGGCGCTCGAGGACGGGCGGATAGACATCGCGGTCCACAGCCTGAAGGACTTGCCTTCACTGTTGCCGGATGGATTCGCACTGCCGGCCATCCCGGAGCGCGGAGACCCGCGCGACGTGCTGGTAAACCGGTTCGGCACGGACATCGCCGGGCTGCCCCCCGGCGCGCGCATCGGCACAAGCAGCCCGCGGCGGGCCACCCAGCTGCGTGCAGCGCGCAGCGATATCGAAGTGCTTCCGATTCGGGGCAACGTCGATACCCGGATGACGAAGGCGCTGGGCGGCGACGAAACGGGATACGACGGAGCGATTCTCGCCGCCGCCGGGCTGGACAGGCTCGGGCGGCTCGGTGAAGCGTCCGAAATCCTGGACCCTGACATCTTCATACCCGCCGTCGGCCAGGGCGCGCTGGCCGTCGAGACGCTGGCGGCCAACGCCGCTCTGTGCGAGCTAGTGGCGACGATCGACCACGGCCCTACCCGTGCGGCGTCCCTCGCCGAGAGGGCGTTCCTGGCCCGGCTCGGGGCGGGATGCTCCACGGCGGCGGCGGCGTACGCCACCCTGGACGTGAATGGGGATGGGGACCGAATGGTCCTGCGAGGGTTTGCCGCGGCGCCAACGGGCGACCGGTTGATGACGCAGACCCGTTCCGGCGATGCGGCCAGCGCAGCCGAACTCGGAAGCGATCTCGCCGGCGAGATGATCGAACTTGGCGCGCGGGAGTTGATTCGTGGCTGAGGATCAAACGATCCCGGGGCTGGTCTCGCTTGTGGGGGCAGGACCGGGCGATCCCGGCCTCATCACGGTGAAGGCGATGGGGCGCCTGCGCACGGCGGACGCCGTCGTATATGACCGGTTGTCCGACCCGGGACTACTCGCCGAGGCACGCCCGGACGCCGAGATGTTCGACGCCGGCAAGGGTCGCGGCAACGCGCGAATGACGCAGGACGAGATAAACGCGCTACTGGTCGAGCTGTCTTCCGATGGAAAGTCGGTGTGCCGTCTGAAGGGCGGCGATCCGTTCGTGTTCGGCCGCGGCGGTGAGGAGGCGCTGGCGCTCTCGGGCGCCGGGTTGCCGTTCGAGATCGTCCCCGGGATCACGTCCTCGATAGCGGCGGCGGCTTACGCCGGCATACCGGTCACGCACCGGGGCGTCGCGACCTCGTTCACCGTGATAACCGGCAGCGAAGACCCGGCCAAGCCGGACTCGCAGATTGACTGGGACGCCCTCGCCCGCCTGTCCGGGACGCTGATCTTCCTGATGGGCTGGAAGGCCCTGCCGGAGATCGCACGAGAGCTGATCGCCCGCGGCAGTTCACCCGATCGGCCGGCCGCACTCGTCCAGTGGGGCACGACGCCGAAACAGCGTTGCGTCACCGGCACGCTGGAGAACATCGCCGAGGTTGGCCGGGCCGCCGGGCTCGGCTCGCCGGTCGCAGTCATCGTGGGCGATGTGGTCGCGTTGCGCGAGGGCATCGCGTGGTTCGACAACCGTCCGCTGTTCGGCAAGCGGGTGCTCATCACGCGAACGCGCTCTCAGGCCTCCGGGCTCCGGGCAGAGCTGGAGGACGCCGGGGCGTGGTGCGTGGAGTTCCCGGCGATCAGCATCGTGCCGGTAGCCGACCCTGCCCCGATCGACGAGGCGCTCAAGCGGCTCAGTGAATACGACTGGGTCACGATCTCAAGCGGCAACGGCGCCCGAGGGCTGCGCGCCCGGATGGACATCCTCGGGCTGGACGGTCGCGCCTTCGCCGGCGTGAACGTCGCCGCCGTAGGCCCCGCAACGGGCGTGACGGTTCGTCAGGAGCTAGGCGTCGCGCCGGACCTGGTGCCGGAGGAGTACGTCTCCGACGCCGTCCTGAGGGAGATGAAAGCGCTTGGGATGGACGGTAAACACGTGCTCGTCGTCGGATCCGACATCGGCCGGGACGTACTGCCGGACGGATTGAAGGCCCTCGGCGCAAAAGTGGATCGCATCGTCGGATATGAGACGAAGGCGCCCGAAGACTCGGGCGAGCAGGCCCGCGCCGCGTTCGCCGACCCGGGCATTGACATCACGACGTTCACCAGCGCGTCCGGCGTGGACAACCTGGTCGAATTGACGGGCGGCCCCGAACTGATAAACGGGACGGTAACGGCGTGCATGGGTCCCGTCACGGCGGAACGCGCCCGCGAGCGAGGGATTAAAGTGGACGTTGTGGCCCCGGAGCGGACGATGAAATCGCTGGTGTGGGCGATCGCCGAGTACTTTGCGAACGGAGATTCCGATGCCTGAAAACGGGTTTCCGCCCTTCGCCCGATACCGCCGCCTGCGCTCCTCCGCCGGGTTGCGCCGTCTCGTAAGCGAGACCCGCGTAAGTGTGGACGACTTCATCTATCCACTGTTCATCACCGCAGGCGAGAACATCAAGAGCGAGATCCCGCCGATGCCGGGCTGCTACCAGATGTCGGTCGACCGCCTCGGCGAGGAGCTGGACGAGATTGAGGCGCTCGGCATACCGGGCGTCCTGATGTTCGGGCTGCCCGCCGAGAAGGACGCACGAGGCTCGGACGCGTACTCTGATGACGGGATCGTGCAGCGGGCGATTCGAGAGGCGAAACGGACCCACCCGGAGCTGGTCGTCATTACAGACGTGTGCCTGTGCGAGTACACGGACCACGGACACTGCGGCATCGTCCGAGAGGACGGGTCGGTCGATAACGACGCTACCCTGGAGCTCCTGGCGGCGGAGGCGGTCTCACACGCCCGGGCCGGGGCGGACCTGGTCGCGCCGTCGGCGATGATGGACGGTCAGATCGCGGCGCTCCGTGCCGGGTTGGACGACGCCGGGTTCGTAGACATGCCGATCATGGCCTACGCCGCCAAGTACTCTTCAGCGCTGTTCGGTCCGTTCCGCGTGGCTGCGGACTCGACCCCGGAGTTCGGCGATCGCCGGAGCTACCAGATGGACCCCGGCAACGGCCGCGAGGCGATGCTCGAAGTGCAGTCGGACATCGACCAGGGCGCCGATATCGTGATGGTGAAGCCGGCGCTCGCGTACCTGGACGTGATCCGTGAGACGCGACGCATGACGGACCTGCCGGTGGCGGCGTACAACGTGAGCGGCGAGTACGCCATGGTGAAGGCCGCGGCCGCGAACGAATGGCTCGACGGCCGGCGCGTGACCCTGGAGATCCTGGGCTCGATCAAGCGGGCCGGCGCAGACATCATCATCACGTACCACGCCAAAGAGGCGGCCCGCTGGCTGGCCTGACCCCCGGCGTGCGGCCACAAGTCATCCTGAGCCGCAGTGAAGGATCTCGCCGGTTACCGTCCGCCGGATCACTGGTGTATCGGACGCCGGCCAGCGACGAGATTCTTCTCCTTCTGCGGAAGGATCAGAATGACTTTGGACACGGTCTCTGAGCCGGTTACCTAAACGTGAACGTGGAAACGCGCCCAGATCGGCGTACATTGGGGCTGCTGCCGCGGCCCACCGCAATGTGCCGAAAGGGATAGCGACGTTATGCCAGATGAAAAGATCATCACCATCCTCGGCGGCGGCGTCGGCGGCCTGGTCACCGCCCGGGAGCTTCGGAAACGGTTAGGGCGGCAGCACCGCATCGTGCTGGTGGACCGTGAGGCGCGCCACGTCTTCTCCCCGTCCTTCCTGTGGCTCATGGTCGGCAAACGGCGGCCGGAAAACATCTGGCGTGACCTCTCCCGCCTGTCCCGGAAAGGCATCGAAGTAGTCCGGGGCGCCGTCACCGCTATCGACCCCGAATCGCGACGGGTGGAGGTGGACGGCCGCACCATCGATAGCGACTACCTGGTCGTGGCGCTGGGCGCTGACCTCGAGCCGGGACTAATCCCCGGGTTGGCGGCCGCCGGCCACAACCTGTACACCCTGGACGGCGCGACCGAGATCCGCGACACCCGGGAAGAGATGGCCCGCGGCAGGTTGGTGGTGCTGGTCGCCTCGATGCCATTCAAGTGCCCGGCCGCGCCGTACGAAGCAGCGATGTTGTTGGAAGACGACCTGCGAAAGCGCGGGGTCCGCGACACCGTTGATGTGACGGTGTTCAGCCCGGAGCAGGGGCCGATGGGCGTGACCGGCCCGGAGTTGTCCGCCGCAGTGCGGGGTATGGTCGAAGGACGCGGCATCGAGTACCGGCCGCAACATCAGATCGAATCGGTCGACCCGGAGGCGCGAACACTGCGCTTCAAGGACGGCGCCGAGGAGTCTTTCGACTACCTTGTCTACATCCCGCCGCACGTGGCGCCGCAGGTGGTCCGTGATGCGGGCTTGACCGGCGACAGCGGCTGGGTGTCCGTGGACCGCCACACCATGGCGACCGGGTTCGATGGCGTGTACGCCATCGGGGACGTGACCGCCATCCCGCTGGCGATGGGATTGCCGTTGCCGAAAGCCGGGACCTTCGCTCTCAGACAGGCGCGTGCGGTGGCGCAGACCATTGCGTCCGAGATCCTCGGTCGCGGCGAGCCGGGCGTATTCGACGGTTTCGGCGAGTGCTTCATCGAGGTCGGTGGCGGCAAAGCGGGGATCGGCGCCGGCAACTTCTACGCCGAGCCGCTCCCGGCGGTAAAGCTACGAAAGCCCCGCCGCATATGGCACCTGGCAAAGGTCTGGTTCGAGAAGCGCTGGTTCCCCAAATGGGCGTGACCGGCCAACGCCGGGAATAACGGACGCGCCCCGCGGGCCATCCCTTCTCCCAGTCGGGAAAAGAGCCCGCCCTGAGCGGAGCCGAACGGGCGCAGGATGCGGGGGGCCTTCCGGAGAGGGATTGTCCGCCAAAATGACGAGCCCACGGACGCGCTAGATCACCACTTTCATTGACATGACTGGGTGCGCGTAGACGCCGCACCGGTGCTTTTCCGAGCTTTCGCTTTCAGTCTTTGATGACCATCGAGAGCTCAAGAATGGTCTGATCGGGCTCCGCCAGTCCGTTATCGGCAAACATCACGAGCGTATACACGCCTGGATGCAAGCCAGCGTCGCCCAGGTCGGCCTGCAGGATAAACGACCCAGACGTGAGGTTCCACTGCGTAGCCATGACAGCAATAGGATTTATATCCAGATACTCCATTCCGAAT
>JACZRO010000191.1 GCA_022574675.1 Chloroflexota bacterium
GCATGTCGCCCATCCCGAGGATCCGGGACGCCATCCTGTCCGGGTGGAACTGCTCAAGCCCGTCCAGGCGCTCACTGACACCGATGAACTTGATCGGAACGCCGGTGACGGATCGCATTGACAGCGCCGCGCCGCCGCGAGCGTCGCCGTCCATCTTTGTCATGATGATGCCGGTCAGCCCGATCCGCTCCTGGAACTCGGTCCCTGAGCGGACCGCGTCCTGCCCGGTCATGGCATCGACGACCAACAGGTTCTCGATCGGGTTCGTAGCGTCGCGGATCTCTTCCAGCTCGCGCATCAACTCGTCGTCGATGGCGATTCGTCCACTTGTATCGAGGATCAGGTAGTGCGTGTTGTTGCGCTCCGCCTCTTTGACGGCGTTGACCGCCACCTTCAGAGGGGTCGACTTTTCAGGGTCCTCCCGGTACACGTGGACGCCGAGGTCGTTCCCGAGCTGCACGAGCTGCTCTATCGCCGCCGGACGCCGGAGGTCGCAGGCGGCGATCGCGACCGACTCGCCCTGCTCGTTGAACCAGCGCGCCAGCTTGGCCGCGGAGGTGGTCTTGCCGACCCCCTGCAGCCCGATCAGCATGATCACCGTCGGGGGTGACTCGCCCCGGCTCAAACCCGTCGCCTCCCCACCGAGGATTTTGACCAGCTCCTCGTTGACGATCCGGACCACCGTCTGGCCCGGCGACAGCGATGCGAAAAGGTTCTCGGCCTCGGCCCGCTCTTTGACGGCGCGCACGAACGAGCGCGTGACCTTGAAGTCCACATCCGCCTCAAGCAGGGCCAGCCGGACCTCGCGTAGCGCCTCGTCGATGTCGTTCTCGGATAGCTTTCCCTTGCCGGTCAGGCGGGCGAAGGCGCCGTTGAGTTTTTCTGAAAGTGACTCGAACAATTGCTGAACTGCCTTGTGGGGCCGGGGGCGGGTGGCGCCGGCGAGTCGGTTCGCCAGCCATTCCATACACCGATTGTAGCAACGGGAACGCCAAAATCCCCTCTCCCAATAGGTGAGGGCGAGGGTGAGGGAGAAGTCTCATTGTAGATAACGCACCCTCTTGCGGCTCTTGAGGTATTTACTTGCCCCCGGGGGGAATCATGAAGTTTGACACGATCATCCGAGGCGGCACGGTCATAAACGGTGACGGCTCACCCGGGCGCCGGACTGACGTCGGCATCGCCGCAAACCGTATCGCAGCGATCGGTGACCTCGGCGCGGCCACCGCCGATGCGGCCATCGTGATCGAGGCCGGCGGTCACGTCGTGTGCCCCGGGTTCATCGATATCCACACTCACTCCGACGTGTCGCTGATCGATCACCCAGGCGGCGAGAGCAAGGCGTACCAGGGGGTCACCACAGAGGTCACGGGCAACTGCGGTTTCTCCCCCTTCCCGGCCGGCCCGGGCGGCATAGAAGCCCTCCGGCAGGGCCTGGGCTCGAACCAGCGGTCCAGAGCGCCCTGGAACTGGGAAGATCTGGCCGGTTACGCCGCCGCCGTCCACGAGAACGGCGTCTCGATCAACATCGCTCCTCTGGCCGGCCACTCGGCGCTCCGCATCGCGGCCGGCGCGGTCGACGACCACCGGCCGACGGACGACCAGATGACGCTCATGCGGCGACTACTCAGCGAGTCTTTGGAGCAGGGCGCGTTCGGCATGTCCACAGGTCTGACGCTCCCGCCGTCGAGCTACGCCGACACGGACGAGATCGTTTCGCTGGCGTCCGTCATGTCGCACTTCGAGCACGCTTTCTACGCCACGCACGCCCGAGTTTGGGCCGGCTGGCATGTGAAGGCGATCGAGGAAGCGGTCGAGATCGGGCGGCGCTCCGGTGTGCCCGTGCAGTTCTCGCACATCGCCATCATCGACTCGCGGGAGTACGGCAACGGCGATCAACTCGTCGCGGTGATCGACCGGGCACGTGAGCGCGGCGAGGACGTTACCTGCGACATGTACCCGTACACGGCGTCGTCTTCAGGGTTCAGCCAGTTGCTGCCGGGCTGGGTCCAGGAAGGCGGGGTCGAGGCCATGCTCGCCCGTCTTCGTGACCCCGTCACCAGGGCGAAGGTCCATGAAGATACGTCGAAAGGCTGGTTTGGCGGGCTCCCGTGGTCGTTTGAGCCCCATGTTGTAGCCACCGTCGCGAGCGAGCAGAACCGCGAACTGGTCGGCAAGACCCTGGCAGAGATCGCCGAAATGCGAGGGGTCGATGGCATCGAGGCGATGCTGATGCTGATCGACGAAGAAGACAACGAGGTCGCCGAGATCATGCACAACCGCGTCGAGGGCGACGTTCGCTTTTTCATGGCCTACGACCACGCGATGATCGGGTCAGACGGCCAGGCGATAGCGCGCGCAGGGATCTGGGAGTCGTCACTGCCCCATCCGCGATTTTACGGCGCCTTCCCGAGAGTCCTCGGGCGTTACGTACGTGACGAGCCGCTGATCTCGCTCGAGACGGCGGTACACAAGATGACCGGCATGCCGGCCCGGCGGCTGGGGCTGTCGGACCGGGGCGTACTACGGGAGGGCGCGGTCGCAGATATCGTCGTGTTCGATCCCGCCACCGTGAGCGACGCGGCGACGTTCGAGGAGCCGCACCGGTACCCGGTCGGGATCCCACATGTCCTGGTCAACGGAGAGTTCGTGATACGGGACGGCCGCCACACCGGCGCCCGGCCGGGCCGCGTCCTCCAGCGAGAGGATTGACCGCACGAGCGCGCGCTTTTATCAACTTGCTCGCTCGACTTTATGACCGCGGGTTGATCCTCTACGCGTATCGTGCAAACGTGGCCCCGGCCGCTATTTGCCGAGTTTGCTGAGTCCGTCAGGGACCACGACTCCGCCGGTCACCACCATCTGCATCGCTTCGGCGGCCGAGATGTCCAGGATCGAGATGCGCTCCATCGGCACGATGATCAGGAACCCGGAGCTGGGCACGGGCGTGGTGGGTATGTATACGATGCCAAACTCGTGGTTTGAATCGTTCGTGAACTCGCGCGTCAGGAAACCGATCGCCACGCTGTGATCCGTCGGGAAAGGGACGGTGACGACGGTGTCGAAGCTCGATTCGTGCGACCCAGAAACCGACATCGCCACCTGCTTCGCCGTCAGGTAGATGCCGCCGATAAACGGCGCTTTCATGATGCCGCGCTCGATCGTTCGACCGAACGACTCCGCGATCCTGTGGCTGAGCACCCCGACCACGAAGACGATCACGATGAACAGGAGCAGCCCGAGACCGGGAATGTCCGGACCGACAAGGGGATCGATGAACGGCAAGAACACCGAATCGATCGTTTTCACGACGAACTGAATAATCAGCACCGTGATGGCGAGAGGCAGGAGCACGATCAGGCCGCGCCCGAATATTCTTCCCATGTACCTCTCAACTCGCTGGATTCGAGATACCGACCTTATCCCATTAGGGACCGCCGCGGGCAAGTATCTGGCCGATCGCGGTAGCGAGTGGTGGTGTAAGCGGGAGATTCGTGGAGCGGGTGACGGAATCCCGGGACGCGCGGCCGGCCTCGGTCCTATTTCACCGCGCCCGTTGCCCGGGACGTCGGGATGCGATAAGGCTCCGGGAACACTTCCAGGGCGCCGTTTCCGCTGGCCGATTCCAGAAGCTCCAGAGCGGCCCTCACTACTGCTGACTGGCGTTCGACGTCGAACGGCCCGCCCACGGTCCGGCCCATCGGGTGCTGCGTCACCAGCGTTCTCGGTACCTTTAGCTCCTCGGCGCGGTGCTTCCAGGCCTGTATGAAGATCACCACGGTCGGGATCCCGCGCTCTTCGAGCACTCGTGCGAAGTGTCCCACGGACACGTGACAGACCGGTCAGGCGGCGACCAGCAGGGTCGCGTCCACCTCCTGGTCGATCAACCTCTCGGCGAGTTGCGGGCCGCTTTCCTTGAGCAGCCGGAGTTGTGACGCGGCGCCCACGAAGCTGTAGGCGGACGGCGAGAGACTGCCGATCACCCCCTCGTCGCGAAGCTCCCTCAGCCGGTCTATCGGCAA
>JACZRO010000192.1 GCA_022574675.1 Chloroflexota bacterium
TGCTCTCGATGTCCGGCGAAAACCTGGACGTCATCGCCATCGCGAGCGACCGGGACGAGGCGTGGGTCGAGGTGTTCTTTGTGCGGCGGGGCAACCTGATCGGTCGCGACCACTTCATCATGGCCGGGGCACGCGATGAAGACGCGTCCGGCATCCTCACCCAGTTCATAAAGCAGTTCTACGACTCAGCCGCGCATGTGCCGCGGCGCGTGCTGGTGCCGGTGGAGATCGAGGACGCCGAGGTGATCGAGTCCTGGCTCTCTGAACGCCGTGGCGGTCCGGTCAACCTCTCTGTCCCGAAACGGGGCGAAAAACGACGCCTGCTGGAGATGGTGGGCCAGAACGCCGCGGAAGGGCTGGAGCAGCTCAAGTTGAAGTGGCTCTCCGATTCCGACGTGATGGATGCCGCCATGCAGCAACTCCAGGAGGAGCTCAGCCTGCCCCGTCTCCCGCGACGGATGGAGTGTTACGACATCTCCCACATCCAGGGAACGAACACCGTCGCATCGATGGTGGTGTTCGAAGACGGCAGCCCGAAAACATCCGACTACAGGCGCTTCAAGATCAAGAGCCACGACAAGAACGATGACTTCGCGTCGATGCGGGAGGTGTTGCGCAGGCGGTTCTCCCGCCTCCAGAAGGCGGTGGAGGCCAGAAAAGACGCCGGGGGATCCGAGGGGCCAACGAACGGGGACGCCGGTAAAGCGATGAAGGCGGACACCTTCGGAATAGTGCCGGACCTGGTGCTGATCGACGGCGGCAAGGGCCAGCTGAGCTCCGCCCTGCAGGTGATGTTGGAGCTCGGCGTAGAGGACGTTCCGCTCGCCAGCCTGGCCAAGCAGGAGGAGGAGATATTCATACCGGACTCGCCCGAGCCGTTCATCCTCCCCCGCGGTTCGCAGGGCCTGTTCCTCGTGCAGCGCATCAGGGACGAGGCGCACCGCTTCGCCATCACTTTCCACCGCAACCTGCGATCGAAGGGCGCCCGACAGTCGGCACTGGACCTGGTGCCGGGGATCGGACCCAAGCGCAAGCGACAGCTTGTCAGGCAGTTCGGATCGCTCAAGGGAATACGTGAGGCGTCAATCGACGAGCTGGCCGCCTCACCCGGCATGACGATAAAACTCGCGGAGCGCGTCAAGGAAAACGTGTGACCCGCGCCCACCCCTCCCACTGCGAAGGCCGAACGACGAGCCTAGATCACGAGATTGACTGAATGCTGGCGCTGAGCTTCGACGGGCCCGGCCGCGTCGAGGCCGCCGAGCGCCGCACGCCCCGCATCCTGGACGACTCGGACGCCATAATTCGCGTCACAACCGCCGCCATCGGCCCGCGCGATCTCGCCCGCTACGCCGGCCCGGACCCGTGGCCCGGCACGATTCCCGGCGCAGAGTTCTGCGGCGTGGTGGATGAGGTAGGCGCCGGCGTGGCGTCCATCGACCTGGGCGATCTCGTGACCGGGCTCGGGGTTTTTGAGACGGCGGACGGACGGCGAGCTTTCGGCTGGGAAGGCCTGGACGGCGGACACGCCCTTTACATCCGTGTCCCCTTCGCCGACACCACACTTTTCAGGGTCCCGGCTGCCGCGATCGAGGAGCGAGCGCTGCTGCTTGGCGACACCTACGGGCTCGGTGCGGCGGCGGCGGACCTGGCGATGGCGGACGGCGCCGCCCGGATCGCCGTGATCGGCTGCGACCCCTACGGCGCTTCCGCCCTCATCGCCCTGGCGGCGGCGGGCGTCGAGGAGGTGGTCGCACTGGACGGCGACGATCGGCGACTGCGCCTGGCACGCAGGCTGGGCGCGGTCACGTTCGACACACCGGCGCCCGGGGTTGACCCCGATGTAAAACCCGATATAGACAGGGTCGTCGAGACCGTACGAGAGGCGACCGGGGGCGACGGCCCCGGCGCAGTGATCCTGGGAGCGGGCGCGGGCAGCGCGCAGCTGGGGATCGCGTTGCGGATCGTCCGCCCGGACGGCCTCGTGGTACTTACCGAGCCGGAGTTGCCGGCGGCTTTGCCGGGTTCTCTGACGATCGATTCCGATAACGAACGTGGGGTGAGAATCCAGCGCGCCCGCCCGCCGTCCCGCGCAGACGTGTCGAAGGCGATGCTCGCTCTCTGGGGTGGCGCGCTGGACCTCGCCCGGCTCGTGTCGCATGTCATGCCGATCAGCGACGCCGCGGAGGGTTATCGCCAGCTCCATGCCGGGGAAAGCGGCGCACACAAGATCCTTTTGAAGATGTAGCAGACCCGCTTATGCCTGGCGCCCGCCTAGAAAGACGCCGGAGAGCTTCCACGCGTCAGGTTGCCCCGGCGTTCCTGGAGCACCTGGATGATCACGTCCAGGCTGGCGATAGTCTCGGGCAACGAGATCCGGCCGCCCGGGAACACGACCTCGATTCTGGGATCGCTGGCCTTCTCGGGGTTGGGCTCGGGGGCCGGCGATAGTGCCGCGGCCGCCGACGCCGGATCGTCCAGCAACGACGGTATGTCGAGAAATCCCAAGCCGGAATCGCCATCGTCGTCCGTGGAAGCGGCCCGCACATCGGAGGTCGCCGGTCTCCGGGCCCTTTCCCCTGTGGTTGCACCGGGTCCGGGCAGCAACGGCAACACGTCCTCGAAAACGCGCGCAATTGCCTGGAGCCGGCGTTCGATCTCCATCCGGTTCGCTCCGGTAATGTCCTCGAGGAGGAGGGCGAGGCGGGCGCGATCCGGGGGTATCCCGTCCAACCGGCCGGCGAGCTCCATGAACAACGGGACCGAAGACGCGAGATCGCGCCGCGCCATTGCCGACTCCTCTGGCGTGAGCGGGTTTACGGCGCGGAGGCCGTTACGTGTGAGGCGGATAGTGCCGCGCCCCTCAACGATGCCCCATATACGCATCGCGCCGATCCGGGCGCCGAAACCGCCTCCGCGATCGCTCATCTGCAATGCGCCGGCCAGCGTAGACCGGGAAACAGAACCCATGAACTCACGCGCGATACGACGACCGATCGCGAGCGAATCGTTCAGCGACGCATCCGGGTATTCGTAGAGACTCAATTTACCCAATTTACCTGGCCCCTTCTGCCGCGATATTCACGAATAAATACGCCTGTAATCCCCGGAGAGCGTCACCTTACTTCAGAATGGCGGTTGATAGCGCTCTGGCGCTGAACAACGCCCGCATGGCCTTTTAAACACATGGAACGATCCCGCTTCCCAAACGGGACACACAGCCCAGCTTCCCGGCACGTTGGGCATTTTCCCGTCGCATATGCCGACCAATCAGGCATTATGCCGGGCATGCAGCCATTTGTCCACCGACCGACCGGCAGTTATGCCGCCGTGCGCAGCTATTTGCCCCCACTTGTCGGCCGATCAGCCGCCATGTTGCCGGGGCCTTCCGGGGGTACACGCACGCGTGTAGGGAAAGGGGTAGCGGTTCAGCTCGCTCATCCCGACGTAGCCGCTGCCAGGCAGCCGGGCGTTTTTGCCGCCGGTATATCCGTCGCCAGACTGAGGATCGCTCTCCGAAACGCGCCTCTGGGAAGCAACCCGGGGATTCGTACGATCGGGAGCCCGAACCCGGTGACCAGGGTCAAGGGGCGCTACGAGTGCGGTCACGGACGGAGACCGGCGTTCTCCCAGACCCGCGTCGGCTCGCGTCACGTAGGGCGAGGCGTTGCACGAACGTGGTCGCCCGCGTTGCGCGTCCCTCTCGTTTCGCGAACGCGGGAACGGGAATCGACGACCTTCGATCCACCGCCGCACTGATCGGCGCCGCACTTTTATCCCCGGTACGCTCAGAAATACCCAGAAACCAGAAAGTCCAGGCCCGATCACACCGGAGTCGCCCACGGGCATTGAACGGGAGGCTAACCGTTACGCATCACCGGTCGACTTCTCGATCCCGCGTATATGCCGCTATTCCAGCATATTACCCAGCATTATTAGCGTTATGTTTAGCTAATGGCGCTCCGCGATACTCGACCGGTCAGGTACGAAAGTACCGGCGGCTGGCCACCGTTGTGACCGGC
>JACZRO010000193.1 GCA_022574675.1 Chloroflexota bacterium
ATCGACGAGGAACTGAAGGCAGCCGCGCAGCGTGCAGAACAAATTGCGGCCGCGGTCGGCTGATGGACCTCAGCGGCTTGTCGTCGCGAGCCGAGGCGAACGATCTCCTGGCCTGTATCTCCCGACGTCCGTAGTCCGCGGCACGCCGCTCCGGCAGTTCTACGTCCTCCAGTAGCAAGGACCACCCCATGCCTGGTTTCCCTGACGCGCCCTTCCCGGCGCGGCCTTTCTACTCGTGCGACGCAGACGGCCTTACGGTGATCGACCAGGCCGAGATGCCGCAGTTGCTCCGCGGTGGCGATGTCGACCCGTGGCTCCGTCTGGAAGCCGGGCCGGGGAACGTGATCGACGGCGTTCCGTTGAAGGTCGAGGCCCAGGAGGGCGCCCGCGTCACGGTGCGTTGCGAAAACGGAACGATCGAAATCGACTTTGAAGAGGAGACGGCCAGGAAGACAGACGCAGACGGCCGTTCATACGTCTACATGGGCCCACTGGACGAGGCGAACGCGGGAAACGGCTGGATGCCGCTGCGCTAGGGACGGCGTGCCGAGATCCCGCATCAGCCCACCGACTTGCCCCAGAACTCGATGGCGTGTCCGTCCGGGTCTGATACGTACAGATGCAGCGATCCGTCTCCGTGCGGCATGGGGCCTGCGATGTCGTGCCCGGCCGCGGTCAGGCGGTCTGCGAGTGGCTGTACCTCGTCCTGGGCGATCGCCATGACCAGGTGGGCCTGGCCGACGTTCTTGCCGAAGTAGTCGCCGTATGACCCGTCCAGGTAGTCGCTGGACCACACGCCGGGCTCCCATAATCCCAGGAAATGGTCCGGGCCGACCTGGATGATCCGGCTGCCGGCCGGCGGCGTGTAGGTGTCAAAGTGCGCCTCGGTGTACCCGATGAGGTCGACGTAGAACTCCGCCGACCGGGCCACGTCCTGGACGACGATGGCGACTTCGGCGTATCCCAGGGCACGCATGGCAGGAATCCTCTCGGTCGTTCGGCCGGCGTGGTGAACGTGCGCCGGTTTTGTGGAGCTGTCGTGGCGCGCCGAGGCCAGGTGAGACCTGAACACACCGGGCCGGGGCCGGCGGCATCGACTGGCGACGCGGGCCTGAGTCCGGCGGGGGTCGGCGCGCTGCGGATTGTAAGCCGGGGAGCCGGGATCTCCCGGGCCGGGGCGATCCGGGGGCAGGGCAGGTGTCTGTCTCGATAGAAACTGCGTCGCACTATAGTAGTTATGTCAATTACGAAGCACCGCTTCCGATGGTTATGTAAACCGCGCTCGTATGCCTGTGGTCATCGGGAAAGAATCCTCAGGGGCCTATCGCGTCCCCTGCCCGGGCCACCGGCATGTGGGCGTCCGAACCCGAACTGCCCGTGGCGGCGTATGGTTTGTGTGTGCGGCGCGTCGGGCGTGCGTGGCGCTTCCTCTTTATGTGCGGCGCAACTGCGATCCGCCGGCACGGAACGTCGTGCTACGCTCGGGTAACTCGTCGTCGGCCCCGTGTCGCCGGCCTTTTTGTTTCCGCTCGCAGGCGGGTCCACGAGGTAACATCGGACGTCATGTTGAAGAACCTCGGGCGCTGGCGCCCAATCATCGCAGGCGCGTTCGTTTTGCTTGCCGTGGCGTGCGGTAGCGGCGACGGTGAATCCGTAACATCGACGACCGATGACGAGCTCCCGGGGCGCGGTCGGCTGATCGCCACGGCGAGCCCGCTGCCGGTGATCGATAGCCCGAACGACATTCCAGAGGGGCTGGAAGCGGTCTGGGAGACGTTCGCCGCGATAGCGCGCGAGTATGTCGACCGCGATACGATCGACCCGGAAGTGCTGGCACGCGGCGCCATCCGCGGCATGCTTAACGCGCTCGACGACCCGTACACGGCGTACGTGACGCCCGAAGGGTACAAGCGACAGCTTGAGTCGTTCCAGGGCAATTTTGAAGGCATAGGCGCTCAGATAGACAACACGCCGGACGGCCGGCACATCATCGTAGTGGCGCCGATCCCGGACACGCCGGCCGAGCGCGCCGGAATCAAGTCCGGCGACATCATCATTGCTGTGGACGGTGAGGATACCGAGGGCTGGAGCGTGATCGACGCCGTGAACCGGATTCGCGGCGAAGGCGGCACTCCCGTCGAATTGACCATCCAGAGGCTCGGCGAGCTCGATCCCATCGTTGTGACGATCATACGCGGCACGATACCGACGGCGAGCGTGTTCACACGGGACCTGCACGATGGCGACGGAAACCCGGAGGACCCGCCGTACTCGGTCATACGCATAACGCAGTTCACCGAACGCACGGCGGAAGAGCTGCGCGAAGCGATTAAAGAAGTGAAAGCGGCCAATTCTGAGGGAATCATCCTCGATGTGCGCTCGAACCCCGGGGGATTGCTCGAAGCGACGGTCGACGTTGCCTCAGAGTTCCTGGACGGCGGGTTGGTGACGTACGAGATCAACGGGCGCGGGGTCCGTCGCGACTGGCCCGCACGCTCCGGTGGATCGGCGTTGGATATGCCGCTCGTGTTGCTGGTGAACGAGTTCAGCGCCAGCGGGAGCGAGGTCCTGGCGGCTGCCCTGCAGGATCGCGGGCGTGCGGCAGTGTTGGGCACCAAGACGTTTGGGAAGGGGTCCGTGAACATCCTTCGCGATCTCAAGGAGGACGACGGCGGCATTTACCTGACGATCGGCCGCTGGTACACGCCGAACGGCGATCTGATCGAGGGCGACGGCGTGCAACCCGACGTCACGATCGAGTTGCCCTTCGACTCCGAGGTGGACCTCCAGCTCGAAGCAGCGATCGAGCAACTTAACTTCCAGCTGTCCATCGCGCAGGTGGGCTGAACGGGTCGAACATGCCCAGGCGCACGGTTGGCCGCGAGCGAACGGCAGAGACGGACGTCGGCACGCGATTCAAGACCATCGCGCAGAACCGTCGCGCCCGTTTCAACTACGACCTTTCAGAGCGGTTCGAGGCCGGAATAGTTCTCACCGGGACCGAGATCAAGTCAGTGCGCGAGGGCCGGGTCAACATTGCGGAGGCGTACGCGCGCATCCGCGACGGCGAGTTGTGGCTGATGAACGCTCATATCGCTGAGTTCAAGGGCGCGAGCCACTACTCGGAACACGACACACTGCGTCCACGCAAGTTATTGCTCCATAAAAGGGAGATCGCCCGGCTGGAGCTGCAGCTTGGCCGGGAGCGTTCAACGCTGGTCCCGCTGCGCCTGTACCTGAAGGATCACCATGCGAAGGTGGAGATTGCGGTCGCAAAGGGACGGCGCCAGTACGATCGGCGGCATGCCATCAAACGACGGGAGACGGAGCGCGAGATGCAGCGGGCGACCAGGCGCCGGGAGCGCTAGCGAGCCGCCCTGCCCTGTTTTGAGGACTTCCGGTGGCGGTCTTCAGCGGGAAACGCGTGTGCATCTGCCGCACGGCGTTTGCTTTTGAGACTACGGTGAATCGCCGGTTCGCGGTACGATTGAGGGGCATCTGGGGACGCGTGGTTTCGACAGGGAGGCATCCGCCAGACTGCAGGCCGAGGACGCCAGCTCCCTCGCTAATCCGTTGGCGCAAAATTAACTGGCGAGCGCGAACTCGCTATGGCCGCCTAGAAACGGTCACGTAGCCCCGGTTCTTCCCCCGAGGGGACCGGTGGCTGCGACGCTCACTCGGGGTGCTGTCCGCCTGACGCCGATTGGCGCGGACCCAAGATCATCGGCTGGCCGCTGAGGTAGCCTGACGGAGAGCGAACTCGGCGGCGAGATTCATAAATCGCCGACTAAGCCTGTAGACGTCGAAGCGAAACCCTTTCTGGACGGGGAGTTCGACTCTCCCCCGTCTCCACCAGGAACACGAAACGGACTCAGCCCCCGGTCGAAAGGCCGGGGGCTGGTCTGTTAAAAAAGAGATTCCTGACCCTTCGCGAGCCGTGGCGACCCGGAACACTTCCCGGAACG
>JACZRO010000194.1 GCA_022574675.1 Chloroflexota bacterium
GCTCCGAGGGCCCCGAGGCGTCGTGGTTACCAACCAGGTCGTAAACCTGTTCGCGTCGGTGTTTCTTGAGCGCGCCGTATTGCCGGACGATCTCCCGGCCCTCGGCGTCGTCTGGCGAGGTCTGCGTGCCCGAGAAGTCGCCCAGGTTGATCGCCAGGTCCCAGTCGAAACCGTCCGGCCCCTCCGACTGCTCGATCGCATCGGCAAGGCTTCGGCGGCCGTCACCTTTTTTCAGGTCAGACCCGACGTGGGCGTCGCTCATCGCCCACAGGACGAATTGATCTCCGGCAGGCGGCATGGTCGCTGCTCTCCCGCGGCCTCTTAGCGAGACGCGTCGGTGTGATTAACGTTCCTGGACCGCGTCACGGCCGGCCCGATCTTGGACCCCCGGGGCAGGGCCGCTCAATCAACGCGCGTCAGACGGTAAAAGAAGCGGAAAAACTTGCCGGAGGTCCATCCGAATAGCGCGCCGACGGACGCCCCGAGGAGCGCGATGGCGATAATCCAGTGTGCCGGGAGGCCACAATTGGTCTGGGCCAGGCAAAAGAAATAAGAGTTGATCAGATAGCCGCCGGTGAATGACGCGCCTATCACGATGCCAACGACGATGTACCAGCGTGGCAGGCCCAGTCGGAAGCGCCTCCTGTTGGCGTGGTCGACCGGGCCTATCGGGGCGTTGGTGGTGTGTTGTTCTGTCATGTGATGCCGGGGTGGCTGATCACCTCGCCATGGCGTACGCATCGGCGCGCAGATCGGACGCAGGGGTCACCGTCCCGGTGTCACTGTCGAGGGCGATGCCGCAAACGTCGCCCGTGGCCCGTGCCCAGTCGTCGATGCGGTTTACCAGGTGTCCGCGGCGGGACAGCTCCTCCGCCGTAGCGGGGTCGATCCGGCCTTCGAGGTCCAGCCGCCCCGGGTAGTACGCGTGCGGCCAGAATGAATCCGGGAAGCTCTTCGACTGGAATCGCGGCGCTTCTGCCGCCTGCTGCGGTGTCATATCGAACACGGCCTGGTTGAGGAAGAACTGGAGCGTCGTCTGTACCTGGGCATCGCCTCCCGGCGTTCCGAAGGGCATCCAGGGCCGGCCATCCTTGAAGGCCAGGAGGGCGTTAGGGGTGAGACGCGGGCGTTTGCCTGGCGCGAGCGCCGACGGGTGCCGCGGATCGAGCCAGGACTGCGTGCCGCGACCGGACGGGGCGAACCCGAGGCCCCGGATCAACGGCGCCATGCCGATCGTGTCGCTGGGCGTCGCAGAGAACATGTTGCCCCAGCGGTCGACCACGCAGGCGTAGTTGGTGTCGCCCTCGGACCCGGCGGCGAGCGGTTCCGGCGGCTGGTAGTCGTAACCGGCGGGCGCAGACCGGCCCTCGAATCGCCAGGGATCGCCCGGGGGTGGCATTGTCGGAGCGGCAGCCTCAAGGTCGATCTGAGAGCGCCGCTCGCTGGCGTAAGAAGGATCGAGCAGGCCCTTTATCGGCACATCGACCATGTCAGGGTCGCCAAAAAACGCGTCGCGGTCGGCAAACGACAGCTTGACGGTTTCGGCGAGGACGTGGATGTAATCGGCCGAGTTGTGGCCCATCGAAAGAAGATCGTGCCCATCCAGTATCTGGATGGCCTCGGCGAAGGATGGGCCCTGGCACCACGCGCCGCAGGTGTAGACCTGGAACTCCCCGGCGGGACCGGTAAACGTTCCCGTCTCGGGCGCCTCCCGGCCGACGTGGAACGAGGCCATGTCGTCCATCGTCAGGAACCCCCCGCCCTCCTGGACGGCGGCCACGATCTCCTCGCCGATCTCCCCCGTGTAGAACAGGTCGCGGGCGGCGCGGATGGCGGCCTCGCGTCCCCTGCCGGCGGCGGCGCGCTCGGCATCAATCAGTCGCTCGAAGGTGCGAGCCAGGTCTGTCCGGACGAGCCGCTCACCGGCGGCGATGGGCCTGCCGTTCGGTGCGAACACCTCTACGGTGGACGGCCAGCCCCGGAAGCCTTCGTACGCGGCCGCGATGCGCCGGCCGACGGCGCGGCTGACGGGAAAACCGTCCCGGGCGAGCTCCAGCGCGGGTGCGATCACCTGCTCCAGCGTCATCGTGCCGTGGTCCGCGAGGGCCGTAAGCCAGGCGTCCGCGGCGGCGGGCGTGATCACCCGTTCCATCCCGGTCGGGATGTCGCCGCCGCGGTCTTCCAGAAAATGCTCAAGGGTGGCGTTCCCGGGCCAGCGGCCGAGGCCGGACAGCGTGAATACGCGATCGGCCGTTGCATCGTAGATCACGATAGGCGCCACGCCGCCGAAGCTCGTGTTATCGGCGACGACGACGTTGATGGCGATGCCGGTCGCCACGCCGGCGTCGATCGCGTTGCCGCCCTGCTCCAGGATGCGGAAACCTACGGCGGTCGCAAGGTAGTGGCCGCTTGAGACGGCGTGTGTGACCCCGGCGAGGTCCGGGCGGTAAGACGTGATGCCGGTTGCCTGTTGACTCGTTGTCATCGCCGCCTTCAATCCCTCTATTCCCTGGGTCCATCGGCACGGGCTGCCGATGCCCGACCGAGTGTAATGCAATCTTTACCTGCGGCCGGTGGTGCGCCACGGGGCCGCCGAGTCCCCGGGAGCGCGGGGCCGTCGCAAATGTAGACTGTCGCCACGTTAGATCTACGCCCGCATCATCCCAAATCATCAAGGACAGCAACGTGGCCACGCCGACCCAGACACACGTCCCCGCGCCGGATGACGCCACCGGCCTGCACATGGCCGCCGTCGAGCATCTTTTCGTCGGGACACGCAACGCCGCGCAACTTGCGGAAGAAGGCGGCCCCCTGATGCTCGTCGGCAGCGACGGCATCTACGTCGATGACATGGAGGGCAACCGCTATATCGACGGCATCGGCGGGATGTACTTCAGGAACGTGGGCCACGGCCGCGAGGAGATCGCACGCGCCGTCTATGAGCAGCTGAAGGACGTGTCGATGCACGTCTACGCAGGCAGCACGCCCAGCACCGTCCGGCTCGCTGCGAAACTGGCCGAGCTGACCCCCGGCGACCTGACGAAGACCTTCTTCACGAGCGGCGGGTCCGAGTCGAACGAGACCTCGCTGAAGCTGGCGCAGGGCTACCACAACCGCACCGGCGAGCGGGGCCGCTACAAGGTGATCAGCCGCAAGGGCTCGTACCACGGCGCCACCTGGGCGACGATGTGGCTCGGCTCGCACCCATTCCTGCCGCGTGAGGAGTACCAGCCGGTCCCATCGCACGTGGTGCACGTGGCCAACCCGAACCCGTACCGCTGCGAGTACGGCGGGCAGACGCCCGAGGAGTGCGCCGAGCTTTGCGCCAACGCCATCGAGGAGGCGATCCTCTTCCACAGCCCGGAGTCGGTGTCGGCCGTGATCGCGGAGCCGGTGTCGCAACCTTTGGGTGGCGTGGTCCCGGGTCCCGGTTATTTTGAACGGGTGCGCGAGATCTGCGACAGGTACGGTGTGCTGCTTATCTTTGATGAGGTCATTACCGGATTTGGGCGCACCGGCAAGTGGTTCGGGGCCGACACAGTGGGCGTGACGCCGGACATCATGTCGATCGCCAAGGGGCTGACGAGCGGCTACTTCCCGATGGGCGGCACGATCGCCTCGAAGCGCGTCTCGGACGCCTTCACGGGCGGTCCCGATGCGACCTTCAAGCACATGTTCACGTACACGGGCCACCCGGCGGGCTGCGCCGCAGCGCTGGCGAACCTGGAGATTATCGAGCGCGAGGGTCTGGTCGAGAACTGCCGCATCCAGGGCGAGCGGCTGTCGGAGCGGCTGCTGGAGATCAAGGACAGGCACCCGATAGTGGGCGATGTCCGGGGCATCGGGCTGTTGCAGGGGTTGGAGTTGGTGAAGGACCGGAAGACGAAGGAGCACTGGCCGGCGTCGGCCGAGATCGGCCCGAAGATAACGCAGGGGTTGATGGACCG
>JACZRO010000047.1 GCA_022574675.1 Chloroflexota bacterium
ACCTCGATCTCGTCCTGGAAGAAGTAGGCCAGCATGTCGGCCACCTCCCCGTGATCGATCGCCTTCAGTCGCTCGTGCACCAGCGGCACGAGCTGCGCCAGGTAGTTGCGGTCGATCGGCCGTGCGATGGACGCCGGCAACCCGTCCGGCGCCTCCAGCGCAGGCGCCAGCATCCCGGCGAGCGTTTCTACCGGCAACTGGCGCAGGTACACGCCGTTCATCCACTCCAGCTTGGTCATGTCGAAGATCGAGGGCGCCGCGTTCAGACCGTCCAGGGAGAACTTCTCGACGATCCGGTCCCGGCTCATCACCTCGTCGTCGTCGCCGGGAGACCAGCCGAGGAGGGCGAGGAAATTGAACAGCGCCTCCGGCAGGTAGCCCCGGTCCCGGTAATCAAGGAGCGCCGTCGCGCCGTGGCGCTTGGACAGCTTCGCGCGGTCGGGCCCGAGCAGTATCGAGAGGTGGACGAACTCCGGCGGCTCCCAGCCAAATCCTTCGTATATCAACACGTGCCGGGGCGTGGACGAGATCCACTCCTCAGACCGCAACACATGCGTGATGCCCATTTTATGGTCGTCTACGATGTGGGCCAGGTGGTAAGTCGGGAAGCCGTCAGACTTCAGGATCACGAAGTCCTGGAGCAGCGATGGGTCGAACGTCACCGGCCCGCGCAGCCGGTCGTTGAACACGACCTCGCCGGAAAGCGGGACCTTGAACCGCACAACCGCGGGCAGCCCCTGCGATCTGTCCGCGGCTCGTTCCGCGTCCGACTTGTTCCGGCAGTGCGCGTCGTACCCGGTCGGCTTCTTCTCGGCTCGCTGACGCTGCCGGACCTGCTCCAGCCGCTCGGTCGTGCAGGTGCATTCGTATGCGTGGCCGGCATCGATCAACTGCTGCGCCGCTTCGCTGTACATACCGAGCTCTTTGCGCTCGGACTGCACGTACGGGGCATGCGGTCCGCCGATCCCGGGACCCTCGTCCCAGTCGAGGCCGAGCCACTCCAGGGCTTCGAGGATCCGCTCCTCGGCGCCCTCGGTACGGCGTTCCCGGTCGGTGTCCTCTATGCGGACGATGAACTGGCCGCCCGCGTGCCGGGCGAACACCCAGTTCAGCAGGGCGGTGCGGAGATTTCCGACGTGTGGATCGCCGGTCGGGCTCGGCGCGTACCGGACGCGGACCGGTCCTGTGGCGGACTTGTCATTCATGAGGTTGGAAATCGTATCACCCGCCGGCGGTCCGGCGACCCGACCCCGGGCGTATTGCCATACGCCCCTACGCGGTGCGCGGTGAACGGGCCGCTCGGGTCGGCTACTCCCGGCGGGCTGCGTCGAGCGACGCCTGGAGATCCGCCGGCAGTGGAGACTCCATTTCTATCGTTTCACCGGATATCGGGTGCTTGAACGACAGGCCGGCTGCGTGCAGGAACTGGCGAGCCAACCCGCCCGGGCCCTTCGCCGCCCGCCCGTACACCGCATCTCCGACCACCGGGTTTCCGATCGACGACAGGTGGACCCGTATCTGGTGGGTGCGTCCTGTGTCGAGCTCAAGCTCCAACAGGGTGGTGCGCGCCAACCGCTCCAGCACCCGGAACCGCGTGCGCGCCTCGCGGCCGCCGTCGACGATCGCCTGGCGTTGCCGGTTGCGCGGATCGCGTGCCAGTGGCGCGTCGATCACGCCCTCGTCCGTCTCCGGACCGCCCCTCACCAGCGCAGCGTAAGTCCGCCGAACGCGCCGCTCGCGGATCGCCTCGGACAGCAGGGCGTGGGCTTCCTGTGTCCGGGCCACGATCAGCAGGCCCGACGTTTCACGGTCGATTCGATGAACGATGCCGGGGCGCTCCCGTTCGCCAACTTCTCGGATCTCCGGATAGACAGCCAGCAGCCCGTTTACAAGCGTATCCGTCTCGTGTCCCGGGCCGGGATGGACCGAAAGCCCGACCGGCTTATCCACGACCAGGAGATGCTCGTCCTCGTACGCGATTTCGAACTGCTGGTTCGTGGCGATCAACTCTGTCTCGCCTTCTGGCTCCGGCACTTCCACCCGGATCTCCACGCCGGGAAGGATCCTGCGGGACGGGCGTGTCTCGACCACCCCGTCTACGGCCACCGCCCCCGCGCGCACCAGGCGCTGGGCCGCGCTCCTGCTCAACCCCGTCACGCCTTCCGCGATACAGACGTCCAGGCGGCGATTTCCCTCATCGTTGTCCGGGGAGGCGCTTAGCCGGAAACGTGCGGTGGGCACCGCGCTCAGTCCCGGGACTCGGGAGGGGACGTCGAGGCCTCTGTGGGCGGGTCGTCGGACGCCGTGTCCGATACGGCCGCATCGCCGGTGTGGCCGGCGGTTCCCTCATCTGTGGGCGGGCCTGCACCCGTGTCCGCGCTAGCGCTGATGTGACGGCCGCGGCCGCCAAGGATGGTGAAGTACAAGATGAGGGAAATTATGCCGACCATGATCGCAGAGTCAGCGATGTTGAAGATCGGCCACGGCCCGACGTCTAGGAAGTCAACCACGTACCCGTGCCGGAACCGGTCGATGATATTGCCGGCCGCCCCCCCGATCTGAAGCCCGAGGGCGGTCCGGGTGAACCACGACGACATCGCCGCCTCACGGTAGAAGTAGACGATCAGGGCCACCGCGGCGAGCGAAATGATGGTCAGCAGGGCGCCGTTGTCCTGGAACAGGCCGAACGCCGTCCCATCGTTACGCACGAAGGTGAACCGGAAGAATCCGTCCTCCGGCCACGACACGCCCGGTCCGAGCGAATTGAGCACAAGCTGCTTCGTTACCTGGTCGGCGACGAGCGCGGCGAGCAAGACGCCGACGAGAAGAGGGTCGCGGAAGGCCCGCCAGGACGATTCACGGCGCGCGCCGGGCCGCGGGCCAGTTGTCCCTGGCGCAAGCGGCGCGGGCGCCTCCGCCTGCGTCGCCGAGAGATCGCTCACCGCGCTTGCGGGCTGTTGTTGGTCTTCGTCAGCCCGGCGTTCAAAGGTGTCACTCATGGCCTGAACCGGTTGCCAGAATTCGTTGCCCGGATGGTTGGAGAAGCGAATCGCGGCCACCGGGTCCCCGGCGTCTGATCCGTCTGCGTCCCTTGAAGTATATGTACGTCCCGGCCGGTAGCGCGGCTTGCACGGGACCTTGTATCACGACTGGGCGCCACGTCTGGGCGACACGCCGGGGCGGCACGGTTGGAACACGTCACGCCGCCGGTCCGGCCTGTAGAAATCCGGCCAGAAACTCGGCCACGCGTTCTCCAATCTCCCGCTCATATCCGCGGAGCATGTGGTCCGCCCCGTCAAGGGTTTCGAACGTGGCCGGAGATCGCATTCCCGCCACCAGGTCCGACAGCTCTTCCGGGTCGACCAGTCGGTCCCTTCCGCCGACCAGGAAGTAACGCGGACGATCGTCGTTTTCCAGCGAAGAGCCCCGGACAGCGGCGACCGGGGGCGCTACCAGGGCCAACGCCCGGGCTGGTTTGAGACGGGCGGATGCCCGCGCGATCGCCGCGGCGCCGAACGAGTACCCGGCCACGCCCAGCCTGACGCTGTTTATCAGTTCCCATCCGTCCAGCAACTGCAACGCGACCTCTACGTCACGCGCTGACGTCTTGTTCAGTTGCTCGGCATCGGTTCCCGGACGGAAGTCGAACCTGAGCGAGGCGATCCCTTTTTCAGCCAGTGCGGCGCAGATGGCGACTACTACGGGCGAGTTCATGTCGCCGCCAAACAACGGGTGAGGATGGCACACCACAACGCCCGGATGCGGCGCTTCGCCCGGCGTCGGCTGCGCGACCACGCCGTCGATCTGGTCGCCATCGACTTCGTAGCTGATGGCCGTCTGGCTCATGGGCACAGTTTTCGGCTCTCCCGTGATTCCGGGCCGTGCATCCCAATTTTTTGCCGGGGATGCGTGCCTGGCGCGCTGCTAGAATGACCGGCGATTCCCGCGGCATTCGGGCGCCGCAGCCCCAAAGGGTACGCCCTGGGTTTCCGTGGGCCTTCCCGCAATAATCCAGGTGACCCCGGCGATCCTGGCGAACTTCTTCCCGCCTTGAGCGACTGGCATATAGAGGACTTGTCGAATGATCCGCGTCGACCTCCGAAGTGACACCGTCAGCCATCCGAGTCCCGAGATGCGCAAGGCCATGTACGAGGCCGAACTGGGCGACGACGTATATGGCGACGATCCGACTACGAACGCCCTTGAAGCCAGGGCGGCCGAGATGCTCGGCAAGGAAGCGGCGGTCATCGTCAGCTCCGGGACACAGAGCAACCTGGTCGCTCTACTGGCGCAGGCCGGGCGCGGAGACACCGTGCTGCTCGGCACGAAGAGCCATATTCTCAACGCCGAGGCGGGCGGAGCGTCTGCGCTGGGCGGCATCGTGTTGATGCCGATCCAGACCGACGAGCGCGGGACCATGGACCCGGACGCTATCCGCGCCGCCGCGAAGCCGCGGGACCACCACAAGGCTCCCGTGAAGCTCCTGTGCGTGGAAAACACGCAGAACATGGCCGGCGGCACGGCGATATCCCCGGAAGAGATCAAGACGATGGCCGACGCCGGACGCGAGCACGGGCTGCGCGTTCATATGGACGGAGCCCGCATCTTCAACGCCGCCGTGGCGCTTGAGACGCCGGCCGCGGCGCTGGTGGCTGAGGCCGACACCATCGGGTTCTGTCTCTCCAAGGGGCTCGCGTGCCCGATCGGCTCCGTGCTTTGCGGCGACGCCGAAGTGATCGAAGAGGCGCGCCGCTGGCGCAAAATGCTCGGCGGCAGCATGCGCCAGGTGGGCGTGATCGCCGCCGCCGGAATCGTGGCGCTGGACACGATGATCGACCGGTTGGCGGACGACCACGCCAACGCCCGGAAGCTCGGCAGCGCGCTGGCCGAGATGCGCGGCATCGAGATCGACCTGGCCACTGTCGAGACCAACATCGTCCGGTTCGGCGTCCCGGCCCACAGGGGCAACGAGATCGCAGCCCGGCTCAAGGACGAAGGCGTCCTGATAAACGGCGGCGATTCCGACCTTCGCATGGTCCCGCATTACGGGATCGATAGCGAAGACGTGGATATCGCGATCAACGCGATGGAGCGGGTGATGGCGGAGGTTGCCGGGTAGCGCGGGCACGGTTCAAGTACCGGAGACGGAGCGAGAATCGCCTCGTCCGGCGCGTGTGTGAACCGCCCGTGAGCGGAAGGTCACACAGATGCGGCCGGGAATCGTCACCTGCGACGGAGGGTTTTACGGGCGTAAGGGCGGGCGGTACCCGATCATGAGAGGTTCGCGTGCATACGGAGGCATCCGGCGATGGCGACGCATAGAGGCACCATTGGGGTCCTTACAGGAGGCGGCGATGTCCCGGGGCTCAACCCGGCCATCCGGGCGGTCACGATCCGGGCGATCAGAGAAGGCTACCGGGTAATCGGTATCCGGCGGGGTTGGGCCGGACTGGTCGATACGATTCCTGACAAGGATGCGGACAACAGCAACAACTTTCAGGTGCTTGACGAGGATGCCGTCAACCGGGCCGGGCGTACCGGCGGCACCTTCCTTCACTCCTCCCGTACGCGCCCCAGCCACCTGCCCGGGGACGTGGTGCCGCCGCACCTGCGTGACGCGTATGCCGAAGACATCAATGACGTGACGCCCGCGGTCCTGAAAAACCTGGAGTACCTGGGCATCGATTACCTCATTCCCATCGGGGGTGATGACACGCTCAGCTACGGATATCGCCTGCACACAGAAGGCGTCAAGGTGGTGGCCATCCCGAAGACGATGGACAACGACGTGCCGGGCACCGACTACTGCATCGGCTTCGGCACCTGTGTCTCGCGCACCATCGAGATGGCCAACGCGCTCCGCAGTACGGCGGGCTCGCACGAACGCATCCTCGTCATCGAAGTATTCGGGCGTTATTCAGGATTCACGGCGCTGCTACCAACGATGGCCGGCGCCGCAGACCGCTGTGTCATACCGGAGCACGAATTCGACATCGAGCACCTGGCCGAACTACTCGTCCGCGACCGCAACCGAAACCCAAGCCTCTATTCCGTGGTGCTGGTATCGGAAGGGGCCGCGATGTCGGGCGAGAGGTCTTTTGAAGGCGAGGGGACGGACCAGTATGGCCACCGCAGGCTCGGCGGCATCGGCGACCGGGTAGCGGCCCGGCTCTCGGAACTTTCAGCAAGTTACAACAACGGACGCCGCATCAATGTAACCAGCCAGCGCCTGGGCTACCTGATCCGCAGCGGCGCCCCCGACGTGCTCGATTCCGTGGCGCCGATGGCTTTCGGCAACCTGGCGCTCGACCTGTTGCTCAAAGGCACGACCGGCCGGCTCGTCGGCCTCCGCAACGGCGTCTACGATAGCGTTCCGCTCGACGTGGTCGATGGTCCTCACAAGGTTGTCGACGTGCAGAAGTATTACAACAAGGAGCGGCTGCGGCCCAATTACGAGACGTTCGATGGCACGCCACTGTTTTTATCGTGACCGGTGATGGCACGTCCCTCGACCACGGTAATCGGAGAAGGAATCCCCGATGGCAGTGAACAGACGCGCTGACCAGGAAGTCGTCGAGCTTATGCCGGGGGTTACCGGCCGCATCCTCGCCAATCGATCGACCGGTTCCAAGATGCTCACGATTACAGAGGCGACCATGGCCCCGGGCGCGGCCATCCCGTACCACCGGCACGCCAACGCCGATGAGACGATATTCGTGCTCGAAGGAACCGCCGAGATGGTGGTCGATGGCCACCGCTTCACCGCCGGCCCAGACGACACCGTTCTGGCGCCCCGCGGGCTAGGGCACTCGGTCCGCAACGCCGGCGACGCCCCGCTCAAGTTCATCGCAATCTTCCCGGTCCCGGACCGTGAGATCGAACCGCTCGCGCTACCCTCGGAAGTCGTTGATGGGCGGATACCCTCGGCTACATTTCGCGCCGACTCGACCCCGATCGAGTTCCGCGCCGGGGTGCTGCGCTACGAGATGGTCGGCGATTTCATCGGAGCAGAGTCGACTTACTTTAGTGAGCTCGTATTCTCGCCCGGCGGCTGGACGCAGACGCACTACCACCCGGCGCACGAGGAAGGGATCTACTGCCTGTCGGGCGAGATTACGGCGGCGTTCGGGCAGGACGAGGTGGTGCTTCGGGCCGGCGACATCTTCGTACCGCCCCCCGGTGTCCGCCACGGCAATCGCAACCGGTCATCTGCAGAAGCCCGTGTGCTGGCGATACACCCGGTCCTCAACCCGCCGCCCCGCGTGGACGTGGATTAGCAGCGGGGGGTCACGGGCGTTTGGGCCGGGTATCCGGTCCTTCGAGAGCCTCAGGACGCTGCGTCGGGAGCGGACAGCGATCCAGCCCCGTCATGCGATCCTCCAGCCGTCAATTCCCGTCTTCTTCCTGCGGCGGCTTTCCGTAGCGCCCGTCTTTCCACAAGCGGCGTAGCCGGTCTGCGATTCGTGGCTCGAAGCCCTGATCGCCGGGCTCGTAATAGCGGTGGCCGCGTACGTTCTCCGGGCGGTTCTCCATCGCTGCGAAGTTGTCTTCGTAATCGTGCGCGTACTTGTAGCCCTCGCCGTAGCCCATGTCCTTCATCAGCTTTGTCGGGGCGTTCCGGAGGTGCATCGGAACCGGGTCGTTGCGTGTCTGGCGCACGTCTGCCAGCGCCTTTTCGATGGCCCGGTACGCCGAGTTGCTCTTGGGCGCGCTGGCCAGGTAAACGGTCGCCTCGGCCAGGATGATGCGCGCCTCCGGCATGCCGATCAGGTGGACCGCCTGCTGCGCCGCGACCGCCATGCGGATCGCCTGTGGATCGGCCAGCCCGACATCCTCAGCGGCGGCGATAACCAGCCTTCTTGCGATGAACATCAGGTCCTCGCCGGCGTCGAGCATCCGCGCCAGCCAGTAGAGCGCCGCATCGGGGTCCGAGCCTCGGATCGTCTTGATGAAGGCGGAGATCGTGTCGTAGTGGAGATCGCCCGTCTTGTCGTATCGGGCCTGTTGCTGAACGGCGTTCTCCACCGTCTCAAGCGTTACCGCCAGCTCCCCGTCATCGGCCGGCTCGGTAGACGCCACCGCCAGCTCCAGCGAGTCGAGCGCGTACCGGGCGTCACCGTTCGCCACCTGGACCAGCAGGGCGCGGGCATCGTCTTCAAGTGTCGCCTCACCCCCGCCCGGCCCGGTCTCCGGATCTGCGAGGGCGCGATCGACCAGCGCTGAGATGTCGTCATCGGCAAGTGATTCGAGCCGGAATACGCGGGCACGGGACAACAGCGGCCCGATCACCTCGAAAGAAGGGTTCTCGGTCGTCGCTCCGATAAGCGTTATCGTGCCGTCCTCGACGTCCGGTAGGAGCGCGTCCTGCTGCGCCTTGTTGAAGCGATGGATCTCATCGACGAACATGATCGTGGAGCGGCCCTCCAACCCCAGCCGCTCGCGCGCGCCCTCGACCGCGGCGCGTATGTCCCGTACCCCCGAGTTGACTGCGCTGATCGTCTCGAAGTGGGCCTGCGTGACATTCGCTATCACGCGTGCCAGCGTGGTTTTGCCGGTGCCGGGCGGTCCCCACAGGATCAGCGACGGGACGCGGTCCGCCTCGATCGCCCGCCTGAGTACCTTGCCCGGGCCCAGGATGTGGTCCTGTCCGAGGATCTGGTCGAGCGTCTCGGGGCGCATCCGCGTCGAGAGCGGCGCCGACCGGCGTGCGATCTCTTTACGTCTGTGATCGAAGAGGGTCATCGGGCTTCAACGGCGTGGGCAGTCCGGGAATAAACCGCGCTTCCGGATCGTCCGACCCGTCAGCGCCGCCGGTCAGGGGGCGGAAGCGGCGCAGCATTGTGCGAATTACGCCGCGTAGCATACCGGTCGCCTGTTCTGAGCTCTGCGATCGTGACCCCGTCACCGCCCATGCCATATCCGGCGGGATACACCTTGTCTACGAGATGGTGCGCCCGCAGGCGCTCCCGCACCGCTGTTTTGAGGGTGCCGGAGCCGTGCCCGTGGACGGCGTGCAAGACGGGTGCGTTCGCTGCGAAACAAACCTCGATGTGGAGGTCCAGGGCGATCATTGCCTCGCGCACGAACATGCCGTGGAGATCGATCTTGAAGTCCACCTGTGCGGCAGCGAAACCCGGCGTCGGGGGCGGGGCGTTGCGGACGCGTTTCCGCTTGCGCGCGGGTGTCATGCCCGGCCCGCCGCCAGCGCTTCCCGCACTGCGGCGACCACAATGTCCGATTCGCTTTCCGCCACGGTCCTGGGATCGAGAACGACGTCCTCGTCAACTATCCTTGCGATAACGGGCGTTGCAGATGAACGGAGCCGCCCCGCGAAGGTGTCCGGCGAATCGTGCGGCGTGATCGCCAGCAAAGTCGTCGGCAGCGTCTCACCCGGCAGGCTGCCGCCGCCGACTGTCGATTCACCGGCACGCAGACGCACGGCGGGAGAGTCGATCGCCTGCAGCCAGCGCTCTGCGATCTCCCCGATCACGTCCAGCGGCATGGCGATCATCCGCCACACCGGGACCTCCTCGTGCGCCGCCTCTTTCAGATACGAAGTCAGCGTCGCCGAGAGCGCCGCAAGACCCATCTTGTCGATCCGCACGGCGCGCGCCAGCGGATGCCGTGCCAGCCGCTCCACCCACTCGGCGTTGCCGGCCACGATGCCCGCCTGCGGGCCGCCGATCAGCTTGTCGCCCGAGAAGAAAGACAACTCCGCCCCGCACGCCACGCTGCGCTGAACCGTCGGCTCTGGCGCGAGGCCGTACTGCACGGTGTCAAGCAGGCAGCCGCTCCCGAGGTCGTTCAGCACGGGCACGCCCCGCTCCCGTCCCAGCGTCACCAGCTCGTCCAGCGCCGCCTCGTGGGTGAACCCGGTCACGCGGAAGTTGCTGGGGTGGACCTTGAGAATGGCCGCGGTGTTTTCGTTGATGGCGGTCGCGTAGTCGCGGACGTAGGTGCGGTTCGTGGTGCCGACCTCCACCAGCGTTGCGCCGGACTGCTTCAAAACGTCCGGGATTCGGAACCCGCCGCCGATCTCCACGCCCTCGCCGCGCGAGACGATCACCTCCCGTGGTCCGCCCGGTCCCGCAACGGCGCTCAGGCCGAGCAATATCGCGGAGGCGTTGTTGTTGACCACGAGGCCGGTTTCCGCGCCGGTCACCTCTGCGATCAGCCGGCCGATATGCGCCTGTCTCGATCCGCGCGCTCCGGCACGCACATCAAATTCGAGATCGCTGTATCCGCCCGCCGCCGCCTGCACGGCCGCCATTGCGGGCTTACTCAAGGGAGCGCGCCCCAGGTTCGTGTGGATCACGACGCCGGTGGCGTTCACGAGCGGCCGCGGCCAGGGCGCCCATTCCTCTTCCGCCCGCGCCATGATTTGGGCGGCGATCTGCTCCACCGCCGGAGCCGTCCCCCCATCGCGGATCGCCCGCCGCGTGGCGTCCAGTTGCTGCCGGGCCAGGCTCACGACGGCGGCGTGGGAGTACGCCCCCGCCAGCCCGCCGAGCCCGGGCTCCTGAAGAAGCCGCTCGACGCTGGGCAGCGACCTGAATTCGGTATTTTCGTGGTCGTTTGTCATCCAGGGTCCGCCCGGGGTTCACGCCTATACACGCGCGAGCGCCCGGCGCACCTCCTTTTCGGGACTATAATAGGCGGCTGATAACTTGCGGAGATTTCCCTCAATCGTGAATTTGACGCAGCCTTGTTGACCATCGGGCTGACCGGAGGCATCGGTTCGGGGAAAAGCGAAGTTGCAGACATCCTGCGGGAACTGGGCGCACAGGTCATAGACGCCGATCTCGTGGGGCATGAAACGTACCGGAGGGGGGAGCCGGCCTGGGACCAGGTGGTCGAAGCCTTCGGCAGCGGAGTCGTCGGCCAGGACGGCGAGATAGATCGCGGGCGTCTCGGGCGTATCGTGTTTGGCGACCCCGATAGCCTGAAACGGCTGACCGACATTGTCTGGCCGAGAATTCGTGAGGGCCTTGAGAAACGCATCACCAGAGAACGCGACAACGGCGACACCACGGTGCTTGTCGTTGAAGCGGCGGTGTTATTCGAGGCCGGGTGGGATCGCCTGTTTGACGAAATCTGGGTGGTCACCGCACCGGAGGCCGATGTCCTGGAACGGCTGGAACGCCAGCGAAACCAGAAACCAGCGCAGACTCGCGCAAGGCTGCGCGCCCAGATGACCAACGAGGAACGGGAGCAACGGGCCGATGTCACGGTCCGCAACGACGAAGACAGGGCGGCGCTCGCCGCGACTGTCCGGCAACTGTGGACCGATAGGGTCCCCAACAGGACCCAGGGAAGGCACGACGGGTAATGACGACAACCGAGTACCGGGAATATCGCGTTGAAGAGTACAGCGTCAAGGAGGAGCCGTTTTACGCTCCTCTCTCCGACGAGATCGAAATCTTCACCGCGGCATACAAGCAAAAGATCCCGGTCCTTCTGAAGGGCCCGACGGGCGTCGGCAAGACGCGCTTTATTGAATACATGGCGTGGCGTCTCAGCCAGCCGCTCAACGTGGTGAAATCCAAGAACAAGAAGCCGGGCCCGAGCGCCAGCGGCAACGGCATGATTCCACTTGTCACCGTGGCGTGCCACGAGGACTTGACGGCCAGCGACCTGATCGGCCGCTACCTGCTGGACGCCAATGGCACCCGGTGGGTGGATGGCCCGCTCACCCGCGCCGTAAAGGCCGGCGGCATTTGCTACCTGGACGAGATCGTCGAGGCCCGCAAGGACACGACGGTCATCATCCACCCCCTCACCGACCATCGCCGCCTGCTGACGATCGACAAGCTGGGCCAGGTGATCGAGGCGGCCGACGGGTTCCTGATGGTCATCTCGTACAACCCGGGATACCAGAACGCCCTGAAGGACCTGAAGCACAGCACACGGCAGCGATTCGTGGCGCTTGAGTTCACATTCCCGCCACCGGAGATCGAGACCGAGATCATCATGCACGAGGCGGATGTGGAGAGGGAGATCGCAGAGCAGCTCGCCAAGCTCGGCGACAAGATCCGGAACCTCCGGGACTACGGCCTGGCCGAGGCGGCCAGCACACGCGTCCTGATCTACGCCGCGCTGCTGATGAAACAGGGTGTCGCTCCACGGCGCGCCTGCCAGGTCGCCGTCACCTGGGGCATCACCGATGATGAGCAGATGCAGCGCAGTATCGACGAGGTCGTGACAACGATCTTCGCTTGATGACCAGCGGCCACGACGCGACCGGGACGCCCCTCGCGGCGCCCCGGGTTCCGTCCCTCGATCGCATCGAGCGCGTCTTACGCGAACGGGGCGGTAATGGCGAGAACGGTATCGACGCACGCCCGGCAGCGGTCCTGGTGCCGTTCTGCATGGTGGATGGCGAGCCGTCCGTGCTGTTCATCCGGCGTTCGCAGAACCTCCACAACCACCCGGGCCAGATGGCTTTCCCTGGTGGAGCGGCGGACGCCGAAGACGCCGACCTCGCCGCCACCGCGGTGAGGGAGACGGTTGAAGAGCTGGGAGTCGCCGAGTCAGATATCGAGGTGTGGGGCGTCCTTGACCCGATCCGGACAATCTCGGACTTCGCGCTCAGCCCGTTCACCGGCTGGCTCTCGCGCTCCAGGGACCTGGAGTTCAACGAGCGGGAGGTGAGCGAGGTGATCACCGTGCCGGTCGCGGCCCTGTTGGACGGATCGTGTGACAGGGATGAGACGCGTACGAACGGCTCGGGATACGAGACCCGGCCTACGTATGCCTACAATGGCCGCGTTATCTGGGGATCAACCGGGCAGATCGTTTCACAACTGATCGAATGCCTCAGGAAAGCCTGAATTGAAAATGGCCGTTTGGGCCAGGAATGAGATAACTTGACCACTGACGACTCCAGGCAGGCGAGCGACCTCGGCCCGGAAATGGCGCGCATCGAGAAAGAGCTCGAGCGGTTTCCCGGCGCAGTCCTGGAAAAATACCGGGTCGCACGCGCCGAGCTTGATAGCCGGTTACGTCCGCAAGACCTGCTGGACTGGGGCAACCACGCACTGGCGATCGCCGGCAAGGCGGTACGGTCCTGGGAGGCGTCTGCCGAGTACCTTGAGGCCAGCCCGGCCGTGCAGCGCCAGCTTCCGTCCGGCCAGTTCATCCGCTGGGCGGCGATCGGCGGACGGCTGTGTGATGACTCGCCCAGCCTTGCGGTCTCTTTCTTCAAGGCCAGCCCGGACGCCCTGACCCGGCTCCGCCCGCGCTATGTAGACGACTGGGCCAACCTTGGCCGCGCCCTGTACCGGGGCACCTGGAAGTCGAGCAACCTGGCCTGCCATTTCTACGAGGTCAGCCCGCAACTTCTGGAGTCGCTGACCTTTGCCGAGTTCACGCGCTTCGGTGAGTCCCTCCAGGTGCTGTCACGCCGGTCGTACGACCTGGCGGACGAGTGCCTGGTCAAAGCGGCGCGGCTGTTCCCGCGGCTCGGCGAAGAGCGGGACGCGTTCATAACCGTTTCCCGCGATCTTGCCGAGCACTCTTGGCGCGAGGTCAAGGGCCTCTACGACGCTGCCTCGACCTCACTGACCGCGCTCGAGCCGGTGCATCGCAGCCGGATGCTCTCGATCGCGCGTCGGCTGATCGCCGCGGAACAGGTGAATATCGGTGAGTTCTTCGCCGGCGCCAGCAACGCCGTCAACCACGTACCGGCGGAGTTCAGGCAGCGATTGCTGGAGCTGGCCGAGGAGCCGCTCGCCGCGTCGCCGGCCTCCGTCAACCTGCTTATCACCCAGGCGCCGGCCATCCTGGACCGGCTGAGCCCGTCCCAGTTTGAGGAGTGGCATCGGGAAGGCATGCGGGCGATTGACGAGTCCCCCGAGTCCGGCCCCGCCTACTACAGGCTGGAATCGGCCCGCGCGCGGGAGTCCCTTGACCACCTTTCCTCCGGCGTGGAACTCAACCGCGTGAAGGAGATACTGCGGACCTACTGCCGGGCGCTCTCCAACCGGGATATCGAGGTGAACGCGACGCAGCAGATCGTGGACAAGAAGATTGGATGGGTGAACGAGCAGAGCGCGACCACAGAAGGCACGACCATCTACCTGCCGCCGGTCGCCGACCGCTTCTCTCACAAGGACGAGAACTTCGGCTGGTACAAGGTCATCGCGACCCACCAGAGCTGCCACATCGAGTTCGGCAGCTTCGATTTCGATTTCGACGCACCGTCGACGATGTTCCAGGACCTCAGGCCGGAAATGCACCCCGCCGCGAAGCCCAAAACAGACCTTGCCGCAACGGTGGCCGAGTTAGTAACTGACGCGATCCCCGGAATCACGGAGACAGACCCTTCGCCCAACGCTTCGCCCAACGCTTCGCCCAACGCTTCGGAGGAAGAGGGCGGCATCGAATTGGCCTACCTGACCGACATGGGCCGTTTCTTCGATTTGTTCAGCGACCGGACTCTGGGGCTGGACATCTTCACGGTCGTCGAGGACACGCGCCTCGACTCTCGCATCCTGTACGAGTACAAGGGGTTGGCGGCGAGCTACCGGCAGACGCAGGCCGCCTCCCTGAGTGAGCGTCCGCGGATCGAAGACCTCCCCATGCGCGAGGCGATGGTCGAGTTCATCGTCCGCCTGAGCCTGCGCCAGACCGGCAACCTCAAGGTCCCGAAGGGCTACACCGACACGGCCCAGCAGATCCGCCGCATCGTGAACATGCTCTCGGAGATAAGCGCCACCGTCGAGGACTCGGCCGAGGCCGCGACGCGCATCTACGCGATGATCGCCGACGTGCCGAACAACACCATTCCCGAAGAGGACTTCGAGGACGTCAATCTCGACGATGAGATCCCGGACGAGGAGGAGGAGAACACTGAGGAGATCCTCCAGATGTTCGGCGGCGAGGGCGAGAGCGCGGGGGAAGAGCCGGCAGACTCGTCCCAGCAGGATGAGCAGGAGTTCACTGACGAAGAGGCATACGACTCGCCGGAGGACGTCGATTATCGCGGCGAGTTTAAGCCTGAGATGGCCCAGCTCCTGTCACAGCTTTCGATGGACGCCGCTGATTTCGACGGCGAGCCGGAGCCCATCACCCAGGAACAGCTGGAGGAGCTGCTCAAGAACTCCGCCGAGCTTGAACAGGCGGATATGGAGGAGGGTGAAGAGGGCCAGCAACAGCAGATGGACGAGATGCTGCAGAACCTGATGAAGGAGATGCAGCAGCGGGACCCGGACAACCAGCGGTTTGGAGACGGCCCGCTGGTTCACGTGCCCGAGGAGGGCGGCCCGCTCGAAGCGACCGAGCCGAACTCGTTCGTGTACGACGAGTGGGACTTCCGCGCCAACGACTACAAGCCGCGCTGGTGCATCGTCCACGAGAAGGAGATGGCCGAGGGCGAGTCACAGTTTTACGAGGACACACTCGCCGAGAACGCCGCTCTTGTCCACGAGATCCACCGGCAGTTTGAGCTGGTCATGCCGGAGATGTACCGGAAGGTGAAACGGCTGGAGGACGGCGAGGAGTTCGACCTCGACGCCGTGATCGAGTCGGTCATTGACAGGCGCACCGGGAACACGCCGAGCGAGAAGGTGTTCTGGCGCCGGAACAAGGTCGAGCGCGACGTCGCTGTGGCTTTCCTCCTGGACATGAGCGCCTCCACCGCCGAGGCGATCGACGAGAACAAAAGGCCGACCGACGACTGGGGCGCGCCGGACGACCCTGTGGAATACATGGTTTGGCTGCGGTCACGCCGCGCGGAGGGGCTGCGCAGGTCGTACAAGCGCATCGTGGATATCGAGAAGGAGGGGATCATTCTCCTGACCAGCGCGCTGGAACAGACCGGAGACACCTACGGCATTTACGGCTTCTCCGGCTACGGCCGGGAGAACGTGGAGTTCTACGTCATCAAGGAGATGGACGAGCGCTGGGGCCCTGCCATCCCGCGCCGGATTGACCGCATCGCCCCGCTCCACGCAACGCGCATGGGCCCGGCTATCCGCCACGCCACCAGCAAGTTGATAAAAGTGGATGCGAAGTCCCGGATCCTGTTCATGATCTCGGACGGACGGCCGCAGGACCGCGGGTACAGCCGGGAGGGCGTCGAGAAGGAGTACGCCGTTCACGATACGCGCGTCGCCTTCGAAGAGGCGCGGAAGGAGGGCGTGACGCCGTTCTGTCTCACCGTAGACAAGAACGGGCACGACTACCTGAAGACGATGATGCACGACATGAACTACGAGGTCCTGTCGGACATATCAATGCTGCCGACCCGGCTGCCACAGCTCTATCGACAGCTCACCAATGCGTAGACCGAAGGCCCGGGCAGATCGCCCGGGCCTTTAAGAGTGTCGATCTTGCCGAGAGTTGGCGGCGCATCGCAAGATCGTATGGCAGCCCCCGCGCTTCGAGAGCCTCAGGGAGCGGGCCGGTCAAGTGATACGGACGAGCGCGAGGTCACACGGAGCGTGCGCAGACAAATGCTGCGCACGCATCCCGAGGCTCACGGACGACGAGCGGAGGGCGGATAGCCTGTTGCAGCCGCCGGCGGCGGCGCCCCTACGCCGCGCCTAAGGCCGCGCCAGCCGCACGTCCAGCACTGCCGGCTGACCGTTGGCAATGGTTTCCAGGCCGCGCCGTAGCGCCGGTTCTACCTCGGCCGGGTCCTCCACCATTTCGCCATTCGCGCCGCACGACTCGGCGAGTTTCGCGTAGTCGGGTGACGGGAAGATCTCCATGCCGATGAAGTTGCCTGTGCGTTCGGAGACGCTCTCCGGGTAGCCGCCGAGGAGGGATGCCTTGGGGGCGTTGTGTATCTGGTTGTTGTAGATCACGGTCATGAACGGGGCGTTGTAACGCTTCGCCGCCCAGAGGCTCGATGTCGGGCAGCCGTAGACGAACGCGCCGTCGCCGACCGCGCACACCACGTTCCGGTCGGGCGCGGCCAGGCGCGCTCCAAACGCCGCGCCGAGCCCCCAGCCGAGGCTGGAGCCGCCGCTTGCGAACGTCGTTCCCGGCTTCGTCCGCGGCACAAGTGCGATCACCGATCCGCTGTTCGTAACGGTTTCGTTCAGCAGGATGTCGTCTTCCTGCATCACCTGGCCCAGGCAGTACGAGAGCCAGTCCGGGGCGATCGGCGAAACCGTTGACAGGCTCTCAGCGTGCGCTCGTCGCTTTTCCACCGCGGCCTTGTGTGCGCCGCCCGCGCTCGCCCTGCGTTTTTCAGCGGCCTGCGACTGGGCTGCCGTCATCTGCTCTCGTATCTCGAACACCAGCGCCGGGACCGCCTTGGAAGAGTCCGCCTCCATGAGGATGTCGGCCGGGAAGGTCCAGAGCGGAATCGAGTCCTTGACCGGGTCCTGGTCAATCCACACGATCGCGGCGTCCGGGGAGGGGCGCACCTTAGCCGGGATGTATGGCACGTCTGAGTCGATGATCAGGATCGCGTCGGCGTTGCGAATGTAGTCTGCCTCGAACGACGCCGGCGCAGACAGTGGGTGCGTGCTCGGGAAGCTGAGCCGGACCCGTTCACTGATCACCGGAGCGCCGATCAGCTCGGCAAGCTCCGTCATGTGCGCGACGACTTCCGGGTGCCGGCCCGACTGCCCGGTGATGATCAGGGGATGGCTGGCGGAGGCCAGGATCGCCGCCGCCTCTGCGAGCGCCTCCGGGTCCGCCTGCGGGGTGATCGGGCGTGCGTGGCGCGAGGCCGCCGGGATGATCGCCGTCTCCATCGGCGCCATTAGCACCTCGCGCGGCAGCGTCACATAGGCCAGTCCCGCCGGCTCCGTCGCTGCGATCTGGAACGCCCGCTGCATGATGCGCTGGAGGTTTTCCGGACGCCTCACCTCGTAGTCCCACTTCGTGAAACCCCGGACCCCGCCCGCCTGGTCGATCTGCTCCTGGATCCAGTGG
>JACZRO010000195.1 GCA_022574675.1 Chloroflexota bacterium
TTAGTCGGAGAATTGGGATGACCTCGACACACTGGACTAATGGGCCGTAACCGAAACAATCCCGCCGGTAATGTTGCATGCAACAAACGCTCGGAAATGTTGCACCTATCTACGGCACGCTTGAGCCACCACCGACCATCGGCAAAAACCAGCCTGCTGGCGCCGGAAAGTGAAACAGATCAACCCATCTGTTGCACCGCGCTCCCCCCGGGACTGACATTCGTTCGTAGATCGTGGAACCGAGAACGCGGGAAATCGGTGTTGTGATGCAACAAAATCCCACGATTGGAGCGACGGCCCGGATCTGGCTTCGCGTGTCGAGCTCTGAGCAATCCGTAGAACCTCAGCGGGTAAAGCTCACGGATCTCGCCGCCCGCCGCAACAACCGGTCCCGCGCCTCTGCGTAGGCAAGGCTCGCCACAAAGAACCCGGACGCCACGAGCACCACAGAGGCGCCCGAAGACACGTCGATGAACCAGCTCAGGTAGATGCCGAGCGCGCCCGCCGCGGCGCCGATCAGCGGCGACAGCACCATCATCCGCGTGAAGCTGCCCGTGAACTGGCGCGCCACGATGGGTGGGACGGCCGGAGTCCGTAATCAGCGCGCGGCGGTCACCCATAAGCGTTGGCCATCCGTCTCAACCGTCACGTCCCCGCGATCCTTTGTGACGAACACGGGCGCTTCCGGAGCGCGATCGGCGAAGCGTGCGAGGACGGCCTCATCCGGGTGGCCGAACGGGTTTCTTGTCCCGGTCAGCACCACGATCAACGACGGAGCGACAGCGTCAAGGAAGGGCGCGGACGACGACGTGTCGCTGCCGTGGTGCGGCGCCTTCAGCAGGTCGGCCGCCACCGGGAACCCGCCATCCACCAGCCGGGTTTCGACGGACCGCGGAATGTCCGCGGTGAGAAGCATCCGAACATCGCCGTGGCGAAGCATCAAGACCGTGGAGGCGGCGTTGGCGCCCGTAATTTCTGGGAGTTCCGGCGCGCCCGCCCAGATCACCTCCAGCGTCACGTCGGAATCAAGGGCGATCACCATGCCCTGCCGCGCGACCACCGTCGGCGCCTGTCTTGCATCGAGGCGATCCCGCCACTCGCCGAACACGGCCGTGTCCGCTGAAGCCGTCGTGTCGACGACCGCCCCGACTTCATACCGGTCGAGCACGCCCATCAACCCCCCGACATGGTCGGCGTCGGAATGGGTCAGTACGACCACGTCGAGGCTGCGGTCCCAGAACGGCAGCGCGCCGCCCAGGTTCTGGACAGCCCCGTTGGCGGCGCGTCCGCCGTCGATCAGCGCCTGCCGGCCGCCCGGCGTCTCGACAAGGATCATGTCGCCGCGCTCCGTCTCGAAGAACGTGACCTTCAGACGATCGCCGGGAAGCTGGCTCACCGCGATCCAGGGCAGAACGGCGACGGTAATTGCAGGAACCGCCAGCCATGACAGCGTCCTGCGCCCCGGCGCCCGGGGCGACGCCGCCCCGGATTTCACCCAGGACGCCATCTGAGAGCCGGCGGCGCGCGGCATTGAGCCGGCGACCCTTCGCAGTGTGTCGCGGCCGAGCCATGCGAACAGCGCTCCGTACCAGCCGGCGATCAGCCACCCGCCCCAGCCTTCGGTCGAGACCGTTCCTCCGGGCACACTGGAGAAGGCGCGAGCCACAAGGATGAGCCACTCAGCGGACAGCCAGGCAATCCACCCGACAGGTGCGGCGGCGAAGGAAGACAGGGGCTCGATAGCCCCCACCACACCGGAGGCGACGATCAGCACCGGAACGGCGGGCAGGGCCAGGGCCGTGGCGATCGCTCCCAGAACCGGGACCTCGTCAAAGGTCGAGCCGACCAGCGGCATCGTGGCGATCGTCGCCGCGAGCGAGTACCCGAACCCCCGGGAGATTACCAGCGCCGGATCGTGGGCGAGACTGCCCTCGGGAGCCAGGCGTCCGACGAGCGCGTCCATGCGGCCCCGCAGCCGCGGCTCAAGCGCCGCGATCCCGAGTACGGCCGCGAACGAGAGCTGGAACGACAGCGTCCCCACGGAACGCGGGTCAAGCAGGACCATCGCCGCCCCGGCGAACGCGATCGCAGGCAACACGCTGCGCTGACGTCCGAGGGCGATCGCCAGCAGGTAGACGCCCGCCATCACCCCCGCACGCGTGACGGACGGTGACAACCCGGCGAGTACGGCGTAACCCATCACGGCGGCGAGCGGCATGAGGAGGTAGAGCTGCCGGCGCCGGCCGAACAATCCCGCTGCCACGACCAGCGCAAGGCCGGCCACGATCGCCACGTGCAGCCCCGAGATCGCCAGGAGATGACTTAGCCCGGCCGAGCGGAAATCGTCCCGGAGTTCTGGCGTCAACCCGGTCCGGTCGCCCGTCGTGACGGCCGTCGCCAACCCCGACGCCGCGCCCGGTACCGTCTTCAGGATGGAGGCCGTCGCCGCGCCACGCGCCTCCGCCACGGCGCGCCGCACAGCGTTCCCGGACGTCGAGTCGATAAGCCGCACAGTGGCGACGGTGACGACTCCGGCGGCGCCGGGTGAGATGCCGGGGGGCAACCGGACATCGGGAGCGCGCGGCTGGAATCGGCCCGTCACGCGGTAGGTATCGCCGTAACGGAATCCTCGTAGCGGTCCAGATCCGTCGACAGAGGCCCCGAACAGACGCTCGGCCAGCACGTCGATATCCACCGGCGGCTCAAGATCAAATGTTTCGCCATCGAGATCGATCATTCGCCGGATGGACAAAGGCAGACGCGTGATGCCGCCGTACGGCCTCGGCTCGGTATCCAGCACCGCCTCGAACTCGACCGGCCCTGCCTGCAACCCGGGGGGCAGGTCGATCGGCGGGGCCGCGGCTTCGACAAACGAGACACGGGCCAGGCCGAGTACCAGCAGCAGTCCCACCAGCGCCGGGAGTAGTCGCCGGCCCAGCGTGCGCTCGCGTACCACCCGGCCCGGCACGTATTCGCGTGCAACCAGGAGCACGATCGCGAGCGACCAGAGAAACAGGGCGATACCGGGCGGGCTCCAGCCACCGCCCGGCTCTATTCCAAGCCATGCGCCGACGACGAACGCCCCGGACAGCCAGAGCAGGGTCATGCCTGGGTCATCTGGGTGTCACCAGTCCACGGATGGCGGCCACCGTCTCGGAGCCGATGCCGGGAACCTCCCGGAGCTCGTCCAGGCTTTCGAAGCGCCCGTTCACCGTGCGCCAGTCGATGATCGCCTGTGCGCGCACCGGCCCGATTCCAGGAAGCGATTCGAGTTCCGGGCGTCCTGCGCTGTTCAGGTCGACGAGCCCGGCGGTGGCGGCTGTCACAACGGGAAGCGCGTCCGCAACCGCGGCCGGCGCATCGCCAGAAGTATCCGGGGTCGTGTCCGGCGTGCCGGCCGGCGCGAGCGACACCGGCACTTCGATCCGCTCACCGTCGACGACGAACGCCGCCAGGTTCAGCACACTGACATCCGCGCTCGAAAGCGCTCCCCCGGCGGCGGCGATAGCGTCACCAACGCGTGAGTTCAGGTCCAGCGTGTACACGCCCGGCGAGACGACGGCGCCGGTGACGTGCGCAACCGGAGGAGGCTGCGGAGTCGGGGTAGCCAGAAAGATCTCGACGGCGTTCGACGACGGCCGGTCGAGCATCCAGTAGACGACGCCGGTGGCTCCCGCAAGCACGGCAAGTACGAGGAATATTGACGGCAGCCACTGCGTCCAGCCCCGATCGCGATCCCGCACAGGTTCGTCGCGCTCCGGTCCTACGCTAGATTCCTCTCCGTCCGTCACCCGCAACCGCCCGTGCTAGCCGGCGAGTAGCCTCCGCCGGAGTCGTTATCGGAATCCGGGCGTTCCACCCGGCGCGCGGCCGAGAGTACCAGAGGTTCGGAGGCGCCGCGCGCCCCATGTGTTTCAAGTGTTTCAGCGGGAGTCCGG
>JACZRO010000196.1 GCA_022574675.1 Chloroflexota bacterium
CTGCTCGGCGAGAAGGTCGACTCAATCGTCTACTTCAACGCCATCCACTACGTGCAGGACAAGGCGGCCCTGCTGAAGCAGATCCGGGAAGCGATCAAGCCGGGCGGCACCTTCGTCTTCAACAGTTCCTTCTTCAAGGGCGCACACCCGCCGGAGACCGACGTTTTCGCCCGGAAATGGATGATGAAGTCGCTCCGCATGCTGAAGCGCGAGCACGGGCTGCGGGCGGTCCGGTCCGATAAGGCCGAAGCGCGACAGCAACTAACCCCGGAGGAGTACTACGGTCTTCTCCGCGATGGTGGGTTTGAGATCGCCGCCGAGGAGATTCACCGGATCGAGGTCCCGCTCGACGGCTGGCATGACATCAGCGGCTTTCAGGACTTCATCGAGGGCGTGATGCCCGGCGTCCCGCTCGACATCGCCCGGGAGTGCCTGCAGAAAGCCTGCAAGGAAACCTGGGAGGAGATGGACCTGGACACGGTGCCGCGCAACTGGATGATGGTCGTCGCATCCCGGGCGTAAGCCCGGCCGCACGACTCGCTCGAACAGGCGCCCCGGTCGATGGCCGGGGCGTTCTCACGTTAAATTGCGCCCCATTCAATGACGACCCGGCGGGGCGAATCCCCCGGCCGATCTACAGGAGCAGGGCTGCTGCCCCACCCCGTCCCTTACCGGTCCAGATACTCGTCCAGCCGCATCACGTTGTACGCCTGCTCGCCGCGCGACAGGCTCTCCACGGCGGCCCGGGCGGTATCGATAGATGTGAAGATCGGCACCCGTCTCTCGGCCGCCGCCCTGCGGATATGGAAACCATCTTGAAGGATCGACCGGTCGCCGGTCACCGTGTTCACCACGGCCCCGACCGACCCGTCCTCGATGATGTCGACCACGTTCGGGTGACCCTCGGAAAGCCGTTTCTCGATCGTCTCAACAGGTATCCCGGCCGACCTGATCAGCTCCGCCGTGCCGGCGGTCGCAATCAGCGGATGGCCGCTTTCGGCCAGGGAGCGGACAAATGGCAGGGCGTTCGCCTTATCGGCGTCGGCGATGCTCAGCAAGACCCGGGTCCCCTCGGGAATCGCCATGCCGCTGGCGATCAGGGCCTTGGCCACCGCGCCGCGGTACTCGGTATCGATGCCCATCACCTCTCCGGTGGACTTCATCTCCGGACCCAGGAAGGTGTCGACTCCGGCCAGCTTGGACATGGAGAACACGGGCGCCTTGACCGCCACCAGGTTCCGCCTCGGCGCCAGTCCCGGTTCGTAACCCTGTTCCTTGATCGACCGGCCAAGCATCACGTTGACACCGATCTCGATCATCGGCACCCGGGTCACCTTCGATATAAACGGGATCGTGCGGCTGGACCGCGGGTTCACCTCGATGATGTACACCTCGGACTCGGCATCGCCGCCGCTCCCGCCCTTCTCCCCGAGCGACCGGTAAGGCCCGCCGCCTGTAATTACGAACTGGATGTTCATCAACCCGCGCACGCCCAGCGCCACGCCGATCCGCCTCGTGTAGTCGACGATCGTGTCGACCTCCGGCTCGGTCAGGCTGAGCGCCGGGTACACGGCCATCGAGTCGCCGGAATGGACCCCGGCGCGCTCGATGTGCTGCATTACGCCGGGGATCAGGACGTCCTCGCCATCGCACACGGCGTCCACTTCGACCTCGATCCCCTCCAGGTACCGGTCGACAAGAATCGCCCGGCCCGGCGTGGCGCCGATGATGGCCAGGTTGGTGAAGTAACGGACCAGTTCCGTGGCGTTCTGGATGATTTCCATCGCCCGTCCGCCCAGGACGTAGCTGGGCCGCACCAGCACCGGATAACCGATGTTGTCTGCGATCTGTAGCGCATCCTCGGCCGTGATCGCCGTGCCTCCCGGCGGCAACGGGATTCCGACCTCGGCCGCCAGGTCTTCAAACCGGCCGCGGTCAGACGCCTGGTCGATGGTCGAGGCGGACGATCCCAGTATCGGCATGCCCGCGACATCGAGCGCCTGCGACAGGTTGATCGCGGTCTGCCCGCCGAACTGGACGATGGTGGGCGTCAGGCCTTCGCCGCCATCGGCGTCGCCCGGCCCATCGGCCCCGGACTCGTTCTCGATGATGTCGCGCACCGACTCATCGTCCAGCGGTTCAAAATACAAGCGGTCGGAGGTATCGAAGTCGGTCGAGACCGTCTCCGGGTTTGAGTTCACCATCACGGCCGCGGAACCGCTCCGTTGCAATGCCCACGCGGCGTGGACCGAGCAGTAGTCGAACTCGATACCCTGGCCGATCCGTATCGGCCCGCTGCCGAGCACGATCGCCTTCTTGCCCTTCAATGGCAGCGCCTCGTTCTCCTCCTCGTAAGTGGAGTAGAAGTACGGCGTCTCCGCCTCGAACTCGCCCGCACACGTGTCCACCATCTTGTAGACCGGCCGGAGCCCCCACTCCAGGCGCTGCGTCCGGACCTGCTCCGGCAGCAGGTCGGAGAGCGTGCCCACCTGCGCATCGGAGAAGCCGAGCCGCTTTGCGTCCCACAGCAACCCCGGCGTCAGGTCCTCGGCGAGCAGGCGCCGCTCCATCAACGTGATCCGGTGCAGTGCGCGGGTGAACCAGGGGTCCACGCCCGTCAGCTCAGACACCTCTTCCGGGGTCCAGCCCCGGCGCAGCGCGGCCGCCAGTTTCCAGATCCGGTCGTCGGTCGGATGGAGATCAAAATTTCCGTTCTCCCACTCCGGGTCCTGCCAGAGCAGTGAACGGCCGCCCACCTCAAGACAGCGCACCGCCTTCTGCAGCGCCGCCTCGAACGTCCGGTCGATCGCCATAACCTCGCCGGTCGCCTTCATCTGCGTGCCCAGGCTGCGGTCGCCGGTCGGAAACTTGTCGAACGGCCAGCGCGGGATCTTGACGACGCAGTAGTCCAGAGCCGGCTCGAACGCGGCAGACGTCCGGGAAGTCACGGCGTTCGGGATCTCGTGAAGCGTCTTGCCAAGTGCGATTTTGGCGGCGACCCGGGCGATCGGGTAGCCCGTCGCCTTGGAGGCCAGCGCGGACGACCGGCTTACGCGCGGGTTCACCTCGATCACGTAATAGTGCGGCGACCCTTCGGCGACGGGTGGCAGCGTCGCCGCTACCTCACTCCCCGGCCGCAGCGCCAGTTGCACGTTGCAGCCGCCCTCTATGCCAAGTCCCCGGATGATGTTCAGCGACGCCGTCCGGAGCATCTGGTACTCCTTGTCGGACAGCGTCTGACTCGGTGCGACCACTATCGAGTCACCCGTGTGGACCCCCATCGGGTCCAGGTTCTCCATGTTGCAGATCGTGACGGTGTTGTCCTCCCCGTCACGCATCACCTCGTACTCGATCTCTTTCCAGCCGACGAGTGACTGCTCAATTAACACTTGCCCGACAAGGCTCGCGGCCAGCCCGCCCCGGGCGATTTCTTTCAGTTCCGATTCGTTCGAAGCCACGCCCCCGCCGGTACCGCCCAGTGTGTACGCGGGGCGGATGACGACCGGGTATCCAATCGATTCAGCCGCTTCCACCACGTCGTCCAGCGATTCCACGGCGACCGAAGGGGGCACCGGCTCGCCCAATCGTTCCATCAGGTCTCGGAACTTCTCCCGGTCCTCCGCCATCTCGATCGCAGCGATCTGCGTGCCCAGGACGCGGACGTTGTACTTTTCGAGAATCCCGGCCTCCGCCAGCTCTACAGCGAGATTCAGGCCGGTCTGTCCGCCCATCGTGGGCAGTATTCCGTCCGGCCGCTCCCTCTCGATAATGCGCGACACCACGTCCACCGTCAGCGGCTCGATGTACACGCGATCCGCCACATCCTCGTCCGTCATGATCGTCGCCGGATTGGAGTTGACGAGAACGACCTCGACGCCCTCCTCCCGCAGCGACTTGCAAGCCTGCGTACCGGCGTAATCAAACTCAGCCGCCTG
>JACZRO010000197.1 GCA_022574675.1 Chloroflexota bacterium
GCGAAGGCGTCGCAGGCCGAGACCGTGGAGAACGCCTCATCAGTCCGCGAGAGCCTGGTACGTCAACGTCACCTTTCCTATCGGCTCGATCGGTCTGGCGTCGGCCTGGCGGCGGATGATACAGCGGCGGACTCATCGGCACGTAATGGCGATGCTCCCGCGCCTCAAGGCACGCACCGGCAACCATGTTCGGGTATCTTCTCCCGCGATGGAATACGCGGCTGCGCACGCCCGCTCATCGCAAAACTCGGCGCGTTCTCAAAAGGCTCAATCAAAAGGAACTCCGATACATGGACCGCACCACGCTCGGCAAGACCGGGCTTGAGATCAGCAGGCTCGGAATCGGGCTGTCGGAGATCGGGTTCAACCTGTCCTTTGACGACGAGAAGACCGTGGCGGACGTCCTCAACTCGGCGCTGGATAACGGCATCAACTTCCTGGACACAGCGGCCTGTTACAACCTGGCCGAGGAGTTCGTCGGCCGGACGATCCCCCACCGCCGTGACGAATATGTCCTGGCGTCGAAGGCCGGCCACTACCTGCCGCGCGGCGAGGGTGAGGACTGGACTTACGACCTGATCATCGAGTCGATCGAGCGCAGTCTGAGCCGCATGAAGACCGACCACCTGGACCTGATCCAGCTCCATTCGTGCTCGATCGAGGTGCTCGAGCGCGGCGATGTGATCCGGGCCGCCCAGGACGCGAAAAAGGCCGGCAAAGCCCTGCACATCGGCTACTCCGGCGACAACGAAAACGCTAAATGGGCGGTCGACAGCGGACTGTTCGAGACCCTGCAGACGAGCTTCAGCCTGGTCGACCAGGGCGCCCGCACGAGCCTGTTCCCGGGCGTGGTCAAGCAGGAGATGGGGTTAATCATCAAGCGGCCGATCGGCAACGCCGTATGGGGCCGGGCCTCCGACCCCGATCCGTACGATCATATGGCGAGTTCTTACACGGAAGAGTATTTCCGGCGCGCCGGGGTGATGCTGGAGTCTGGACCCGTGCAGGACGCGCCTGCGGACCCGATCGAGCTTGCGATGGGCTTCACGCTGGGCCACACGGAGGTGTCAACGGCGATCGTGGGCACGCAGAATCCGTCACATCTGACGTCAAACCTGGAGTCGGTCAACAACAGGCTCCCGATCCCCGAGACCGCGATCGCCGATCTGGAACGGCGTTACGACGAGATCGGTGGCGACTGGGAGCAAAGGGGTTGAGCGGGCGCGTTCCCCGAACCCATGTGAGCTTCGCCCAAGATAATCGTCTGTGAGCATCGCCCGTAAATCCCGGAGAAAAGAGTTGAAATGGCTGACCGGCTTAAGATCGGCATCGTGGGCGCCGGCGCCGCGGCGCGGTGGTACTACCTCCCTGCCACACGGCACTGGGACGACCGGCTTCAACTGACGGCTGTCTGCGACGTCGATGAGGCGCGCGCAAAGCAGTTCACGGACGAGTACGGAGGCGCGCCATACGGGGACTACGAGACAATGCTCCGCTGGGCGGACATCGACGCCGTGGCAGTGCTGACGCCGCACACGCTTCACATGGAACAGGTGATAACGGCGCTCCAGGCGGGCAAGCACGTCCTGGTGGAGAAGCCGATGACAGAGCGGTTCGAGGACGCGCAGAGGGTCGTCGAGCTGGCGGAAGAGAAGGCCCTCCACGTCTCGTGCGCGCCGCCCAACATGCTCCATCCCGGGCAGCGCCGCCTGATGGAGATCGTGTCGAAGGGCGTGATCGGCAAGATCAACCTGATCAAGATCAGCCAGTCGTCGATGGGCCCGGGCTCCCGGCCGGGCGCGCCGACCGATTTCTCATGGTTCTACACGGCGGGCGCGGGCGGCATGTCGAGCATGGCCGGGTACGGCCTGGTTCGCCTGACCGGCCTTCTCGGCGGCGTGAAATCGCTGTCCGCGATGGCGACGACATCCATCCCTGAACGGGTGATGCGGGACGGCCCGGCGCGCGGGACGACGATCACCGCCGACGTGCCCGACAACAACGTGATCGTGTTCGACATGGGTGACGATACGCTCGGAACGATGGACACCGGATACGTCGTGATGGGGACCGAGGCGCCAAGCATGTCCCTGTTCGGCTCCGAAGGGACCATCGAGGTGTACGGCGGCGACCAGGTGCTGAGGATGCGCCTGTACAGGGACGACTGGGACACCAACGTCGACGGCTGGCAGGACGTGGATATTCCCGGGCTCGACTCACGGTGGGCGATGCACCCGGCGACCCTGCTGTCGCTGGCCGATGCGGTGCTCGACGGGAAGCCGCTCCTCAACGGCCCGCGACAACTTGCGCACGTGATCGAGTTCATCGAGAAGGTGTGGGTATCGGCCGAAAGCGGCGAGCGGGTGAATCTCACCAGCGACTACACTCCGCCGCCATGGGACGCTTTGCCGATGGAAGTTCGGGAAGACCGATTCGGGCTGGCATAGGCGGACCAGACCTGGTGGTTGTCTCAACAATCTACGGAGGGTGGGTTTCTAAGATGCAGCTTCTCCCTCACCCTGGCCCCCGTATCGAGTACGGGGCAGGCCCTCTCCCGCCGGGAGAGGGGATTTCAAGGAGTCCGCATGCCGGAAAACCGCATATTCGCCCGTAACCGCGCAGGCAAGATGGCGCACCTGCTCCAGTTCCATCACCCGTCCACGGAGCTGATCGAGCTGGCGGCGATGGCGGGAATGGACGGGGTTGACCTGGACGGTGAGCACGGCCACTTCACGCTATCGGAGATCGATGCGATCTGCCGACAGGCCAACGCCTACGGCATGACCGTCACGGCGCGCGTCCCGGCGATAGATCCGGCCGTGATTAACGGCTACCTCGCGCGCGGCGTCCAGGGTATCCAGGGGCCTCACACGGAGACGGCGGAGCAGGCGAAGATCCTGACAGAAGCCTGCCTGTTCCTGCCGGAGGGAACCCGGTCATGGGGACCGGCCCGCGGCAACGTGTACGGGCACGAGGGCGCTATCGCCGACCTCCACGGCGGGAACAGGGAGTTCCTGGCGGACTCTAACGCCAACATGCTGGTGGTCGCACAGGTCGAGTCCCGCAAGGGGCTTGAGAACATCGACGAGATCCTGGCCGTAGACGGAATCGACTGCATCACCTTCGGCCCGAACGACATGGCGGCGTCCCTCGGCCACCCGGGCGAGCCGCGTCACCCGGACGTGGTGGAGGCGCACCGGCACATCACGGAGCGTGTGCGCGCGCACGGCAAGCGGCTGCTGTCCGACCGGATGACGACGGTGCGGGCGACGACGATTGTGCTGGACGCGCTGCGGACGCACTTGTCGGAACACGGGGACGACCAGGCGGGCGAGGGTGCGGGGTAGTCAGAACGACGGGGGTCACAACAGGACATCAAGGAAGGAGCGTGCGATGGCGGCGTACGTGATCGTGCAACTGGAGATTACCGACCCGGAAGGGTTCGCCGAATATCGGGAAAAGGTAGGCCCGCAGATCGAGAAGCACGGCGGGCGGTACATAGTTCGAGGCGCCGAGGTCGAGAACCTGGAAGGCGAATGGGACCCGGGCCGGCTCGTGATCCTCGAGTTTCCGACACGCGAAGACGCGCAACGGTTCTATGAAGCAGAGGAGTACCAGCCTCTCCTCGCGCTCCGGAAGCGCACGGCGAATACCGTTCTCTCGATCGTCGAGGGTGTGTAACGCATGATGTCGTCGATCAGGGAGACTCTTCCAGGTTTGGACGCGACGGACCGCAGAACTTCTCCCTCATCCTCGCCTTCTCCCGCTGGGAGAAGGGATTCGAGCCCGCGCCCGGTGGGCGCCCGCCAGGGAGAAGGCCTGGTGAGGGTGAAGATTTGATGACGACGACGCGCCGCATTTTGCCGGCACATCTTTGGGGCGGTTCAGGCCAGCACGAATGATGAAATCCACCGT
>JACZRO010000048.1 GCA_022574675.1 Chloroflexota bacterium
ACTCATCGCGAAGGTGTTTGATCGTGGCCGTTGCGGCGTCGATGCTTCTCTGATCCCGGAATACGCCGATTCCGGCCGTCATGCTCTCCGCCATCTCACGCCGCACAAGCGCGGAGCGCAGGTCGGCGGGCCGGTCCAACAGCTCCTGGTAACGCTTCTTCTCAGATACCAGCATCGATTCATCGGCGGAATGCGCTTCGGCGCTCTTCGCATACTCGGCCGCGGCGATCGCAGCGCGGCGTCCGAACACGACGGTGTCCAACAGCGAATTGGCGCCGAGCCGGTTGCCGCCGTGCACCGAGACGTTGGCCGTCTCGCCGGCGGCGTAAAGCCCCGGTATCTCCGTAGCGCCGTCGATGTCCGTCTTGATACCGCCCATGATGTAGTGCATGCCGGGCCGGATGGGAATCGGTTTTTCCGCCAGGTCTATGCCAACAAATTCAACGGCAACCTCCTGCAGGTAGCCGAGACGCTCTTCGATGAACTTACTTCCGAGGTGGCGCATATCAAGGAGGATATTGCCGTCGATACCCCGCCCCTCGTCGATCTCGGTCTGCTCGGCCCGCGAAACGATGTCCCGTGAGGCAAGTTCCAGATAATCGGGGGCGTAGGTCTTCATGAACCGTTCGCCCTCCGCGTTGAGCAGATATGCGCCTTCGCCGCGGGCGGCTTCCGAAATGAGAATCCCTGATCCCGCGAGGGTGGTGGGGTGGTACTGGATCATCTCCATGTCCATAAGCGGGGCGCCGGCCCGGTACGCCATGCCAAGCCCCTCTCCGGTACAAATAAGGGCATTTGTGGAGGGCTCGAACACCCGCCCCGCCCCGCCGGTCGCCATGATTACGGCCTTCGCCCTGATCGCATGCAACTCACCGGTGCGGATGTTCATCGCAACCGCGCCGCGACAGACGCCGCCTTCCATGATGAGGCTGGAGACGAACCACTCTTCGTAGAAGTTGACGTCGAGCTTGATCGATTGCTCGTGCAGGACGTGCAGCAGCGCCGAGCCCGTAATGGCGCCGACGTAAAAGGTGCGAGCGACTTTCTGACCGCCGAAACGACGCGTGCCAAGCTCGCCCTTTTCATTCCTGCTGAAGATCACCCCCATGTGCTCCAGCTCGATGATGGCCGCGCCCGCCTCGCGTGACATTAGCTCGACCGCGTCCTGGTCTGCGAGATAGTCGCTACCCTTGATCGTGTCCAGGGCGTGTCCTTCCCACTCGTCCCCGCGGTCGGTGAGCGGGGCGTTGATCCCGCCCTGTGCCGCGTTTGAGTGACTACGGACCGGATGCACCTTGGTGATCACGGCGGCGTTCACGCCCATGCGAGCCGCCTCGACCGCAGCCCGCAACCCGGCCAGGCCGGCGCCGATTATCAGAACGTCGTGTTGGTACATCCGTGACCTCTTGCTCGCGACGGTACGGGTTCAGTGCGCGCCCGCCGCTGCGCCCACTGGTTAAACATGATTCTGCATCGACTCGATCGCCGACTCAATTAACGGTGATCGAATCAGGGCAAAGGTAGAGCGCGGACAGGAGCGCAGCGATGCTTTTGGAATCGACGATTGCGCCGCCGCGTATCAGGTCTGGAATATCGGAAATCGGGGTCTTCGCAAGCTCGACATTCTCATCATCGTCCTGCGGGAGTGACGATGTCGTGAGACCGGTCGCGATAAAGCCGTACATGAACTCGGTTGAGATGCTCGGCGCGGCCCAGAACCCGGGCAAAGGATCCAGGCGCCGGGCGGTGTGACCGGCCTCTTCCCGGAGTTCGCGCATGGCCGCATCACGGGGTGTCTCGCCCGGGTTGATATGCCCGGCCGGGGCCTCCAGCAGAACCGCCTGGACGGCGTGCCGCCACTGCTTCACCAGCAGCACATCGCCGTCGTCCGTGACCGGCACCACAACGACCGAATTTTCTTGTTCTATCACGCCCCGTTCCAGGGCTGGCCGGTCCCCGAGACGGATGGTGTCAACTCGCATCTTCATGCGGTGGTCTTTGTATACCTGTCGGGAGGCGACGGTGGTGGTGGTCAGCATCGGTGAAATGTTACCTCAGCCGCTTCCGTTGCCGGGGCGTTGGCCGCCTTCTTCGCCCTCTCGGGTCATCGCTCCCTGGCGCATCCCCAGCCGGCGGGTCAGGGACTCGTAAAACGCGGCCGGCGGATTCCTGCGGAGAAAGCGTGCGCTGAACTCACTGGTCTCGACCCGCACCGTCGTCCCGACGGCGAGCGGCCGGTCGACAAACCCGTCCACGCTTAGCATCCCGCCGAGATCGTTCTCGACCGTGATATCGACGACGGCGCCGGCGCGCAACAACAGTCCGCCCTGGAGGCTCATGTGAGCGGCGATAGGTTTCAGGAGGAAGGCCTCGCTGGAAGGGTCCATGACCGGCCCGCCAAGGGAGAGCCCGTAGCCGGTGGACCCGGTGGCGGTGGAGATCACCAGGCCGTCGCCGCGATAGGTAACGATGTGCTGGCCGTCCACCACCGTGCCAAGGTCCACGACGCGGATAGACGCTCCGCGCCCCACGACCACATCGTTCAACGCGTGGAACGGGGCTTCGTTTGAGCCGGCGATGGTGGCGCGCACCATGGCTCGCTCTTCGATACGGGGCCCTTTGCCTTCCACCCCCCAGTTGTCCAGATACCAGCCGGTCTCATCCGGGGCGTCCTTGGCGTCCAACTCCGCCATGAAGCCGACCCGGCCCATGTTGATCCCGAGCACGGGTATCGCATGCGGCGCGGCCGCGTGCGCCCCTCGCAGGATGGTGCCGTCGCCGCCGATCGTGATCACGAGGTCGAATCCCTCGACGCCCGCGTCCAACGCCGTGAACGGCTCTGCCGGCAACAACCTCCAGGCGCCGTTTCCGAAGCGCTCCGACAGCTCGCGGGCGAGCGTTTCGGCTTCTGAGAGGAGTCCGTGGTAGACGACGACCACATTCTGAACTTGAGACATTTCGATCGGCCGCGTGGCGCTAGGTGACGACGCCGCTCACGGCGTGTCGCGCGAACTCTAGCAGCGAAGACGGTGCGATACCGAAAATGAGCAGCCCGGCCGAGGCGGTCATGGTGGCCGCCCAGACGGGGATATCGGCCGTGACGCGCTCATCGTTCTCCGGCTCGTCCAGGAACATCGTGCGCACCACTCGGAGGTAGTAAAACGCTGAAACCACCGAGTTGATCACGCCGACGACCGCCAGCCAGGCGAGGCCGGAATCCACCGCCGCGCTGAACACGAATATCTTGCCCAGGAACCCGGCCGTCGGTGGGATTCCGAGAAGTGATAACAGCCCCAGTGCGAGCAACACGGACATGAAAGGAGCGCGACGCGCCATCCCGGCGAACCCGCTGATCAGGTCGCTGCCGGTCTTGTTCGTGATGGCGATGATCGCGAAGAACACGGCCAGGTTGGTAAAGGCGTACGCAACGAGGTAGAACAGGACTCCCTGCGGCCCGGCGATGAAGCCTTCGCTATCACTATTGGCCGCGACGGCGGCCAACCCCACGAGCAGATATCCAGCGTGCGCCACCGTGCTGTAGCCCAGCATGCGTTTGATGTTCCGCTGGGTCAGCGCGAGCAGGTTGCCGGCCGTCATCGTGATCGCGGCGAGTATCGCCAGCAGCACCGACCAGTCCGCCGCCAGGTCGTTCGAACCGAGAGCGGTGTACAGGATGCGCAGCACGATAGCGAACGCGGCCGACTTCGACGCGATGGAAAGGAAGGCGACGATGGGCGTCGGCGCTCCCTCGTACACGTCCGGCACCCACATGTGGAACGGCGCGACCGCCATCTTGAACCCGAACCCGGCGATCACCATCACGACACCCAGCATCAATGCGCTGGAGCCGAACGCCCTGCCGCCATCCGCGCTCATACCGCTAATGGCATCGAGGATGCCCCCGATGTCTGTCGTGCCTGTGACCCCGTACAGGTAAACCAGACCGTAAAGAAGGATGGCGGAGCTGAGCGCGCTCAGTAACAGGAATTTCAACCCGGCTTCGAGCGAACGGTCGGTGCGCAGGAACGCCGCAAGCGCCGCCACCGGCAAGGTTGACACCTCCAGCGCAAGGTAGGCGGTGATGATGTCACGCGAGGACGCGAGCAGCATCATCCCGCTGACCGAGAGCAACATCAGGGCGAGATACTCACCCTGGAACCCGGCAAACTTGCGGGAGTAAGTGACGCTGGCAACGATAACCGCCGCCGTGGTGCCGATCAGCAGGAAGTGGAAGAAGAGGGCCAACCGATCCGCAGTGACGGTTCCGAAAACACCGATTTCCGGGTCAGGCGTGTTGAACCAGAGGAGCAACGCAAACGTCAACGGAACGGTCAGCCCGATCACAGAGATCCAGATCAGCGGTGTTTTTTTCTCGAGGATCAAATCGGCGATGATCACGATCACGCCGAGCGCGGCAACCGACAGCTCGGGAGATAGCAGCCAGAGATCGTGCGCGCTCATATGCGCACCAACTCGCTAATCCCGACCTTGAACACCTCGGTCACGATCTTCGGGTAGACACCGATCGCGACAATACTGATCACCAGCGCCACGACCGGGACCATGTCCAGGAAGTTGGCGTCCTCCAGGTCATCAAATCGCTCGTTGTGCGGCCCGAAGAAGGTCCGTTGCATCATCCAGAGGATGTAGCCCGCCGCCAGAACCACGCCAAACGCGCCTATGACGGTCAGCCACTTCCACACCTCATACGTCCCGAGGAACACGCTGATTTCGGCGACGAATCCGGACAGACCCGGCAATCCCAGCGAGGCCAGCCCGGCGATGAGCATGGCCACGGCGATCAGCGGCAGCCGGACGGCAAGGCCGCCCAGGTCAGGAATGTAGCGCGTATGGGCGCGGTCGTACACGAGCCCGACGGTAAGGAACAACAGGCCGGTGATGGTTCCGTGAGTGACCATCTGTAACGCGGCGCCGTTCAACCCCGCGTCCGTCACCTTGCCACCAACGCCGACTATCGACGACACGCCGAGCACGACGAACCCCATATGGCTCACGCTGCTGAACGCGATGAGCCGTTTCAAGTCCGTCTGACGAATCGTCACGATGGCGCCGTAGATGATGCTGATGACGGCAAGAACCGCAAGCAGCCATGCAACGTCCTGCACCTTGAATCCGTTGGTCTCCTGGAACATGCCGACCGACACACGAAGGAGCCCGTAGCCGCCCATCTTCAGAAGCACCCCGGCAAGCATGATGCTGACGGCGGTCGGCGCGTCGGTGTGGGCGTCAGGGAGCCAGCTGTGGAACGGCCATAGCGGCATCTTGACGGCGAACGCGGCGAACAGGAGGAACCAGATCACTCCAGCCGGTATCAAGAGGTCGGAGCCGGCCACCTTTTCCGGGATTCCGACGATGCCCTCGGCGGGGATCGACACCATCGCGAAGGTGTCGACGCCGGTCGAAAGGAACAACGCCAGTATCCCGACCAGCATGAAGGCGCTGCCGGCCAGGGTGAAGATCACGAACTTCATCGCCGAGTACTGGCTGCGCCCGCTGCCCCAGATCGAGATGAGCATGAACATCGGGATCAGCTCGATCTCCCAGAAGATGAAGAACAGCAGGAAGTCGAGCGCAGTGAAGACGCCCAGCACGGCCGTCTGAAGCACCAGCAGCCAGATGAAATATTCCCGAACGCGATGGGTGATCCGCCATGAAGCGAACGCGGCCACCGCGGACAGCAGCCCGGTGAGCAGCAGCATCGGCGCGCTCAAGCCGTCGATACCGAGGAGGTATTCGGCGCGAAGCCCCTCGACCGGTATCCAGTCCTCGTACCTGTCGATCATCTGGACGCCACCGGCGGCGCGGTCGAAGCCGATGTAGGTGATGACGATCAACACCAGGTTCAGGACGGTGGCGCCGATCGCGAACCAACGGACACGTGCGTCGTCCCGCAAAAACAGCGCTATGACAAGCGCCGCCGCCGCGGGGAGGAACACGATGATGGACAGCCATCCCTCAAACAAGGGCGGCCTCCATTTCTTCGGGCGCAGGCGCACGCCATGCAGGCGCGGGCGCGGAAGCCCAGGCGGTGTGACAGGAGGATTTACGGGTGATCTGGAGGGTCATCGACTAGCCTCCCCAGACCAGGAATGCGGCGATAGAAGCGACGACGCCGACCGAGATCGCCAGTCCGGCGACCTGCATCTGCCCGTTCTGAACCTGGCCGAGGCCTCTGCCGACCCGGCCGGTCCACACCCCCAGCTTCACGTTGGCGGCGTCTATCAAGCTCCGATCGAACCAGTCGGATGCGCGCACGATTCCGCCGTAGAAAATCCGCCGGACGATCCACTGCTCGTAAAGCTCGTCCATGAAGTATTTGCGATACAGCAACGTGTAGACGGGTCGCGCCCGGGTCGCCATCCCTTCAGCGGAGACCTTCTTGCTGCCGTACATCAGATATGCGAGGAAAATTCCAGCCCCCGCGACCGTTAACGAAAGGAGCGCGACGTTCCAGTTAAACGTCGGCGCCGCGCCGGCCTCCTCCACCGCATGCTCATCGATGAAGACGGCCTCGTTCTCGGTGATGAAGTGTCCGAACTCGTGCTTGTCGATCACGCCGAGATCGACGGGCGGGTTGGCCAGGAAGCCGGCGCCCACCGCGAGCACGGCCAGCACGAGCATCGGGGCGAGCATCATCCAGGGCGACTCGCCGAGATGTGGTTGGCCGTTGACCTCGGGCGGCTCTCCCCCTTCTGCCCTGATCGCCGCCGCCTCTGCCTCGGCGCCGCCGCGATACTCCCCGCCAAACGTCATCCATATGACGCGGAACATGTAGAACGCCGTCATGAACGCCGCCACCACGCCGGCCGAGAAGGCGATCCATCCGATCGTCAGGTTGACCTCGGTGGCGTGGGCCAGGATCTCGTCCTTGGACCAGAAGCCGGCAAGCGGGAAGATCCCGGCCAGCGACAGGCTGCCGATCACCATCAGGGTGAAGGTCCACGGCATCACCTTGCGCAGGCCGCCCATGTATCGCATGTCAAAGGTGCCGGTAGCGTGGCTCACCGAGCCGGAGCCGAGGAAAAGCAGGGCCTTGAAGAAGGCGTGCGTGAACAGGTGGAAGATGGCCGCCACGTACCCGCCGAGTCCCAGGATCAGCATCATGTAACCGAGCTGGCTGATGGTGGAGTACGCCAGCACGCGCTTGATGTCGTGGGCTACCAGGCCCATCGACGCGGCGAACACGGCGGTGAAGGCGCCGATCAACGCCACGAACTCCATCGTGTAATCGGCTGCCTCGAACACGGGGAAAAACCGCGCCACCAGGAATACGCCGGCCGTCACCATCGTGGCCGAGTGAATCAGGGCGCTGACCGGCGTCGGTCCTTCCATCGCGTCCGGCAGCCACGTGTGCAGCGGGAACTGCGCCGACTTGCCGACGGCCCCGGCGAATATACCGAGCGCGATCAGGCTCACGGTGGTCGTGCCGATCGTCCCGACGAGGGCGTAAAGGGTCGGGATGTCGAGCATCTCGTTCCCCTGAGAGAACAGGGCCAGGATGGCGATCAGGAACCCGAAATCGCCCAGGCGGGTCACGAGGAACGCCTTCTTGGCCGCCGCCGCCGCGGACGGCTTCGTGAACCAGAAGCCGATCAGCAGGTACGACGACACCCCGACCAGTTCCCAGAACACGAACAGCTGGATGATGTTGCGGGCCATGACGAGCCCGAGCATCGACGCCGTGAACAGCGACATGTAGGCGTAGAAGCGGATGTAACTCGGGTCGCCCTTCATGTAGCTCTGCGAGTAGACCTGGACCATCAAGCTGACGCCGCTGACAACGACCAGCATGATCGATGTAAGCGGGTCAAGCAGGATGCCGATGCTCAACGTGAGCCCGGAGACGCTCATCCACTCGTGCGTCCCGAACTCGATGGGCCCGTGCGCCGAGTTGACGGACGTGAAGGCCCAGATCGATAGCCCGAACGCCACCGCCAGGGACAGAATCGTCAGCCAGCCCGCCACCCGCTCGTTTCGCGGGAAGAACGGGCGTATGACGATCCCGTTGACGACGAACGACCCCAGAGGGAGAAGGACGATCAACCAGACGGCGAATTCTGAGATTTGCACGCTTTACAGCTTCCTCAGAATTTCGTCGGCGACGTGTTCACGGTTTAACGGAACAAACACCCGGAAAGGAACGCGTTCGCCCCAGTCCAGGATGTCGCCTTCGGGAAGGATCTTGGCCGGCAGGCCCTCGCCCTCCAGGAGGTTCTTCCACATTTCGGCGGTCAGCAGATTCGCCGTTTTCTTGTACTCAACCCACACTGGTCGTGTTTGCCGTTCTTCCCATGATTCCGGGCCACGAGGGCCGATATTGTTGTTGAAGGGTGATGTGCCAGCGGTCTGTGACTCGTTAGCCGCGCATTGTGTCGAGCTCGCTTACGTCGGTCGTCTGGCGTTGGCGATAAATCGCGATCACCAGCGCTAATCCAAGGGCGACTTCTGCGGCGGCGGCGGCGATGATGAATATGGCGAATACGTGTCCGGACAGCGCCGTCTGCACGGTGTCAGCCGTGACCTCGATCCGGCTCCCGGAGAGCGCGGCCGGGAGGGTGAACCGGGAGAAGCCGATGGCGGCGATGTTGACGGCGTTGAACATCAACTCGATCGACATCAACAGAACGATGGCGTTACGCCGGGTCAAAGCGCCGTACAGGCCTATCGCAAACAGGATCGCGGAGACGAGCAGAACGTTCTCCAGGGTCATTCCGGCGCCTGCTCTCTTACAAGCGCGATGGCGCCGATTATCGACGCCAGCAGGAGTACCCCGAGCGCCTGCAGCGCAAGGACGTAATCCCTGACGATCAGGCCGCCAAGCCATCCGGTGGAGTCCACGAAAACACCGGGGAGCGCCGCGTCTGGGTCGGTCGAGGCGACGAGAACGACCTCACCCGAAGGCCGTTCGAACGCTTCGTACGTGCCCGTCAAAGCTGCGATGGCGTCGGGATTGGTGAGGCCGCTGTCCCGGTCCGACCAGTCCGTGTCGTACGCGACCACGCCGACCACGACCACAAACAACACGGCCATGATCGCGGCGCCGACGACGATCACACGGCTTCCCTGCGTCCGGTTGCCCTGGCTGATGTCACGCGTGAGCAGAATGGCGAAGGCCACGACTATCGAGACGGCGCCGACGTACACAAGGATCTGGGCCACTGCGACAAACTCGGCCTGCAGCAAAAAAAAGATGCCGGCAACGGCGAGGAACGAGCCGGCGAGGGCGAGCGCTGCCCGGAACACGTCGCGGACCGTCACCACGAGCAGAGCTCCGCCGATAGCTGCGGCGGAGATGAGCCAGAAGATTACGTCGACTATTCCCATCAGTCGTCCACCGCCTCGTCCGTCTTGCGCTCTTCCACCCATCGCTCTGTCATAAGTTCGACGCTCGGCATCTCGTGCCTGCCCGCCCGCTTCATGTCTTCCATCAGGTCGTCGAAGGGCGAGTAGGCGCTTTCTTCCATCTGCGGGCGGAACCACGTAGACGGATATTTCGGCTGCGAGATCAGCTCTTCCTTGGTGATGACAAGCGCCTCGCGCTGGAAGTTGCTGAGCTCAAAGTTCGTACCCATGTGGAGCGCGTCAAATGGACACGCTTCAACACACAGGGCGCAGAACATGCAACGGCCTGTATCGATGTCGAAGGTCTCGATGGCGTAACTTTCGCCCTCCTGGACGTCGATCCCGCCCGGGACGGTCACGATCTTGATGATGCCGAGCGGGCAGTACTTGGCACAGTTCGCGCAGCCCGTGCACCGTTCCTCGTACCAGGTGAAATCGTTGCCCCTGAACCGTGGCGACTGCGTGGGGCGTACGGCGATTCTCTCCAGCCCGAGCAAAGCGCGTAGCGCCTTGATTGGGCGCTTGAAAATCAGGCCCGGCGTGCTGATACCGTAGGCGCGCGCCGCCCCGATCAACCCGACCCGCCGGTCCGGGTATTGAACCGTGAAGGCGGGACGAAGGAGCGTCTTCAGCGTGACACCCATACCCCTGACCAGGCCGAATCCATAAACCATCAGCCGCCGCCTCCCGACGGGATAGCCGGAGCGTCCGAGTCAGACAGCGTCACATCGCGCTGCACGTTGCCCGCACTCACCGGATCATGCTTCGGGCCGAGCAGTTTGCCGAACAAGATGATTGATGCGATGAATACGAGCCAGTTGATGCCGGCCATGTACCAGAGTTCGGTCGTGGACGGCGACGGCCAGGCGAGCATCAGCAATCCGCTCACGACCAGGTTGATCAGCGTCAGCTCAAAGAGAGCTTTCCATGCGAAGGCCATGATCTGGTCGATGCGCAGACGCGGCCAGCTCGCACGGACCCAGACGATCAGCGCGAGAACCCCTACCATCTTGGCGATGAACCATATTTGCGACGGGATGGGGTCAAAGCCGTGCCAGCCGCCCAGGAACAAGACCGTGATCACACCGCTCGTCGCGATGGTCGCTGCGAACTCGGCAAGGAAAAACAACCCGAATTTCATGCTCGAGTAGTCGGTCATGTACCCGGCGACGATCTCCGACTCCGCTTCTGCGACGTCGAACGGCGTCCTGTTCAGCTCGGCCATCGACGCAACTACGAAGACGAAGAATCCAAGCGGCTGGATGATGAAGAACGGGATGGTCTGGGCGTTGACGATCGCAACCAGTGAGAGGGAGCCGGACAGCATTATCACGCCGACGAGCGAGATCACGAGCGGGATCTCGTAGCTGATCAGCATCGCCACCGCACGCATCGCACTGAACATCGCGTACCGGTTGCCTGAACCCCACGCCGCCGCCACGATCGCCAGGACGTTCGCTCCGCCGATGGCGACGATGAAAAGGAGGGCGACATTAATGTCCGCGAGCCATGTCCCATGCCCGATCGGGAGGACCGCATAGACCAACAAGGCCGGGAACAGCATCAGGATGGGCGCCAGGGTGAACACAAGCCGGTCAGATACCGTGGGGACCACGTCTTCTTTGAACATCGTCTTGACCGCGTCGGCGATAGGGGTCAGCAGGCCGAACGGTCCCCACCGGTTGGGCCCGGTCCTGCCCTGGAGCCGTCCGAGCAATCGCCTCTCGCCCCAGATCATCAACAGAACCGCGCCAAGGATGCCGTTTATGAGCGCTGCGACGATGATGACGCCCGTCAAGACAAACGCGAGCCACTCGAACCCGCCCGGGAGCAGGCCTCCGCCAAATAAGCCGACGCCTTCGCACTGGGCGTCCGCGGTCGACGAAAGGGTGCAGTAGATATGGCGGTACAGGACGCTGTCGAACGGATCCGGCATTAGCGGTCGACCTCGCCCATGTTGATGTCGATGCTGCCAAACGTCACGAACAGGTCCGCCAGTTTGTAGCCGATCAACATGTCACGAAGCAGGGTGAGATTGATCAGGGACGGCGCACGCACCTTGCAACGGTACGGCGCCACGCCGCCGTCGCTCACCAGGTAGAACCCGAGCTCTCCCTTCGGGCACTCCGTGCCGACGTAAGCGTCACCCGCCGGAGGCCGGATAAGGGCGGGGACTTCCTTCGGCCGCACCGGTCCGGGCTCTATCTGCTCGATGCACTGCCTGACGATGCTCAGGCTTTCACGCATCTCGTGGACGCGCACGATGTAGCGAGCGTAGTTGTCGCTGGCCGTGGCAAGGGGGCGGTTGAATTTAATCTGGTCGTAGTACTCGTACGGTTGCCGGTGACGCAGGTCCCAGTCAACTCCGGAGGCGCGGAGCATTGGTCCTGTCACGGAAGCGTTGATCAGTGTCTGGCTGTCGACGACCGCCACGCCATCACAGCGGACCATCACGATCTCGTTTCCGCTTATCAGTTGTTCATACTCGTCGATCCGGTGCGGCATCTCGGCCAGGAACCGGTCAAGCGCCGGCCAGAAGTCGTCCGGCGCGTCCATGAACACGCCACCCGGGCGCATGTAGCTGCTGGTGATCCTGGCCCCGCAGAGGCGTTCAAACAGCTCAAGCACGAGCTCGCGCTCCCTCATCGTGAAGATAAGGGGCGTCCCGAGCGCACCGAGGTCCTGCAGGAAGAACCCGGTCGCCACCAGGTGTGAGGCGATACGCTGCAACTCCGCAGCGATCATCCGGAGCCACACGCCGCGTGGCGATGGCTCGATCCCCGCCAGTTGCTCGACCGACAGGATGTAGGACATGTTGCTGTTCATTGACGCGACGTAGTCCATGCGGTCCGTCAGCGTCACGATCTGCGTGTAGGTGCGGGACTCGGCGAGCTTTTCAGATCCGCGATGCAGGTAACCGAAGATCGGCTCGACGTCGATCACCTCTTCACCGTCGAAGGTCACGCGCATCCTGAACACGCCGTGCGTGCTCGGGTGTTGCGGCCCGACGTTGATGGTTATGGGCTCTGTCGCGAGGGGCATGGTGCGAGTTGGCTCCCGCCGTGCGCCCGTTTTCGACGGGGCGCGTTACGGGTGGACCCTACAGAAAGTCCTTCCTGTGTGGATGGCCCTCAAATCCCTCCCAGAGAAAAATCCGCTTCATCTGACCACGGCCTTCAAAGCGAATCCCCATGAGGTCGTATACCTCACGCTCCTGGAGCTCTGCGCCGCGCCACACCTCCATTACCGAGGGCACCACAGGGTCAATGCGGCCCTCGCCGCATCGAACCTTCACAATCGCCCGCCGGTTCTGGCTCAAGGACAACAGGTGGTAGACGACTTCGAAATACGCGATGTAATCGACCCCGGTCACGCCGATCAGCATCTCGAACCCGGCGTCCCGCAGTCCGGTCATCACGTCGATCAGGCGGTCGGGCGCGACCCACGCGTCGAAATCGCCGGTGGCGGTCACTGCCCGTGGGGCGATGGTCTCGATTTCAGCCGCCAGTTCCTGACCGGACGCCGTGAATGCCGTGACGGAGGACATTACCGGCCGCCCGCCCCGTCTTCGGCCCCGGCCGTCCTGTCCGCCCGGGCGAGGCTGTAGCGCTTCACCTTCTCGTGGAGCTGCATGATCCCGTACAGGAGCGCGTCCGGTCGCGGCGGGCAACCCGGGACGTACACGTCCACCGGGACAATGTGGTTGACGCCGGGCACGACCGAGTACGAGCCGTAGTACGGACCCCCGCTCGTAGCGCAGACGCCCATCGAGATCACCCACTTGGGCTCAGGCATCTGGTCGTACAACCGCCGGAGCGCGGGCGCCATTTTCCAGGTCACGGTTCCGGCGACGATCATCAGGTCCGCCTGCCTGGGTGAGGCGCGCATCGCCTCCATCCCGAAACGGGAGATGTCAAACCGGGACATGGCGGCGCCGATCATCTCGAACGCGCAGCAGGCGAGGCCGAACTGCAACGGGAACATCGATGATTTGCGGCTCCAGTTGAGCAGCGTGTCGATCGACGTGACGGCGACGTTGCGGTCCAGGTCGTCGGGAGCCTCAAGCAGCGGATCCGGGTACGGGCTGGTGTGCGTATCCCGCATCTGGGAGACGACGTCGCCCTCCGCCCTGTCGAGATCCCAGGTCAACTCCACGAGGGGATGCTCCGGCGTTGGGATGAGCGGCTGCTCGTACGGGTTGGTGGTCAACTCACACCCACTCCAGGGCCTTCTTGCGCCAGGCGTACACGTAGCCCAGGGTGGCCACGGCGAGGAAGACCACGACCTCGACCAGGATCACCCATCCAAACTCTTTGGATAGAACCCCGTACCGGACCGCCCAGGGGTAGATGAAGATCGTCTCTACATCAAACACCAGGAACAGAAGCGCGAAGTAGTAGTACCTGAAGTTGAACCGGGTCCAGCGTGAACCGACAACGCGCATGCCGGACTCGTAGGTGGACATTTTCACGATCTGGGAGCGTCGGCGGACTTCCTCCGGCGTGATCGTGCCGCCGACGGGTTCCGGTTCGGTCGGCGTGGCCCTGGTCGGGCGCATCCCAATCAGGGTTCCCATTTTCGACATCATGAGCATGCCGACCGGCACCGACAACGCGATCAGCACAAAAATCGCGATCAGGCCGTACTGTCGGAAGTAGTCTTCGCCCAAGCCGATTTTCCTCGTATTCAGGTTGCGCGCCGAGCATATCAAAGCCCCGATACGCCCACAAGTGAAATACGCCACAATCGGACCATCCGGCGGTGGCCGCGCGCGCCTACTGCAGGTGTGTGCGTGAGGCCGTTCTGGGCGCGCGCTGTTCCGGGTTACAGGTGGAAGTCGATGACGCCGCGGCCGTCCTCGCCCGCGTGCAATGCGTCAAAACCCTCGTTGATCTGATCCAGCGAGTACCGTCTCGTGATCAGGCTATCGACGTCGATCTTGCCCTTCAGGTAGGCGTCCACCAGGATGTCAAAGGTCTCGTGCGGGCTGGCCGAGCCGTAATAGCTGCCGACAATCGTCTTCTGGTTGCGCACCAGGTCCACCATGTCGATGTCAGCGCTCTCCCCGACGGGGGCGAGTCCGACCAGCACGGCCGTACCGCTCTTGCGGAGGGAGTTGATCGCGTTCTCGGTCGTGACGGCGGCTCCGAAGGCGTCGAACGCCATATCCACGCCGCCGCCCGTCATCTCCTTGATCGCCTCGACAGGATCGGTCTCCCGGCTGTTTATCACGTCTGTCGCGCCGAACTTGTAGGTGAACTCGAGCTTATGGTCGTAGATGTCCACGGCGATGATGCGTGATGCCCCGGCCAACCTGGCGCCCTGGATCACGTTCAGGCCGACTCCGCCGGACCCGAACACGGCGACGGTCATCCCCGCCCGAGTGGCCGGGTTGTTTATCACGGCGCCTACGCCGGTCGTCACGGAGCAGCCGATAAGCGCGGCCACGCCCATCGGCACCTCGTCCGGGATTGATTGGCATGCCTGCTGCGGCGCCACGATCGTCTCAGCGAACAGCCCGACCTTCGCCATCTGGTAGACGTCTGTGTCGCCATCGTGCAACCGCGCTGTGCCGTCGTACTGGAGGGCGCCGGTCTGCGCGTTTGTGTCGCAAAGCTGGGGGCTGCCGCTCCGGCACGACCGGCAGTGGCCGCAGTTCGACACGAACGACATGATGCAGCGGTCGCCCGGCTTGACCCTGGTAACGCCTTCGCCGACTTCTTCAACCGTCCCGGCGCCTTCATGGCCGAGTACCACGGGGAAGGGCAGTATCGCGGTGCCGTGCATGACATGGATATCGCTCGCACACACGCCGGCGGCATCCATGCGCACCAGGACCTCACCGGCCTTCGGCGGATCCTGTGACAGTTCCTTCACCTGGAGCGGGGTGTTCGCTTCGTAAAGTACGGCTGCCTTCGTCAATGGAGTCGGGTCTCCTGTCGTTTAGTTTGTCGTGTGATCGGCGGCATAAATCCGGACCCACACTTTAACAAAAAACTACCCCGGGTCAGCGGATAATCGGTCTTTGGAGGCGGGCGGCGCCCCCGCCACGCGAGAAGGTCCCGGATAACCCGGGACCTTCACATTGCGGTGTGCTGCGGCGGCTAGTCCGCGACCCCTACCGCAACTGACGCGACTCGCTCTTGCAGTAGCTTCTTGAGCGCTTTCACGTTGCCGTTGAGATCAGGGAACTTCCCATCGTTCTTCGATTTGTCGAAGACGATCTCCCCGTCAAACGCGATGGTGAAGACGCCGCCGCCGCCGGGTGTGACGGTAACGGCCACGTCCGGGCCAACGGCCTGGAAAAATTCGGCTGCCATCCAGGTAGCCACGTTGTGGTGGCCTCAAGGAACGCAGTAAGTAATTTCCGCCTGTATTTTGCCTTCAGCCATTCAGTTCCTCCGGGTACTTGGTTTCGGGCCGGCCTCGCAGGCCGGTTTCGCCCGACGTCAACAACGTAGTCGTGGCTCCGCTCGATGTCAAATACGCATATCGTCGTGCGGCGTCCGGGACCGCCGGTTCTGACTCGGGCCTGTGCTTGAGTGGTTACCTTATACTTGTGCGCCTCACCGCACCCCCTGGTCATAAGGAGGCGCCCATGCGATCCGAGATTGTCCTTTCCGAGGTCACCCGTGAGGACGTAGCACGAATCGCCGAATGGCTAGAGGATCCAGCGGTCTCCGACATGTGGTTTGGCCGGTATACCTACGGCGAGCCCGCTCATCTTGGCTATGAGCCACTGAAGATGATCGACGCTACTCCAGAGGAGTGGGACGAGGTGTTCCACGACCCACACCACGAACCACACCGCTCCATCATGTCTGTCCGCACCGCGTCCGGGGAGCATATCGGTGAGGCGCAACTGGCGATCGATGAAGCTCTCGGCGACGCCCAGTTATCCATCCTGATCGGACGCAAGGAGCTCTGGCACCGGGGATACGGCACGGCGACGGTTATCTCGTGCCTGGACCACATCTTCCGGAATCTGGGACTGTTCCGCGCATGGGTCGACGTGCCTGAATACAACAACGCGGCCCGTGAGATGTTCGAGCACCTGGGATTTATTCACGAGGGCACGTTGCGGCAAAGCCGCCCACATGACGGGGCGCGTCACAATTCGGTGATCCTCGGGATGCTGGCTAACGAATACGCGCGCCTGCGTGAATCCATAAACCAGGGTAGCCACACGGTTTAAGGCCGGCCCCCCGTCCCTCAAGCGACACCGGGGACCGGAGGTTCGGCGGGTTCAGCGGCCCTTCCACTTCGGTTCGCGCTTCGTGAGAAACGCATCAATCCCCTCGCGGGCGTCGTGGGCCTGCATGTTCTCTGTCATCAGCCGTTCAGCGACTTCATAGGCCGGGCCATAATCGAGCCCGATCTGCGCGTAGAAGGCTCGTTTTCCGATCGCCAGCGTGTAGGGACTCGCTGCGGAAACGTGCTGCGCCAGCTCCATCGTGCGTTCGTGGAGCTCCTCTGCCGGCACGACGCGGCTGACCAGTCCGAACTGGAGCGCCTCCCGGGCCGAAATCGGGATGCCGGTAAGCAGCATCTCCATGGCCTTCTTTTGCGGCACGGCACGCGCAAGCGCCACCCCGGGAGTCGTGCAGAACAGGCCGTTGCGAACGCCCGGGGTCGCAAACCGGGCTTCCTCCGATGCGACCGCCAGGTCACACGAAGCGACAAGCTGGCAACCGGCCGCAGTCGCCAGACCGCCGACCTCGGCGATCACCGGCTGGGGGAGCAGCCGGATCGCCTCCATGACGAGGGTCGCCTGGGCGAACACGTGCGCGTTGCCCTCTTCGTCGCCCTCCAAAAGCTCTTTCAAATCGTGGCCCGAACTGTATACCGGGCCTTCCGCCCGGATGATGACGACCCGGATCGATTCGTCGCCGGAGATGGCGTCGAGTTTCTCTTTGAGCCGGGCGAGGAGTTCGGACGACACGGCGTTCCGGCGACGCGGGTTGTTCAAGGTCAGGACGGCTACCCCATCCTGCACCTCGTCCAGGACCAGGTCCTGCGTCTCAGTTGATGCGCCTGTCATGTCCGGCCCACTCTTTCTCTCGAAGAATGTACTTCTGAATTTTCCCCGTGGCGGTTTTCGGAAGCTCCCC
>JACZRO010000198.1 GCA_022574675.1 Chloroflexota bacterium
GGGTTTATCGAAGAGAGTCGCTCCGTGGCCCAGAACTTCATCGACGACGCACGTGAATCGCTGAACGGGCTGCCCGAAACGGAGGAGCGCGCTGCGCTCTACACGCTGGCCGACCTGACTGAAATCCGGCGCTCCTAGGAGCCCGATTTACTGGAACTTCGGGAAGCCCGACAGGGAGCCGTGAACGAGTTCGCCGCCGATAAGCGTCGCCAGGACACGGATCGAGGCGATCTCTTTCGGCCGCACCGCGGTAGGGTCGGCATCGAGCACTGCGATATCAGCGCGCTTGCCGGGCTCTATCGAGCCAACTTCGGCCTCCAGGAAATCCATCCACGCGGCGTTCGGCCCGTAGAGGCGGAGCGCCTCCCTGACCGAGACGGACTGCTCAGAGCCCACCGGTTCTCCCGATGATGACATTCGAGTTACGGCCGCCTGGACGCCGGTAAGCGGCGCGACGGGCCCGAAAGGCGCGTCCGACGATCCGGCGACCCGTAATCCGGCGCCAAGCAAGCGCTGTATCGCGTAAAGGTCTCCCGGCTCGGGTCCGCCGGCTCGCCACGCGCTGATGTAGCGCTGGCCTCGCTCATGGATAAACCCCGGCTGTGTCACCACGGACAGGCCCGCGGCGGCGATCAAACGTGCGATGCCCGGAGGGCACTCCGATGCGTGTTCGATGCGGTGCCGCATTCGTGTGATCTCGGAGCGTGGAGCAAGGGTGGTAAACGCTTCACAGGCCATCGTCACCGCCTCGAGTTCGACGGCGTGGATGGCGATCTGGCGACCGGCCCGGTGCGCAGATCGCATCGAATCCATCAGCGCGTCGAAATCCGGGTGCATTTCGCCACCGGAGAACGTGATCGCCGTCTTTACCGCCCCCACCCTTACTCCCGGCAAGTCGGGCCCTTCTCCGGGGCGGGGATCGACGCTTCCCGGCGACAGCATCACGGTCGGTCGCGGCAGGAAACGGCCATCCGCCGCCAGTGCGGCGTACAGGGCCGGCCTGGCTGCGGTGTTATCCCGTCCGGCGTCCGTCACCGCGGTCACACCCGCCGCCACGAGCGCAGAGGAGGCGGTCTCTGCGTAGTCGCTCAGCGTCCCGGGGCCGGGCCGTGGCATCCGTTCACGCAGCCAGGCTCCCATCTCGAACAACACGCCGGTCGGCTCCCCGGTGTCCGGGTCGCGCTCGATCGCTCCGCCGGGCGGCGGTGTTGTGTCTCTGCGAAGACCGACGACGTTTAGCGCGGCGGTGCTCAGTACGTCGCCGTGACCGCTGCCGTGCGTAAGCCGCACGGGCCTGCCCGGCGCGGCCCGGTCGAGATCTGCCGCCGTCGGGTGGCGTTTTTCGGCGAGTAGCAGCTCGTCATACCCGCGTGCCCTGATCCAATCAGCGGTCGAATCGGCGGCGGCCTGCGCTATCCGCGCAACGATCTGCGTGACGCTGGTCACGGCGGCGGGCGAGCAGTCAACAGCATGCAGCGCCGCGCCCAGGGCGATCGGATGACAGTGGGGATCGATGAAGCCCGGGAGCAGCGTGGCGCCGTCCAGGTTGACGCTTCGCGACCCGGCGGCGAACGCCCGGGCCCCCGGAGAATCAAGGGGCTCAACGATGACCCGCGAGATGCGGCCGGCCTCGATCAAAACGCCCGATGCGACCGTGTCACGGTCGTCGAGGGTGAGGACGTTCCCGTTGTAAAGGAGCACGCTATCTATGGCGGTGTTTTCCATCGTCAAGAATCGTAGCGGGAAGAGCGGCACGGACCGGAGCGCGCGACGGGCGCGGCCCATTTTCTACTCCGGGGCCTCGCCGGCCCGCCCCATGGGCGTTGCTAGAATACCGGCCGCCCATGACAACCCAGCAACTCACTGCAAACGGGCTCGCCGCGCTCCGGGGTTCCGCCCGTCGCCTTGCGCTTGCGCGGGAAGCGATCCGACGACTGGAACCGCTTTACGGACCTATCGTCTGGGAGCCGCGATTCAATGCCCTGGACGAGTTGATCTTCACCGTGCTCACGCAGCACACCTCGGACACTAACGCCGAGGTCGCGTTCGAGTCGCTGCGAAAGCGTTTCCCGACCTGGCTCGACGTGATCGAGGCCAGCACGGCCGAGGTCGCAGAAGCCATCAAGCACGGCGGGCTGGCTAACCAGAAGGCGCCGCGAATCCAGGACATCCTCCGCATCCTCCTGGAAAGAAACGGACGACTGGAACTCGAGTTCCTGGCATTGATGCCGCTGGAGGAGGCCAGGGCGTGGCTGCTCTCCCTACCGGGGGTCGGGAAGAAGACGGTCGGCGTGGTCCTGAACTTCGCCCTCGGGATGCCGGCGATGCCCGTCGATACGCACATCTACCGTGTGGCGCGGCGTCTGGGGCTGATCGGGCTGAAAACCAGCGTCGATGATGCGCACGACATCATGGAGGCGCAGATCGGCCCGGATGACGTGTTCCGCTATCACGTCCTGCTTATCACGCACGGCCGGAGGGTTTGCAAGGCGCAACGACCCCTCTGCGGCGAATGCGCCCTCGCAGACTTGTGCGTAGCGAGGCCGGTATTCGACAAGTCGTTCGCTGCGCCAAAGTACCGGCGTCCCGTTCGTGGCGGGCGATCCCTCTGACGAGTATGACCGTTAGGGCTGCAATGCAAAGACGGGCTGGCGAACGGCCGCGGCGGCGCTGAACGACCCGTGAATGCGGTGGGGCGGTATCCAGAGCGCGCGCGATGCTTCGGGTAACGGATTCCTGATGCCTGGTCCAGGTGGCCGTTTATCCGTAAACGGTCTCGGAATCAGCCGACACCCTTGATATGCTGGTTCAGGCCATCGGCAGATTGACCGCATCTCGCGCCCCGTTGGTGCAGCGGCCTAGCACGCCAGCCTTTCAAGCTGGAGATCACGGGTTCGAATCCCGTACGGGGTACCAATCGCGCCCGCCGAAATAGGCCGGGCGTTGAGTCGGCGGAATGCGACTTCTGGATTAGCGACAGCGGCCGCCCCGGCTCCTACATGTCGGCGCGCTAATCGGCCTCGCCTCGCAGACGGGCTCGCGCGTCGCGCGAGCTTCCATCGCGCGCTGGATGATCGCCGCCTTCTGTTGCCTGGCGATCTTGTCCGCTTCCGCCTCCCGCTCGTCGCGATAACTCTTCATCCCCCTGGCGATTTCCGCCCGCTGCGCCTGTTCGGACCTGTGTTCTGGATTGTTCGGGTCGTCCCGTTTCGCCGCATCCTGGCGTCGCTGCTTTGCGTAGCGCCCGGCTTCCATCGTTGCCGAAATCAGCGAACGCTCCCGGTTCGTCTCGGCCTGGCGGATGGCCTCCGCCTTCTCCTTTGCTGAAGCCTGGAGGCGCTCGGCGGCCATTAGCTGGCGTTGTATATCCGGGTCCATACCGCCCAGGGCATCGCGTTCCGAAGCCTCTTCTTCCACCCGATCGCGCCGGCTCTCAGACAGTTGCGAGACCTTCAAGAGCGCAGCGATCAGTCGATTCTGGCTGTTTACGTCATTCTCGGCACGAAGTTCCTGGGACGCTTCCTTCGCCCGGGCGGCAGAGGTGGCGGAAGCGACTTGATCGGAACGCATCCTGAGAAACGACGACTTGACGATATTAAAAACGCCCACGGTGCCTCCCCGAACATTTCGTGTGCCGCAACGGTAGAAGGGGCCGGCGCGTACAGCGAGCGGGGAGTCGCTCAGTTGAAGTGTGCAATCTCACAGGGCCCGGCCCCGTTTCAGCCCCGGGTGCGGTGGAGACCTAAGCAGGTGGTGGCGCGGGCACACAGCGTCAGATGACGCAATACGCGTCCGACTGCGCGGGTTAGCCCCATTTCGACACACCA
>JACZRO010000049.1 GCA_022574675.1 Chloroflexota bacterium
TCCGCGGCCGGACCATCGTGATGGTCCCGGTGGACGAGACAGCCCTGGCAGTGCTGGATGGGATGCCGAGCGTCGGGTGCCACCCCGGCGACGGCAGGGTGCGAACCTACTGGCACCCGCCGGTCAAGTACCCGGACGGACGCACCTACCTCAAGATAGGCGGCGGGCCGGAAGGCCCGGAACGGATCGCGAGCCTGGACGAGCTGAACAACTGGCTCCGCTCCGAGGGCGACCCGGCGATGGCGGACGCTTATCGCGAAGAGCTCCGACGCATGATGCCGGGCCTCGATCAGTCCGGCTCGCTTACGGCGGCCTGCGTCACCAGCGAGACCCACTCGCTGCGGCCATACGCAGAGGCGATACACGGGGGCAAAGTAGTCGTCCTGACCGGCGGCAACGGGCACGGAGCGAAAGCCGCCGACGCCCTGGGCGAAATAGGCGCATCCCTGATGCTCGACAAACCGTGGCCCGGAGAAACAACCCCGGCCCAGTTCGCCCTACCGGAAGCCGCCCGCTGAGAAACCAGCAGTCGCAAAGATCGCCGGATTCGCGAAAGATCGCAGGCCGCCCATTTACCCCCTCTCCCCATCGCGGGAGAGGGCTGGGGTGAGGCGGACCCCCCGAAAGCGGTCAATACGCAATCGCTCCAATCAACCCGGACAGCAGCGACCGAGCCGCCCCGCTTACCCCTCCACATCCTTGCCGTCGCCCAGCTTCCAGTCCTCGGCGCGGCCTGTCGGACGGTACCCGAGCAACTCCTTTGCCGGGTCGGTGGACCGCCAGCGGAAATCGTTCTCAGAGATGGCGTCGAAAATGCCGAACTTCATGTCGTCCGGCGCGCTCAACAGCCGGTCGACCATCTGCACGGCGTCGGCGTGCGACAGGAAACCGGGGTAGTGGCCGCGCGCCTCCGGGTGGTCGCTCTTGAGCAGCGCCCCGCAGCGCATCACCAGCATCGACATCCCGTACAGGTCCGCCCACAGCCGGCACAGGTTCTCGCCGAACAGCTTGCACACCGAGTACGGCTCCAGCGGCCGCGGCGCCCAGGTGTAATCCACGTAATCCCACTGGGCTGGAACGCTGGCGTAGTCGCCGCGCCACATCGCCCCGTACGGCATCGACTCGTCGCGCTGCCAGCCCATCATCGTGGACCCGGCCGACATGAAAACGACGCGCTTCACGCCCGCCTCCCGCGCCGCCTCGAACACATTGAGTGTGCCCTGCGCGGTGAGCGACATCTGGATGTCCCAGCTCTCGGTCGTGCCGGAAGTCCCCGCCGCCAGGTGGAGCACCGTGTCGATGCCCTCAAACGCCGGCCTGATCGCCTCGGCGTCGGTAATGGACGCCGCCGTGTGCGGAATGCCGGGTGTTGGCCGCCTGCTCAGCCCGGAGAACTCGTACTTTTCCGACAACCCGGCAAGCACAAGCCCACCGATCAGCCCGCTGGAGCCGGTGATAAGCACTTTCTTGTCTGGCACCCAATTACCTCCGTTCTGGTCGTCGCCGTCTTATCAACGACCGCGAACGTTCTGCTACGTAGATCGGTGATCCGCTGCGTCCCGAATCGCCTCCACGCCATCTCGAAGCCCTTGCTTGAAGATCCAGGCGTCCCGCCAGTAAGCGACAAACCGGAACCCCTGTTCGACAAGGGGCCCAACCGAGCCCAGGCCCGGCGCCATGATCCCCGGCGCCTTCCCGTGCTTCCGGCAGGCCTCGATCACACGCTCCACCGCGGCGACGTAATCCGGGTGATCGGTCTGCCCGGGAATCCCCAGCGCGCTCGTCAGGTCAAACTGGCCCACCCACAACACGTCGACCCCGTCCACCGCAGCGATCGCATCGGCGTTCTCCACCGCCTCGGCCGACTCGATCATCGCCGCGACCAGCACGTTGTCGTTCGCCTGCCGCATCTTGGCGGCCACATCGCCGTCCGTGTAGCCGTCGTGCGCCATTGTGAAAGCGGCCCCGCGATCGCCGTCCGGCGGGTAAAGCGACGCCGACGCGGCGGCCCGCGCATCGGCCTCGGTGTGGACCATAGGCACCAGCACCCCGGACGCCCCGACGTCCAGCGCCCGTCCAATAAAGTGACGTTCGTTGGCCGGAACGCGCACCAGCGGCGTAAGGGTTGTCGTCCCTGCGGCGGCCACCAACCTGCGGATCGTGTCGAAGCCCCAGCCCGTGTGCTCCATATCGAACACGGCCCACTCGGCCCCGGCCTCCGCCGCCAGCAACGCCACCGCCGGCGTGTCGAGCGCGAACACCATCGTCCCGGGCGACACACCTCCCGCGGCCAGGGTTTGTTTTACGGGGTTAACTTTCATTTACTTGTCCGCCTGGTTTTGCGTGAAATGCGCAGGGGAGTGCGGCGGCCCGCCCGCGGGCGGATAGTCAGCCGCCCCCGTATCTTGTGTCATCGGTTCTGCCGAATTCGTCGGTCGACCTTTGCCCCCTCTCCCCATTGCGGGAGAGCTTTGACGTCATTGGCGCATGTACCGGAGAACGAATGTGGAGATCCTTCGCCTCCGGACTCAGGATGACAGTTGGTTGTCAAGCTGCCGATTTGCCCCCTCTCCCCATTGCGGGAGAGAGCCTGCCCCCGTACTCGATACGGGGGGTCGGGGTGAGGAGGTTCTTCCGGGGAAGAACGGTTCGCGAGCGCGTCGTCTGACCTACATCGCCCGTTTCCACGCCGGGAGAGGGCGGAGCAAGCCCCGCCCCTACAACGTAACGCCGCGGTCTAACCGTGATAGCCCTTGTAGCTCGGCGGCGTCGACGGCCCATGCTCATGTCCGGGCATGATGCCGTCCCGTTCCGCCGCCGCCTCTGCGCTGCCCTTTGGCACCCAGCCGAGCACATCGGCCCCGTGCTCGATCTCCCGCCATCGCCACTTGTTGTTTGAGATCGCATTGAAGACGTCGTACATCAGATCGTCCGGCGCGCTGATACAGCGGTCGATCATGTCGATGGCGTCCATCTGGTCGAGGAAGCCGGGCCAGATACCGCGTACGTGAGGGCGGTTTTCCTGCAACACGCCGCCGAGCTTGATGACCAGAGACGAGATGCCGTGCAGGTCGGCGTACAACCTTCCGACGTGCTCCCCGAACAACTTCCCCACGGCGTACGGGTTGTTCGGGTAAGGCCCGTCTTCGAGCGTGATCATCCGCCACTCGGTCGGGAAGTCCGGGTCGTCCTCCCGCATGTTCGCCAGCTTCCAGTAGGGCTGGCCCTGGTCGAACATGTACCCCAGCTGCGTATTGCCGGAGCTCATGAACACCACGCGCTTCACCCCGGCCTCCCGCGCCGCCTCGTACACGTTCAGCGTGCCCTGTACCGTGATCGCCATCGTCGGCTCCCACAGCTCCGTCAACCCAGCCGTCGCGGCTGCCAGGTGGAGTACCGTGTGCACGCCCTCGAACGCCGGCTTGATGCCCTCGGCGTCCGTTATGTCCGCCTGCAGGCTCGGGATTGCGTCCACCGGCCGTCGTGCGAGCCCGGTCAACTCGTACCTGTCACCGAGGTGCTCGATCACGAGTCCGCCGATCAGGCCGCTCGCGCCGGTCACCAGGACCTTTTTTTTGCGATCTGGCTTTTTGTCATCCGGGGGCTTGTCGTCAGCCAATAGTGCCTCCATTGGTGCGCCGTTTGCGGGTGGCCGGTAGGGTAGGGCGCGATCTGCTCCCGTACAAGGCCGGACCAGCGAGGCTCGACGCTGGCCGCGGCAATGCCGCACGGGCGCTGGACCGCGTCGGCATCTGAGATCTGGAATACGGCCGCGCCTGAAATGCTGGACCGGCATCCGATTTACACAGTAGAGCGACGACGGTGCGCCCTTCATGGCGTCCGGTCCGCACGGCCCCGGCTTTCGGGGTGAGGCACGACACCATCATCGAAAAAGGGGTTCCCCTTGAAGAACTATGACCTGTTGATCATCGGTTCCGGGTCCGCCGGCATACTTCCGGAAGCGGCGATCAACCGCGGGGAGACCGTGGCGGTCGTGGAGCCCAACCACTGGGGCGGCACCTGCGTCAACGTGGGCTGCATCCCGTCCAAGATGCTTATCGCCGCGGCGGAGGCCGCCGACGCCGTGAACCACGGCGGCTACTACGGCATCCACGCGCACATCGACCGCGTCGACTGGAGCCGGATCGTCGGACGGGTGAAGGACAAGCTGTCCCCGATGTGGGACGGCATCTCTGACTGGTATCACGATTACGACGGCCTGACCCCGTACGACGGCTCCGCACGGTTCGTCAGCGACCGCGTCGTAGAGGTCAACGGGGAGCAGATAACAGGCGACAAGATCGTCATCGCCGCCGGCAGCCGGCCCTTCATTCCGCCGATCCCCGGCCTCAAGGACGTCCCGTACCTCACCTCTAACGAGGCCCTGTACCTGGACGAACAGCCGAAAAGCCTGGTCGTGATTGGCGGCGGATACATCGGCGCGGAACTCGGCCACTACTTCAGTGCAGTGGGCACCGAACTGACCATCGTCGACATGGCCCCCGAGATGCTCATGATCGAGGACCCTGACGTGCGCGCTCGATTCACCGAGGCGTTCAGGGCAAAGGCGAACACGAGCCTTGTGCTGGGCGCAGCCGTGAAGTCGGTCAGCGGAGACGAAAACGGCGTGACGGTCACCCTGGAGGTCGACGGCAAAGAGCGCACCGTCTCAGGCGAGAAGCTACTCGTCGCCACCGGGCGGCGCCCCAACACCGACATCCTGGGCATGGACCAGACCGGGATCAACTGCGACACGATCCAGCGCATCACGGTCAACGAGTACATGGAGACGAATGTCGAGAACATCTGGGCGCTGGGCGATATCGCCGACACGCCCCCCCTCAAGCACGTCGCCAACATGGAGGCCCGGATCGTCCGGCACAACCTGTGGGCCGATAAAAACGAGCGGATGTCCGCCGACTACCACGGCATCCCGCACGCCGTCTTCTCGTCGCCCCAGATCGGCTCGGTCGGGCAGACCGAAGACCAGCTGAAGGATCAGGACATTCCCTACACGGCCGTCACCCGCAGTTACGGCTCCACCGCATGGGGCTGGGCGCTCGGTGACGACGAGAGCTTCGCCAAGCTCCTCATCGGCGAGGACCGCAAGATCCTCGGCGCCCACATCGTTGGCCCATCGGCGTCCATTCTCATCCAGGAGTTCGCCACGCCGATGCGTCTCGGCCTGACCGTGGACGAGATGAAGGAAGCGATCTACATCCACCCGGCGGCAAGCGAGTTGATCGAAAACACCTTCCTCGATGCATAGGGACATATAGGGCGGCGCCCGCCCTTCGAGAGCCTCAGGGAACGGGCTTTTCCCCTGCCCTCGCGCCCTTCCTTCCGGGAAAGGATCGAAGGACCGGCCCCGCAACCACGCGGTAGGGGCGGGGCTTGCTCCGCCCTCGCGCCCTCGCCGAACCAGGCGCTCTGCCGGGCCAGCCTGCCGGGGCGGACGCTTTGCAAACGCATTCCGGGCTAGACTTCCGGGCACGGAGCGCATCGCTTCCCTGGCGAACGGGGGAATCAGCACCATGACGACGATCACTCCCGGCAAGAAGAAGACCCGCACTAAGAGAGAAGCGAAACGCGCCCCCGGCAAGTGGCGATCGTGGGAGACGACCGAGGGGGCTATAAGGGCGCCGCACCGGGCGATGATGCGGGCGATGGGACTGTCCGACGGCGACATTGCCCGGCCCTTCGTCGGCGTCGCGTCGATGCACAACGAGGTTACGGTGTGCAACTTCGGCATCGCTCCGCTTGTGGACGAGGTGAAGCGCGGGGTCTCCCAGGCGGCGGGCACGCCCTTCATGTTCGGCACGATCACGGTGTCCGACGCGATCTCGATGGGCACCGAAGGCATGAAGGGCTCTCTCGTGAGCCGGGAGATCATCGCCGACTCGATAGAGACCGTCTGTTTTGCCGAACGGTTCGATGGCGTGGTGCCGATAGCCGGGTGTGACAAGTCGTTGCCGGGATCGATGATGGCGATCGCGCGCCTCAACATTCCGGCTGTGTTCGTGTACGGCGGTTCGATCATGCCCGGTTACTGGGAAGGGAAGCCGTTCCAGATCCAGGACGTGGCGGAGGGCGTGGGCCGGCACCAGATTGGCGAGCTGGACGACGCCGGGCTGCGCGCCATGGAGATCGCCGCCTGTCCCGGCCCGGGCGCATGTGGCGGCATGTTCACGGCGAACACGATGTCCAGCATCGGAGAGGCGATCGGCCTCTCACTTCCCGGCTCGGCGTCGGAACCGGCGGTGTCGAGCCGCAAGCGTGACTCGTCACGACGCGCCGGTGAGGCGGTCATGAACCTGCTCCGGGAGGACATCCGGCCGGCCGATATCCTGACGCGCGACGCTTTCGAGAACGCCGTGACCCTTGTGGTCGCGCTGGGCGGGTCGACCAACAGCGCGCTCCACCTCCCGGCGATCGCCTACGAGATGGGCATCGAGCTAACGCTGGAGGACATCCACGCCATCAGCATGCGGACGCCGCTTATCGCCGATATGAAGCCGGGCGGCAACTACCTGATGTTTGACCTGGATCGCGCCGGCGGCATACCTCTCGCGATGAAGCGCCTGCTTGACGCCGGGCTGCTTCACGGAGACGCGCTGACGGTGACCGGGAAGACGATCGCCGAGAACCTGGCGGACGTACCCGATGACGGGTCGCAGATGGATGTCCTGAGGACCGCCGAGGACCCGTTCGCGAGTACCGGCGGGCTGGTGATCCTGCACGGCAACCTGGCGCCGGACGGAGCGGTCCTGAAGGTGGCCGGGCACAGCTACGGCGCGCGCTGGAGCGGACCGGCGCGCGTTTTCGACCGCGAGGAGCTCGTGATGGAGGCTCTACAGCAGCGGGCGATAAAGAAGGGTGATTTTGTGGTGATCCGGTACGAGGGGCCGAAGGGCGGGCCCGGGATGCGGGAGATGCTGGACGTGACCAGCGCTATCGTCGGCCAGGGGCTCGGCGAGGACGTGTTCTTGATGACGGACGGACGGTTCTCAGGCGCCACACACGGCCCGATGATCGGCCACGTCGGCCCGGAGGCGGCGGTGGGCGGACCGATTGCGGCGCTGCGCGACGGCGACCTGATCGAGCTGGACCTGGAGCGGTTCGAGCTGAACGTGAGGATCTCCGACGAAGAACTGGCCGGCCGTCTCGCCGGCTGGACCGCGCCGCCGCCGCCGTACACCCGCGGCACGCTCGGCAAGTACATCAAGCTGGTGCAGCCCGCGGCGAAGGGCGCAGTTACCGGCTGAGGGCGGTCGCGAATCGGTCGAAGCCACGCCCGTCGTACGAATGGGTCTTCCGGCCGCCAAAACACGGGTTGAAGCTGATTTCGCGTACTCGCGTTAGTCGCGCGCGCATCCTCACATTCATCTCACAGGGATGCGGATTCATTCATGAACCTTTCACATTCGTTCGCCATCATATGAAGCGTAGGACGGCCCCGCTTGCACGACGGGGACGGCCCTGGAACACCCTGAACGACAGGGGAAAGCCCGGGAGGACCGAGAAATGTTGTGGTTCAAAGCATGCCCACACTGCTCAACCGGCACGGTGGAGGCGCGATCAGACTCCGATGGCCGGTACCTGCAGTGCCTTGGCTGTTCCTGGACGCTCTACGCCCCGCGTTACGGCCGGATCGATGGAGCAAACGAACCGACGCTGGTGATGGTGAAGCCCGGACCTGAGGAATCGCCAAACGACCCTTCACAGAAGGCCGCCTGACCGGTATCGAACACACGGCCCCACTCCTCCGGGCCGCCCGATGAGGCGCCAGCGGAAGCCCCCGGCTTTCCGCTCCGGTTCGTTCTGGCGCCTCGCACATGAAAAGCCCCCGGCGATACACCCGGGGGCTTTTCATTTGGCCTTGCTGGATAACGACTGGACACAGGAAGGGGCGGCCCCGCCGGGGCCGCCCCTTCCTCATGCGGCTCTTCCTATGTCGGGGTATCGACTAACGGAGGTCCATGATGTTGTCGAGCCTGCCCGGGAGGGTGCGCTCAATGTTGAGCGTGGCGCCTCTTGCGGGCTTGACCTCGATGGTCCACTTGTCGTTGACGCCCAGGGCGTTCGTCGTGGTGGCAAAACCGCCATCGCCGCCGGCGCCGCCGCCGTCCATCAGTACGATACCGTTGTTGTCCGTGGCGTTCGCCACAGCGTTGTTACGGTCAAACAGCCAGACGCTGATTTCCGCCTTCTCGCCGGCGTCCAGGAGGTTGTCTCCGTTATTGAACCCAGGAAATGTGACTGACCACGGAACGTCGTTCAGGAACTGATTGTTGTCCGAGTAGGAGACGATCATCCTGTACTGCGCGCCGGAGACCGGGTCCGGGTCGATCGACGCGCCGTCCGCCGTGTAAGGCGGGGTCAGGTTGACCGGCTCCCCCTGTACCGCGTTGGAGACGACGAAAGTGACTTTGTAGATCGTGTCCGAAGCCGACGTCGTGCTGTACCGGCCCTTGTATGCGATGACGCTGCCGCGCGGCTCAAGTGAGCTGCGGACCTCATCGAGTCCTGCGAAGACGGTTTCTTTGCTTCTCTCCGAGGAGAAGATACCGGTCGAGAGGACCGTGAAGGCAAACACCGAAGCGACCACGACGAACGCGATCAAGATGATCGCGGTCTCGAGTCCCGTGATACCCCGCTGCGCCCCGTCCCGGCCACCGAGTTGCTTGAACATCCGTTTTCAACCTTTGACCCGGGATCGCTGTGCGACCTCGGCTATACCGGCGCCGAGACACACACAGTGCTTCGACCCGAATTACGGTGAGGAGTGATGTCCAAACGTTAATTTCAAATCGGGTGTGCCTAAACCGAGCACGCCCCAATTGCCGCTGCGAAACGACGCGAGCGGTCGGCACGCAGGCCTGGTTAGCGAGCCCGCTGATGAGCGCCCGTAGTTCCCACAGGACGACTCGATCTTGCGCTGGCGGACCGGAGCCGTGTTAGGGGGCCGGGTCTCCACGGCGATGTCTCAATCTAACGGCCATCGTTTTGACTCAGGCGCGTAGAACGCGCTAATTCGTCGCCGGACGGGAGGAGGCGTGCCCTAGCCCGGTCGTTCCCGTAAATGTTCCCGGGGCAGGTTGCACGCCTCGAGTGCGAGGTGGATGTAGACCTGCGAGCCTTTGAAAAGATCGTCCGCGTTGGCGTGCTCGCCCTCGACCGGATAGTAGCCGGAGCCGCCGAAGGCCGAGCGTCCGGCCGGGCCGTAACAGATCGCCGGTATGCCGGCCCGGATCAACGTCGCTGTGTCCGCGACCCATGAGTCGAACGTGACCTCGGGAGCGATCCCGTGGACCGCAGTGTGAGCGCGCGAGATGGCCCCCACCACGTACTCGTCTTCCGCTACCTCTGCACCGTCCGGCGTCTGGATGACATTCAGCTCAAGATCGAGTTCCGCGTCCCTTGACCGGCAGTCTTCCATCAGCGCCTCAACCTCCCTGACGACGTCGATCACGCGCTGCCCCGGCACGGTGTCGACCTCCAGGTAGATGCGCGAGAACGGGGCGAGCTTGGTCGGCCGCCAGGGGTGGCCGGCCTCCATCGCGACGACTGCGACGTTGGTCGCTTCCTGGCCGCGGTAGGTGTGCGCCCTCTTGTAGCCGGGCGCCCAGTCCCTGATCGCGGCCAGGACGTCCTGTGACTTCTCGATGGCGTCAACGGCGGGTTTGACCTCGATCTCCTTTCCGCCGCGCGCGTAGGTCGCGCCCGGGTTGCCCGAGATCCTGATCTCAAAGTAGACGTAACCGCCGGACGCTATGGAGACGCGGCCGGAGGTGGGCTCGGGGCAGACCGCCATGTCCGCCGAAACACCGTTGCCGACCATGAAGTTCGCCCCGACGCCGCAGCCGCGGTAACGGGCGCCCTGGTAGCGGCGCACCTGGGTGTGACAGGTCTCGCCGACGACGCAGGCCATGATCAGGTCTCCGGCCGGTCGAGCCCCCGACCGTACGATCGCCTCAAACGCGGCGATCGCGGAGGCGAGGCCGCTCTTCATGTTGTATGCGCCGGCGCCGTAGATCCAATCCCCATCCATATAGGAGGAGGGCTGATAGCCCGGGCCGAGCTCGCGTATCCCCTCCTCATCCCCGGCCCAGGTGGTGTCCATGTGGCCGAACAACATGAGGGACGCTCCACCGCCCGTGCCTTTGTGCGTCGCGATCACGTTGGGGCGGCCGGGCTCGACTTCCTGCATCCTGACATCGAGACCCAGGTCACGGAACCGCCCCGCCAGGTAATCGGCCAGCTCCTTTTCGCCGCCCATCGGGCTGGGGATGTCGATGACGTCCCGGGTGAGCTTGATGACGTCGTCACGCGACAGTGCGGCAAGCGCCTTCTGGAGATCTGTGACCAAGCTGTCCCTCCTCGGGAACCTTCAAATCGCGGGCAAATCGCGGGCGGATCGCGTGGCATACCCGCGTTCCGCGAATTCTGAAAGACGTGAAATACCGCGTCGGCAATCTCAATGTGAGCGGGCCGCAACCGGCTTGCGGCCGCTCCGCACATGTTATGGCCGCCCACAGGCCCGCCCCATCCGCTGGCAGGTCGGCGACAATGCCGCCGTCTCGTTGAAGATTGAGTCTCACCTGAACACCGGAAGGAGTCGCCGCACATGCCCGCTCCCAACATCGTCCTCATCATCGCCGACGACATGGGCTACGGCGACTTCGGCCGGTTCAACGACGGCCACGTCCGCACGCCGGTGCTGGACGGGCTGATCGACGAGAGTGTCTGCCTCACCCAGCACTACTCCGGGTCGCCCATCTGCGCGCCGGCCCGCGCTGCGCTTATGACCGGCCGCTACCCTCACCGCACGGGAGCGATCACGCCGCAGGAGACGCTCGGCTACGATCGGCTTGGACTTGATGAGGTCACCCTGGCCGACGCGCTCAAGGCGGCCGGTTACGCCACGGGGCTGGTGGGCAAGTGGCACCTGGGCGCGCTTGATCCGCGGTTTCATCCCAACGCACGCGGCTTCGACGAATTCGCCGGGTTCCGGGGCGGCTGGGCCGACTACTACCGGTGGCGGCTCGACCGGAACGGTTCGTTCGAGGAGTCGGACGGCCGATACCTGACCGACGTGCTGACGGAAGAGGCGGTCGGCTTCATCCGCCGCCACTCCGCCGGCCCGTTCTTCCTGAACGTCGCCTTCAACGCCCCGCACTCGCCGCTCCAGGCGCCCGACGCCGTCGTCGCACCGTACCTGGCGATGGGGCTGTCGAAGGGCGTCGCCCTCACCTACGCGATGATCGAAGTCATGGACCGCGGCGTCGGGCGAATCCTGCAGACGCTCGACGACTCCGGCGTCGCCGGCAACACCATCGTCTTGTTCACCAGCGACAACGGCCCGGCCTTCATGCTGCGCCCCGACCAGGTGCCGGAAGGCGTGAGCATCGACACGACGCGTTTCAACTGCGGCTTCAACGGCGCCAAGGGATCGGTGTACGAGGGCGGCATACGGGTGCCGATGGTGGTGCGCTGGCCGGATGGGCTGGACGGCGGCCGGGCGGTCGACGCGCTGGCGCATTTCATCGACTGGCTGCCGACGCTGCTCGCGGTCGCCGGCGTATCCCGGCCTGAAGGCCCGGCGCTCGACGGTCACGACATCCTGCCGCTCCTGCGCGGGGAGGGCGAGCCGTCGACGCCGGTCCGCTTCTGGCAGTGGAACAACTACAGCCCCATTGCCACCACCAACGCCGCCATGCGCGATGGCGACTGGAAGCTGGTCCGGCCCGTCATCGAGGGCATCGTCGCCGCCACCCCCGCCGATCAGCGCCTCATGGAGATGTACGTCCAGCGCGATATCGACTACAAGTACCGGCCCTCCGAGGTGACTCGGATCGCCGACTGGCCGGAGCCGGAACGCCGGGTCCCGGACCCGCAGCCGCCCGAGTTGTACAACATCGCCGCCGACCCGCTGGAGCAGACGGACCTGGCGGCGTCCGACCCTGAGCGAGTTCGCCGCATGCTCGCAGCGTTGGAGTCGTGGTTCGAAGATGTGGAGGCCGACCGGCGGCGGGCGATCACACGCTGATCTGTTCCTGGAATCCCACAGGCGGCCTCGTCATTCCCACCTTTCGAGAACCCCGGGGAACGGCGCGCCACCCTGCGCCACCCTCGGTGTACGCCGGACCGTGCCGTGCTGGCGCGCTCGACGTTTCACCCCTGCTAAGTTACCGTCCGGGGCGCCATTGCCACTAGCGCCAGCGCCACCAGGCCCGTTTTGAGGAGGCTGCCCGTGGATTTCGGCACGTTCATGGAGTTCCACGCCCGCCCGGGGCGGTCGCAGGCGGAAGACTTTGCGGAAGGCTGGCGTCAGGTCGATCTGGCGGAGCAGGCGGGCCTCGACGCCATCTGGATGGCCGAGTCCCACTTCAACCCGGAGCGTGCCGTGCTCACCTCGTTGATGGCTGTCGGTTCGGCCATCGCAGCGCGTACACAGCGGGTCAAAATCGGGACCGCCGTCCAGGTGTTGCCGCTGACCGACCCGATGCGCATGGCCGAAGAGACGGCCACGCTGGACCAGATAAGCGGTGGCAGGCTCGAGTTTGGCATCGGCAGAAGCGGCTCCCCGGGCGCGTACGACGGCTACGGCCTTGACTACTCGACGAGCACCGAGCGCACGTTCGAGGACATCGAAATAATCGTCAGCGCGTGGACGAACGAGCGCTTTTCCTACAAGGGCAAGTTTCACTCGTACGAAAACGTTTGCCTCGTGCCGAAGCCGGTCCAGGCGCCGCACCCGCCGCTGCGGATGGCGGCCAACTCGGCCGCCTCCTTCCCGGTCGTCGGGAAGAAAAACATCCCGCTCTTCATCGGCGTCAGGCAGCACGACACGTCCCTTGTCGAACAGTATGTGGGCGCCTACCAGGCGGCCCGTGAGGAAGCCGGGCACGACGGGCCGCCCGATGTCTCGCTTCGCGTGCCGGTCTACATCTCGGAGTCCCGGGACGAAGCCGAGACCGCTCCAGAAGAGAGCTTCATGAAACAGTTCCGCCGCCTCGGGGGCCAGATCGCGGCGACATCGGGACGGACCGATGTCGCCCACGATTCTGAACGCTCCGCAAGGAGCGCCGAACTTGCTCACCTTTCCTGGGACCAGGTGCGGCGGGAGAAAGTGATCGTCGGCACGCCGGAGATGGTGATCGACCGCGTCCACGAGTTGCGGGAGCGTTTGAAATTGACGTCGATCGTCGCCGAGTTCAACGCCGGCGAGCAGATCACCGAGGACGAGATCGAGCGGTCCATACGCCTGCTGTGCGAGAAGGTAATCCCGGCCTTCAAGTAACCCGGCGAACCGCCCTCACTCGCCGGCGTCATCGCGAGCGCCGTCGGGGGGCCGTACCGCGTGGCTCTCTGTTCACAACACCTGTGGGGCGGCTCGGTATCCGTCCATACCCTTCGCGACCACACGTAAACGGCGCGATTTTCTCCGCCTGCTCCCCGTTTTGCGCCGGCTCCCTCAGAGAGTAAAAGTGGAAGCCGGGCGTTTCCGGCCTCGGTCCTGATTCCATCGTGAGATGCCTGTATGATTCCGCCCATCATGGCGAGCGAGCGGGTGCAGAGACGGATAGACCGGCTGCTCGATCAGGCCGACGAGGCACTGGAGGCCGCGGACTGGCAGGGCGCCAGGGAGCGCGCTGCGGTCGCGCTCGAGTTCGACCCGGACAACGCCGAAGCCGCTGCGTTCCTGGCCGCCGCGGATAAGGGCCTCGGAATTTCAGAGCCGGCGGCTCATGACCGCGCTGCCCGCCAGGTTCGCGTCGAGTCAAGCGAGAAGACGGCCGCGGCCGCGGAGGGTGTTCCCGGTTCTGCTACACCCACCTCCTTCGCCGACGGCCGTTACCAGGTGAGCAGGTTCCTCGGTGAGGGCGGGAAGAAGCGCGTCTACCAGGCCCACGACACACTGCTCGACCGCGATGTCGCCTTCGCCCTCATAAAGACCGACGGACTCGACGATGCCTCCCGCTCCCGGATCACACGCGAAGCACAGGCCATGGGCCGCCTGGGCACGCACCCGAACATCGTTACCGTGTTCGACCTCGGGACAGAGGACAACGCGCCGTTCATGGTCACCGAACTCATGGGTGGCGGCGACGTTGAGGGGCTACTGGAAGACGCTGAGGACAATCGTCTTTCCCTAGAGCAGACCATCGAGATGGGCAAGGCTATTTGCGAAGGGCTTCAGTTCGCGCACTCACAGGGCGTGATCCATCGCGACATCAAACCCGGCAATGTTTGGCTTACGACGGACGGAATCGCGAAGATCGGCGACTTCGGCCTCGCGGTAATGACCGACCGTTCACGGCTTACTCGCGAGGGGATGATGGTCGGCACCGTCTCCTACATGCCCCCTGAGCAGGCCACCGGCGGTGAGATCACCCCGAAGGCAGACCTGTACTCGCTCGGGGCGATGCTCTACGAGATGGTGACCGGACGACCGCCGTTCCTTGGCGACGACGAGATCGCCATCATCGGCCAGCACATCAACACGCCGCCTGTAGCGCCCACCTGGCACAACGGCAAATGTCCTCGGCCCCTGGAAGCGCTCATCATGCGCCTGCTGTCCAAAGACCCCTCGGAGAGGCCGGAGTCGGCGCAGGACGCGTTCAACGCTCTTGACGCCATCGACCTGACCATGAGGGGCGAAACCGTCGAACGTGAGGCCACGTCCCTCGACTCGCTCGCCGGTGGCGTGTTCGTCGGCCGTCAGGCAGAGATGGGACAGTTGAAGGCCGCCCTGGAGGAGGTGCTTGGCGGCAGCGGTCGTCTTGTCGCGCTGGTCGGTGAACCGGGAATCGGCAAGACCCGGACTTCCGAGGAACTTGCGACGTATGCCAGTCTGCGCGGCGCACAGGTGCTGTGGGGTCGATGCTATGACGGCGGAGGCGCGCCGCCATACTGGCCATGGGTGCAGGCGATAAGGAGTTATGTCAGGGAGGCAGACCCCGAACGACTTCGTATCGAGATGGGCGCGGGTGCGGCGGATATTGCCGAGATCGTGTCGGACGTGTCTACAGCGCTGGCCGGTCTCCAAACCCCGCCAGAGCTGGAAACCCCGGAACAGGAACGCTTCCGGCTTTTCGACTCCATCACTTCATTCCTGAAGACCGCCTCACATGCCCGGCCCCTGGTGATCGTCCTGGAGGATCTGCACTGGGCTGACCGGCCGTCACTCGCTTTCCTGGAGTTCATCACGCGGGAACTCCAGGGATCCAGAATCCTGTTGATCGGCACCTACCGCGACATGGAGGTGAACCGGCGGCACCCACTTGCGGTCACCCTGGGCGAACTCACCCGAGAGCGGTTGTTTGAGCGCGTCGTGCTGCGCGGGTTGCAACGGGCCGATGTGGAGCGCTTTATCGAGGTCGCGGCCGGCCTGGCGCCGCCCGCAGCTCTTGTGGACGCAGTGTTCACCCAGACCGAGGGCAACCCGCTTTTCGTGACCGAGGTGGTCCGGCTGTTGGTCCAGGAAGGGTTGCTCACCTCCGAATCCACGGCTGGCAGGGACACCTGGAGCGTTCCCATTCCCGAGGGGATCCGGGACGTGATCGGCCGGCGCCTGGACCGGCTCTCGGAACGCTGCAACGAGACACTCAGCGTGGGGGCGGTTATCGGGCGGGAGTTCGGGCTGGATGCGCTGGACATGCTGATCGAGGACGCCTCCAGGGAACGTCTCGCGGACGTGCTGGAGGAGGCGCTGGCGGCGCGCGTCATCGAGGAGCTCCCGACAACGGTCGGCAGGTACCAGTTCGCGCACGCGCTGATCCAGGAAACGCTCCTGGAAGAACTGTCTCTGAACCGGCGGGTACGGTTACATGCCGCCGTCGCCGACGCCCTTGAGAAACTGTACGGGGAAGAGGCAGACGCCCACGCCACGGAGCTGCTGCGCCACGTCCTGCAGGCGGAGTCGCTGGTCGGACCGGAGCGGGTCGTGCACTACTCGCTGGTGGCCGGGGAGAACGCGCTGGCGGGCCACGCTTTCGACGAGGCCGAACAGATCTTCAGCCGGGCGCTGGCGATCAAGGAGCCTTCAACCGGCGCTGAATCGGAGCAGGTCGAAACACGTCCGGCAGACGCCGATACGGCGGCGATCCTGTTCGGCCTGGGACGTGCCCAGGCGGCGACGCTGCCGCTGCACCGGCTGAGGGAGGCGGTGGCCAGCCTGGGCCGAGCGTTCGATTTCTACAGCGAGTCGGGCGACGTTGAGCTTGCGGTCGCTGTGGCCGAGCATCCGTTCCCACCGACGACCGGGCACCTCACGGGTGCGCCTCAACTGATTGCCCGGGCCCTGGAGCTCGTGCCGCCCGATTCGCTCCAGGCAGGACGGCTACTCTCCATATATGGCAGGGTGCTAAGCCAGGAATTGGGCGACTCGGACGGCTCCCGGGAGGCATTCGACCGCGCGCTTGCCATAGCGGAGCGCGAAGGGGACGCGGCATTAGAGATGCGCACCCTGGTCGCCGCTGGAGACGTAGACCTGTACGACATCAACTGGGAAGGGTGTCTGGACAAGGGGCTGCGGGCGATCGAGCTGGTCCCTCGTGTTGACGATCCCCGGGCCGAGATGCTTGCCTACTTCCACGTGAGCGTAGGCCACCTGTTCCTGGGCGATCCAGACCTGGCGGACGAACCGATGGCAGCATCGGTGGCCGCGGCCGAGCGGAACCGCGACCACTTTTACCTGGCCCGGGCGTTGTTCGTGGGCGCAATCCTGGCTCGCTGCAGGGGAGACTGGGAGGTCGCGCGCGGCTTCAGCGGGCGAGCCCTGGAGGCTTCACCGCGTGAGCCCCGCAACCTGTATGCGCGCATCCTGGAAGAGTACGAGGTCGGGAACTTCAAAGAGGGGGAGGCGCTCCTCGAGCGGCTCCTGGAGGTGCAACGGCTCACGGAGCCCGGCCCGACCCTTGAGCTCGCCGAAATCGCTTTGGCTACGGCCTCGATCGCCGTCATTACCGGCCAGGCCAGCCGGTTCGATGCCGCCGAGACCGCCGCCGAGACCGTGCTCTCTGCACCGTCAGTCGCTCCCCTTTTGGCGACGATCGTGAGGCACAGCCAGGCATTGCTCGCAATACACCGGAAAGATGCCGCCGCGGCCGGGGAACTGTACGCCGGCTGGAAGCGCACTGGCCTTGGCGCTTTCACGGGATACGGAGACAGCCGGCTGCTGGGACTGCTGGCGCACACATTGGGCAGGTTCGCCGCCGCCGCGACCCATTTCGAGGACGAGATGGCTTTCTGCCGCCGGGTGGGCTTTCGGCCGCAGCTAGCCTGGGCCTGCTCCGACTACGCCGAGATGCTTCTGGGCCGGGACGAACCCGGCGACCGCGAGAAGGCCATCGAGC
>JACZRO010000199.1 GCA_022574675.1 Chloroflexota bacterium
TTTTAAGTCCGCCGCGTCTACCATTTCGCCACCTCGGAATGTGGCATGCGCGCCGTTGCCATTGAGGCCCCCCGACGCGCTTCGCACGTGTGCAATGTTATGCGCTCCGTCCCGCCGGCATCTGACTGCGAGTACACGACATTCAGCCCAATCACCGTTGCGATTGCCCACGATCACGGCATGGGCAAGTCTTCCTCGGCCCGGGTTCGGTCCAGTTCAGGAGCAGCTGAGATTGCCGCGACGCCGCGCCGCCCTGCCGCCCTGCCGCCGAAGAGTAGATCGCCGATCCCCATTGCCGATCGGAGTCGTGACGTCGGCGCGCTCAAGCAGTGTGGAGAAGCCCATATGCGCCGGCGGCTGAAGCTCCAGCGTGGGAGCGTGTTCAGCGCGCGCGAAATTCGGCGGGGACGGTCCGGTGCGACGTGAGCGGACCGCTCCCGGCCCCCCGGTAGTTACTTGTAGTTACTCAAGGGGAAGGATCAGAGGTTGCGTGCTGCATCTGGTAGGGCTCGCGACGAATACACATCCGGATAGTCATGAACTCGATGTTCATGCAGGAAATGGGGGTGGTTGGACTCGATGGATCTCGTAAGTTTGCGGAAGGCAAGCGGAGTTGCCGCAATCCTGAGCGCGGTGTCGTTGATTGCCGGCCTTATCCTTTTTGTAACCACCGACATCGTGAATGCCGATAACGCTGCGGAGTTGCTGGCGGCTATAGATGCCGATCAGGCGATGATCGGAACGGCCCTCTGGCTGTTCACGTTGTTCGCAGTCCTGTGGCTTATCGCCGTTCCCGGGATTTTCCAGGCATTGCGGCCCGCGGGTGATTTGGTCTGGATCGCTTTCCTCGCGGCGATCATCGGCTCAGTTTTCTTTTTGATTAGCTCCATCACGTACCTTGGAGTTGTCTACCAGCTCGCACCCGAGTACGTGGCCTCCGGGGCCTCGAGCCTTCTGGTGGTCGGCGACACCCTCATCACAACGAGCGACCTGTCCCGGTTTGTCGGGGACGCGGTCTCGTCCGGGATCGGCGTGCTTGTGTTCTCTCTCGTGATATTGCGAAGCGGTATCGCGAGTAAATGGATCGGATGGCTGGGACTGGTCGTGGCGCTGGCCGCCTGGCTGGGCTTGCTTTCTCCAGTGGCCGAAGTGTTCGAGATAATCGGACTACTGGCCGGAACCATAGGCTTCGCTGTCTGGATGATCGCCATAGGCGTGACGCTGTTGCGGACTCCAGGGGACACGGCGACGGCCTGAGGCGAGTCGGCCGACCTGTAACAGGGCCGCTGCATCGGTGCGGGCGGAACGGGAATCCACATCTTGTGGACGTGCCGCATATGCGCCCTCGTTATGGCTGGCTTGTCCCCGCGGAGCCTTGCACTCCTGAATCCACCGGCCGTCATCATGGCCCACTGATCGTCGGTCAGGCGCCAGCATCGTCGGCGCGGTGCTACATTGCCGGCCATGACAGAGGACTGGTATCCGTTTCAGATCCGTGAGCTGCGACGCCGCATGGGTATAACCCAGAAGACGTTCGCTGATCTGCTGCAGGTCTCACCGTCGACGGTCAGTCGGTGGGAGACGGGGGCCTATCCGCCGACCAGCCGGCACCGGATCGTGTTGACCGCCACTGATCGGATGCACCGATCGGTGTTCACGTCGCGAAGTTTGCCCGGCGGATGAAGCCTTGCGGACAGCCCGGCGGCTAGCCGCCGATTTCACGGATTAACGGCGATTCAAGCGGACGGCGGCCCAGATTTCAAACGTAAGACGGACCGATTTGGACGCCTGCGGACGCTACAGATCACCTGTTAAGTCCGCCGCGTCTGGTATTTCGCCACCTCGGAATGTGGCATGCGCGCCGCTATGGGCCCCGTAGCGCTTTGTTCCCGTGCGATGTTATGCGCTCCCCCGGCGGGCGTCGGGCTGCGAGTGTGTGACGGCCGGCTAAATCTCCATCGTCCGCAAGCAGGACGCCGAAGGGCTTTCCCCTCAACACCAGGGAGACAGGGAGTCGTCCCGCTCCATCCATGCCAGCCGGTCCAACCGCATCCCCATGACCCGTCCGCCGGAATCGGTCACCAGTGCGATCCTCGGCTTCTCGATCGCCGCCGTATCCAGGCACAAGAAGTACGGGTCTCCCGGGTCAGCGGGCAGCAGCCGGACGCCGTTCCGCCAAGCGCCACGACGGGAACGGAGGATGAGCTCGCCGGCCTCCTCGGTGATCTGCAACCGGCCGTGTGATCGCAGTGGGCGCGAGTTCGTGAGCGCCCCGGGCGGTAGCGAGTAGACGCCGGGCGCGTCAGCCAGGACGCTCGGGGCCAGCGGGACGCCAGGCGTCACGGGCGGCGGCGCGTTGAGAACGGCTTGAAGCAATCGGCTGTACACCTCTCCCGAGGTATCCAGGGAGGCGTTGAGATGGACGAGCATCGCCAGGTTTCGCCCCGGAATGACGGTCAGATTGGTGTTCCATCCGCCGGCTATGCCGCCGCCATGTCCGAAAGTGGATTCGCCGAATCGGTTGGACCGGAAGAACGAGTAGCCGATGTTTAGGAGCCGCTCGTCCGGCCGCCATTGCGGGCTGATCATCTCGGCGAAGGTCTCGCTCCGGACAATGCCGCGCCCGCCGTCGAGCAGCGCAGCGGCGTAGCGAGCCATGTCGGGGATGTTGGACTGCACCGCGCCGGCGGCCCGCCCGTTGACGTACACCCAGTCGCCCTTGATGTTGTGGTCGTCGACCGGCTCGCCCGAGAAGGGCTCTTTGCCCAGGAGTTCCATCTGATCGAGGTCTTCATGGGCCGGTGCATGTATGTATCCGGTTGTTAAGCGATCACCTGGTAAGTCGTAGTTGTCGGTCGCGGACATACCGAGAGGTTCGAAGATTCGGCGCTCGAGAACCTCTTCGATAGGAGCGTTTTCCGCACGGGCGACGATCTCGCCCACGAGCATCCAGCCGTGATTGGCGTAGTGCCATTTCGTGCCGGGCTCGACGTCGATCGTGATCCCGTCCGGGTACTTCTCGGGCAAGGGCGGAGTGTCGTTGCTATCGGCCCACAGGACGCGGATCGGGTCGGCGACGTCAGCCATTGTGGGCGCCTCGCCGATACCGCCGGTGTGGGTGAGCAGGTGCCGGAGCTGCAGGGCGTCGCCGTGGCCGTTGAGCTTCAGGTCCGGTAGGAGGTCGGCGACCCGGGCGTCAAGCGACAGGCGGCCCTCGTCGATGAGGGCCATCGTGCACAGGCAGATCATCGTCTTCGTGATCGAGCCGATGCGCTGGTGAAGCGCAGGGTCCTGGGGGCGCCGGGCGGCGATATCGGCCCAGCCGAAGCCTTCCGCGTAGACAAGGTCATCGCCCGATACCACGCCGATCGAGAAACCCGGAAGGTGGAACTCTTCCAGCAACCGGCCAGCGGTCTCTGAGATGCGGGCCGCGTCTACGGGTGGCAGGGATGGCATTGCGATCTCGCTCGGGTCCGATGGGCCGGCGCCGGGGCCGGATGCGTCAGGATATAGCAGAAGATCGGGCGCTATGCCGGCCCTCAGACTGATATCGACCTACCGACGCGGGGTCCGGATACTCCCGGCGGATTGCGTACGCGAATCAATGTCCGGTGACTTTGGCGTCGGTTCCGGAGGACGCCGGGACAATCGACATCATTGAGGCGTTCGCACCGATCCGCCTGAGCCAACTGCCGGTCGTCCCCCTTCATTTCCCGGCGCTCCCCGGCGGGCGTAGTCGCACGACACGATCCGTTCAGAGCGCTTCGATAGTGTGAAC
>JACZRO010000200.1 GCA_022574675.1 Chloroflexota bacterium
CCCGCGGTCGGGCGCGCCAGGTCCGGCGACAACGTCATGACTCCTCCCGGTCCACTGACCGGCCCTCTGACTGTTCTGGCAATTTTGCTGCGACGTCTGGTTCCTCGCCCTCCAGGAATTTGAGGAACTGGCCTTCGTCGAGGACCGGGACGTTCAGGCGAACGGCGGAGTCGTATTTCGACCCGGGGTCGGCGCCGACAACGACGAAGTTGGTCCTGCCCGACACGGACGACGACACAGCGCCGCCCAGTTCCTTGATCTTGCCCTGCGCTTCCTGGCGCGAGAGGGAATCGAGCCGGCCGGTCACGACGAACCTCAGGCCTGCGAAGCGAAGGTCTTTAGTCGCCCGCTCTGCGATCGGCGGCTCCACGCCATGGGCGGCAAGGTTTCTCAAGATCCGTAGATTCGATTCGAGCCGCAGCCAGTCTTGGAGACTCTCGGCGATGGTCGGGCCGATTCCCTCGATCCCTGTGAGGTTCTTGATCAGTTCCGACCGTCCATCGCCTTCGACGGGTATGTTGCGGTAGATGCAGGCGTGCAACGACGCGTCGATCATGCCGTCGAGCGACCGGAAATGGCCGGCGATCAGTTCCGCGTTTTCCGAGCCCACGTGTGGAATCCCGAGCCCGGTGATGAGCCGCGCCAGCGGCTGGGTCTTTGCGCCCTTGATTGCCTCCAGGAGGTTCTTCACGCTGATCTCGCCCATCCGGTCCAGGGCGATCAGCTCGTCGCGCTTTCCCTCCAGGTCAAAAATGTCGGCCACGTCGGCCACGAAACCCTGTTCGTACAGAACCGCGACCAGCTTCTCGCCCAGCCCCTCTATGTCCATCGCTCCGCGCGATGCGAAGTGGCCCAGGAGCCGCACGGTCTGCGCCGGGCAACGGCCGTTGACGCAGCGGATCACCACATCCTCGCCGTCGGGGAACACCTCGCTTTCGCAGGCCGGGCAAAAGCCCGGCATCTCGAACGGCTTCGAGTCCGGTGAGCGCTTGTTTCCGGGCGCCGGCCCCACCACCTGCGGGATTACGTCGCCGGCGCGCTGCACGATCACGAGATCGCCTTCTCGCACATCCTTTTCGGCGATCACGTCCGCGTTGTGCAGCGTCGCCTGGCTGACGGTGACGCCGCCCACGAATACCGGGTCAAGGATGGCGTAAGGGTTCAAACTTCCCGTCCGCCCGACGTTTATCCCGATCTTCAGGAGCCGGGTCGTCGCCTGCTCGGCCGGGAACTTCCACGCGGTCGCCCACCGTGGGTCGCGCCCGACCGTCCCGAGCCGGGCCTGCAATCCGAGATCGTCCACCTTGATCACGACCCCGTCGATGCCGTGGTCCAGTTCCGGGCGAATAGTCAGCGCGTCTTCAAATACTGCGCTTACCTCATCGAGGTCAGCTGCGACACGCGACCACGGGTGCGTCTTGAAACCCCAGCGTTTGAGGGCGTCAAGAACGCCCGACTGCGTCGCCGGAATGTCTCCGTCGGAGACCGGTATCGAGTAGATGAAGGCGTCAAGCGGGCGTGACGCCGTCTCGGACGAATCGAGCTGGCGTAGCGCGCCCGAGGCCGAGTTACGCGGGTTCACATAGGTCGGAAGTCCCTGCGTCTCACGCTCGGCGTTGAACTGCTCAAACGCCGAGATCGGGAAGAACACTTCACCCCGGACCTCCAACATCGCCGGTACGTCATCGCCCGTCAGTCGGAGCGGAACCGTCCTGATTGTGCGGATGTTCGCAGTCACGTCCTCGCCACGGATCCCATCGCCACGCGTCGCGGCGCGGACCAGTACGGCGCCCTCGTACCGCAACGCCACGGCAAGCCCGTCGATCTTCAACTCACAGGTCATATCGAACCGGTCCACCTCGACGTATTCGCTGACGCGCCGCCACCACGCTTCCAGCTCCTCCCGGTCGAACACATTGCCGAGCGACAGCATCGGCGACGGGTGAACGACCTCGGCGAACCGTGCCGAGGGCGGCGCGCCGACACGTTGCGTCGGTGAGTCCGGTGTCAGCAGCTCCGGGTGATCGGCTTCAAGCGTCCGCAATTCCCGGAACAGGGCGTCCCATTCGGCGTCGGACATCTCCGGCGTCTGATCGATGTAGTACAGCCGGTTGGCCCGGTTCAGTGCGTCGCGTAGCTCGGCGGCCCGCTCCGCGGCGGAGTTGGAGGTCATGGCGATCATTTTAGGCTCGGGTCCAATCGCGGATTCAGCAGCGCCGGGGAACATCAATTTCGTCCCCATTTTTGCGGTGCACCTTGCGACGGTCGCAAATACGTGCCCCAGGCGCGCGGAGGATATGGATTTCGGCCGGTAGCTCCAATCGCCCGGTGTCAGGCGCCAATGTTTCGGTCACGGTCACGGTCACGCCTATACTCGACCGTCCGGGTTCAAAGCCCGGCGCTTTCAGCCAGGGCGACCGAAGCGACCACAACGACCAAAGCGAAAGGGGGCACGGAGCGTTGGCAGGCGTAAGACCCTTCCGGGGAGTTCGTTACAACACCCGGTCAGCGGGCAATCTTTCGACGCTCCTGTGTCCGCCCTTTGACGTGATTTCAGAGGCTGAGCGGGAGCGGCTCTACGCCGGTTCGCCATACAACGTCATCCGGCTTGAATGGGGCAGGGACGAACCGGGTGACACACCGGGCAACGACTGGTACGCAAGGGCGGCGACCTTGCAAGCCGAGTGGCTCGCCTCCGGGGTGCTGGAACGGGACGAGACAGCCTCGATGTACGTGATCGAGGAAAAGTTCACTTTCGCCGGCGAGGACTATGTTCGGCACGGCCTGATTTCGGCCGTCAGACTCGAGGAGTTTGACCGCGGTGTCGTGCTGCCGCATGAGTACACGCGACCGGGTCCGAAAATCGACCGGCTCGAGTTGATGCGGGCGGCGAAGGCGAATTACAGCCCGCTGATGGTGCTGTACCGCGACAAGGGCGGCGCGGTCGCGAGCGCGATGAAGCACGCCAGGTCCGCCGCGCCGGTTGCAGATGCGGCCCCGGCCGGTCTCCCTTCGATGCGCCTGTGGCGCATATCAGATCCCGCTGTGATCGAGAGCGTGACGGCGGCGCTGTCGGACACGCAGCTATACATGGCGGACGGTCATCACCGCTACGAGACGGCGCTCACCTACCGGGACGAGGTACGTGCGGACCGCAAGGTAAGCGCGGACGACGCCGTCAACTTCCGCTTGATGACGCTCATCTCGGTTGAAGATCCCGGCCTGCTGCTGCTCGGGTATCACCGCCTGTTGCAGAACGCCTCGGAAGATGAGCTGGCCCGGTTCAGGGCTTACGTTCGCCGGGAGTTCGATCTCGAGGATAAAGGGGAGATCGACCCGTCATCCGCGGCCGATCTGGAGCGGGCGCTGAACGCGTTGCCACAGGACCGGGTGGCGTTCGGGTTCGCCGGAATCGAGCCGGGCCGGCTGCACATCGGGGTGATGCACACCCCGTCCGAGGCGGCGGACGAGCTCCAGGGTTCCGACTACACCCGTCTGCACGACGAAATATTGCGGTCCACCTTTACAGAAGACCGGGAGCAGGCCGTAATCGCGTTCGAACACAACGCGGCCGCCGTGCTCAGGGCCGTCACCGGGGACGCGGCGCAGGTCGGGTTCATCATGCGCGCCGTGCCGATCGAACCGTTTGAGACGATCGTGAAGCGGGGCCAGCGGCTCCCATCGAAGTCCACCTACTTCCACCCGAAGCTGCACACGGGCGCAGTGATTCAGAGCCTGGAG
>JACZRO010000201.1 GCA_022574675.1 Chloroflexota bacterium
CAAGGTCCAGTATCGTCTCGCCGAGATACTCGCCGAGCGGCGTTCCGATCGGGGCGTCATTGGGCAAAACCAGGATGCCCTCGTGCTGGTCGCTCATGCCAAGCTCGCGCTCGGAACAGACCATCCCGTTCGACGTGACGCCGCGGATCTTCGAGCGGCGTACTTTGCGCTCTTCGCCGGTGTGCGCGTCGGTCAATGTAGCCCCGATACGTGCGAAGGCGATCCTCTGTCCCGCCGCCACGTTGGGCGCGCCGCATACGACCTCCACTGTTTCATTGCCATCGTCCACCTGGACCAGACGAAGGCGATCAGCGTTCGGGTGCGGACCCACCTCTCTGGCGAGTCCGATCACCACCCCGTCCCATGCCGCGGTCCGCTCGATGGCGTCGACCTCCGTGCCCGCCATCGTCAGACGGTGCGCCAGGTCGTCGAGCGGCACCGTGACCGGCACATACTCTTCAAGCCACGAGATTGGAACTTTCATCGGAACTCACTGTCCACGGAGCGCGGTCGCAAGACGGCGGATAGCGCCCGTTCTCGCCCGGATTCCCAGATACCTGAATACAAGGTTTAGAACTGGCTCAGAAATCGCATGTCGTTGGCATAGAAGTGGCGGATGTCCTCGATCCCGTGCTTGAGCATCGCCACGCGCTCAACACCCATGCCGGCCGCAAACCCGGTGTAACGCCCGGGATCGTATCCGGCGCGGCGCAACACCTCCGGGTGGACCATTCCGGCGCCCATGATCTCCAGCCAGCCGCTGCCACGGCATATACGACAGGCCGGGTCGCCATCACAGTTGAAACAGTTGACGGCCATCTCGACGCCGGGCTCGACGAACGGGAAGAAGTCGCAGCGGAACCGCACTTTGCACTCGGGTCCGAACACTTGCCGGGCAAACTCGTACAGGGTGCCTTTTAGATCGGCGAACGTGATGCCCTCATCGACCGCCAGCACCTCAACCTGGTAGAAGTGCCATTCATGGCTGGCGTCGGTCGCCTCGTAGCGATAGCAACGGCCCGGGATGACCACGCGGATGGGCGGCTCCTGGGACTCCATGATGCGTGCCTGCATCGGAGAGGTGTGAGTTCGCAGCAGGATGCTTCGGTCACCGTCCTCGTCGACTCGATCGAGCCAGAACGTATCGAACATATCCCGGGCCGGGTGGTCCGCCGGGATGTTCATGGCCGTGAAGTTGTAACGCTCCAACTCCACCTCCGGGCCTTCAAATGTCTGGAAACCCATGGCTCCGAACGCAGAGGTGATCTCACGGACGGTCTGGGTTATCGGGTGCAACCGTCCCCGGATCGGGTGCCGCCCTGACAGGGTTACGTCGATAGCGCCGGCCGGGCCAGCGGCCGACGTGATCTCAGATTCTCGTTCGTCGAACGAAGCCTGGAGCTCATTTTTGAGCCGGTTCGCCGCCTGTCCGAACGCGGCCCTCTCATCGGCCGGGAGCGATCCGACGCTCCGGAGCAACAGGGTGACCTCCCCGCTGCGGCCGACGTAACGGTTGCGCCACTCCTGCAGTCCGTCTGCGTCCCGGGTGGCCGAGAGCGCAGAACGGGCTTCGTCGCGGAGCGCGGCGATACGGCCGTCGAGAGGCGGTTCCGCACCGTCCGTGCCGGTGGGGATCACTGATTCAGCCAAGTTGATCGCGTCTCCAGATCACTTGCAGGGATGCCTGACCTCAAAGGACAGGCGACGAGTAATTATGCAATGCCTGCGTTCGCCGGTTTGCGTTGGGTCAAAGATCATCGTCGCCAAAATCATCCGCGTCGGCATGAAATATTTGCTCCGATAGCCGTAACGCGGTTGACAGCTCGTCCGGTCCGTACCGGGCTGCCCGGCCATTTATTGCCGATTCGATCTCGTCCAGTGAGCTTTCGCTCAACGAGTCGGCAAGCGCCCGTGCCGCGCTCGCCAAGGCGTCGCGGATCTCGTCGGCGCCCTCGGCCTGTTGGATCGCTGCGTACGGGCGATGGTTCTGGGTGAGCAGTCGGACCGTGACATTTCCCATCGCGGCGTAGGGCGGCGTACCGAATTTACGTAGCTCATCGAGAGGTTCGCCCTCGCGCAGTGAGCGCGTTACTGCCTCCCCCGAACACCAGCAATGCGAAATGGGCCATGGTCTGGGCGATAAGCATGTAACGTCGCGCCGTTCCGCCGTCACTTGCACGGTGTGAGCGCCCGGCCTGCGAAGGCCCTTATCCAGCCATCCCATCAGCTCGCCGTCGTCGCGCTCGGTCGGGACGAGGACGACGGTTCGGCCGGCGCCGGCAATTCGGCGTAGGGCGTTGTCGAACGACGCGCAACGCGCAGCGGGGCGGCGCCGCGCCGGGTGGGCAATGTTGGCGGGCGGATCATGCCGTCAGCGCAATGCACCGGCGCGACCGGTCACCGAAACGGACTGGCGCCTCGGTGACCGCGCTGTTCATACCGGTCGAACTTACTCCGCTATGAACGAGATCATCAACGTTCCGTTAACGAACACGTCCCATTCCGACCCGCTCTCGAAATTCGAGCCGAGATTAATGTTCTCCTGGTACGTGCGGTACAGCTCAGCACACACCGTTCCCGGCGGGCCCACGACGTTCAGGACTTCGACCTCGATCTCGTTTTTCCCGTCCGCACCGGCGAAAGATACCGCCTGGACCCCGTAAGGCTCTATGCAACTGTTCTCAAGGCCGGCCACGATGTACAAGACGTACTGGACCGGGAAAATCTCGAGCACTGCCAGCTCGACCGACTCGATCGGCGCGGGCTGCGTCGGGATCGGGAACGGGGCCGGGTCGCTGCCGGGAGTTGCGGTCGGTTCAGGTAACGGCTTCTCCGTGTCGATGGGAGATCCGGCGAAGCTCCGCCCGGCCACTCCCAGTAGTGCGGACAACACAGTGACGTCGTCGCCGACGTAAAGGGCGATCACGCTGTCGATCAGGAAGAAGTGCGGCGGCGCGATCCAGAACACGGATGACACGGAGCCGTCGGGCAGTTTGATGGTTGTGCCGTCGACCGTCACACCGGACGCTGCGCCCGAGGCAAGGGCGGGCGTCTCGAACTCGTGGACCTGGATATCAGCGTCTCCGACCTTGATGATCCCGGCCTCAAATCCGAATATCCCGCTCACGGTTTCTCCGGTGGCCCGGGGCGTGACGTCTTGACGGGCGAGCGCCAGCATGAGCGCGTCAAAACCGGAGAGCGTGGCGGCGTCATCCTGCACGCCGTTGTTGGTGAATTCCAGGACCTTGTCGTTGACGACCAACGTGTAGGTGACGCCGTTCTGGAACGGGAATCGCTCGCCGGCGGCGGCATCGTTCGCGGCCAGGCGGACGCTCTCCTCGTAAGTACTGAACTGCTGCGTGCAGGCGATCTCGTCCAGCGCCGGGACGGAGTTCGATACCGTCACCTCGAATATGTTGCCAGCATTGTGAATAACCACGCCGCCCGGCTGATGACAGCCGTTGGGGAGCGCCGCCACGATAACAACCGTTATCTGGACGGGGTCGCTCTCTAATATCAATAGTTCTACCGATTCGATGGGCGCCTCGATCAGCTTGCGGATCGTCGCGCTTGGGTCCACCTCGCCGTCATCCGATTTCTCGGCGAAAGGTGCGCCGAGGATCATACTCAGCAGGTCGATGGTGTCTTTATCGTTTCCCTGGTACATGAGGATGATGTTGGCGCCGCCGAAAAGCACCAGGCGGTCAATGTCCTCGACCGATA
>JACZRO010000202.1 GCA_022574675.1 Chloroflexota bacterium
CGGGTCGTGACGAAGGGATCCCCCTCACCCCTACCCTCTCCCGCGGCGGGGAGAGGGGGCAAATGGAGAGACCTAGGGTATCTTGAATCTCTAACCAACGAGGCCCAGCCACCCATCGCCTGAGCAGGGGCGGGGCTTGCTCGGCCGAGTGAGAGCGCCCTAGCGCGGGATGATCGGCAAAACCAGCCGGGACGGGCGCGCCGCGTCGTGGAACACGGTCTGATGGGCGACGAGGAACTCGGTGTCGGTCCAGAAGTCGCGGCCGGTGTTGTGATTGCGGTCGAAGTTCGGGAAATCGGAACTCGACACGTCGAGCCTTATCCGGTGGCCGGGCAGGAACACGTTGCCCGTGGGGTTGAGCTTGATCGTGTACTCGTATTCCTGGCCGGGTGTGATGAGGCTCGGGTCTTCGTACCCGTCCCGGTAGCGCGCCCTCAAAATCCCGTAAGTCAGGTTCACCGCCATGCCGTCCGGGTGGACGTCGATCAGCTTGGCCGTCCAGTCGGTGTCGGGCGCGCTTGATGACGCGAACAATTTCAGGACGACCGGGCCGGTAACCTCTACTGGCTCTTCGAGGGGTTCGGTCTGGAACACCAGGATGTCCCGCCGATGCGCGAGCGGCGCCTGGTCGCGCGCCGCCGCCTGGGCGTCCAGTCCCATCAAGCTCATCACCGGGTCGGCGGGGTCGTAGTCGTAGCTGTCCGGCGGCGCATTGTTCGGCGGCTGATCGGTAGTCAGCACGCCATCGCCGAAGGCCGTGTTCGCACCGCCATCCGAGGTCAGGAAATAATCGGTGTACCGCGTACGAGCGAGCGGCCACTCGTTCTCCCAGCGCCAACGGTTCTCGCCCATCACGAAGAGCCGGACCGGCGGCTCGGACTCAAGGCCGTTGTACTCGGCCTTGAACTGCCAGTCGTACCAGCGGGCGATCACTTCCTCGTACGGCCAGTCGGCGTCTGGGCCCATATCGAGCGGGCCCTGCCCGCGGACGAAGCTATCCGGCGAGTGGCCCCAGGGACCGATCACGAGGCGGTGCTGATCGCGCACGGCCGGGACGCCGTTCTCGACCACGCCGGTGAAGTTGTCGATGGTACCGATGATGCGGTCCCACCAGCCGGTGACCTGGCATGTGGGAACCGCGACCTTCGACCAGACGTCTTTGAAGTTCCAGAAGTCGATGTTCTGCTCACGCAGATAGGTCTTCAGTTGCGGGGTGAGGGTCGAAAACAGGTCGTCCGGGAGCTCATCGAACGGCGTGAACCAGATCCATTTGCCGCGCTCCACCTCGCGCCACCAGTCGGCCGCCTCCAGCCAGCTCTGCGGCCCGGACCGGTCGCCGGCGCGTGCGCGGGCGTCGACCGCCATCTGGTAGGTCCACTCAAGCCTGCGGCCGGTCTCGAAGATGCCGAAGTTCAGGTCCATCAGGGTGGGCGACATGCCGCCGGCAAACACGGCGGTGAGAGAAGGCGGCGCCTCGCCGAGGAGCCGCCAGATGCACCACGACGGGTACGAGTGTCCCCAGGTGCCGAGCTGCCCATCGCACCAGGGCTGTTTCGCGGCCCACTCGACGGTGTCGTAGCCGTCTTCCGCTTCTTGCTGTACCGGCGCCGCGGAGAACTGCCACTCAAACTCGCCGTCCGAGGCGTAGCGGCCGCGCAGGTCCTGCACGACGACGGTGTAGCCGCGCCGCGCCAGGAAGCTGGCGACGCGCACGTACTGGTCGCGGAGTTTGTCGTAAGGGGTGCGGCATAGCAGTACGGGATACGGCCTGGCATCGTCCGGCCGGTAGACGTCGGCGCGGAGGTTGACGCCATCACGCGCCGTCATCTGGACGTCCTCATCGACGGTGATCGTGCGGGGGCTGCCCTGACGCATGGAACTCATGTGCGAGTGCCTGTGTGTTTCCGGTTTGGAAGCATGCGGGTTAAGTGGCTTACAAACATAAGATTCCACGCCCGGACAGCGTTACCGGTCGCACTTGTTGCGTCCGCTTCCTGAGGCTCTCGAAGGACGGGAGTAGGGCGGATAGCCAGCCGCCCCTACGGTGTTGGCGGAGGGCCGGTGATTACACATCCAACGCCGTTTGCCGGCCGCGTTTGGCCCGAGGAGCCGGTTGGTACTGCGTCAGCCCTCGTCGCGGCGGCATATTGATCGTCTTGCCGTGCACGATGTCGCCTGCGGTGATGAGCTGAATCTTCGGGTACGACTTGTTTCCCGCGATAGGCGTGAACACGCCCGCTTCGGCGGCCGCTTCTACCATCGCTTTCGTTGGCTGATGCACCGTCACCAGCACGCCGATGGCGCCGCCCTGGCTTTCGACCGTCCCGATCAGGTCCCGGACGTGGGCAGGTCCGGTGGCGCCGCCCTTGACCGAGACGATCACCTGCCGCCACTCGACGGCAGATTTGCCGGATTTATCCGGGTCCACGTCCGGGAAGCCGACGACGCCGTCGACGCCCTGGTCGGCGCCCTTCCTGTTCTCGCCGCCGCGCGCCGTGCCGCCCAGTTTCGCAACGGCCCAGAACTGGAACTGGTACTTGTCACGCTCGGCGAGCGCAAGCGCCGCCGCCTCGTCGGCCGGTTCGCCGTCAACGTGGATGCCCTTCTTGAAGTCGCCCGGGAAGGTGGTCATCAGCCGATTTTTCATCAGGTCGACAGCAAGGTAAGTGACATCAATGCCGATCCACTGCCGGCCGAGACCGTGCGCCGCTGCAACCGCCGTCCCGCACCCGCAAAACGGGTCGAGCACCACGTCACCTTCTTTCGAGGAGGTTCTGATGACTCGTTCGAGAAGCGCCTCGGGTTTCTGGGTCGGATAACCGAGGCGCTCTGATCCTTGTGCCTGTACCGGCTTTACGTCCTCCCAGACGCTGCCGATCGGCATACCCGGCATCTCATCAAGGTACCGTTTCTGTCGAGGTACGGCACCTGGTCTCGTTTGGATGATCCTGCCTTCGTCGAAAAGCTCTTTCATACGCGACTCACTAAACCGCCACCAACGCTCCACTCCCAAAAATTCGTAATGCGGATTACCCTTGGCCGGATTCCCGCCTCCCGGAGCCGTGATATCGCTCAACGTATAGTGACGGCCCGTTCCCGGTTCCACATGCCGATAGAATTTTTCGACGTACTCCTCGTCATACGGCCGATACTGCTGTTCCCAATTGCGATCTCGGGATTTGGAATAGAACAGCAGCACGTCGTGCAGCCTGCCGAAGTGTTTCGCGCCTTGACGGGCATCGTTGTGAGAGGTCTGGCGTTTCCAAACGATCTCGTTCACAAAGTTGGCCGCCCCAAATACGTCGTCCATAAGCACCTTCAGGTAGTGCGACGCCGTCGGGTCGCAGTGCAGGTAGATCGAGCCGGTCGGCTTCAGCACCCGGCGTAACTCGACCAGCCTAGGGGCCATCATCGTCAGGTAGGCGGTCACGTCGTTGTGGCCCAGCGCCGAGACGAATGCCTGGAGCATCTTCCCAACATCGTCCTGTTTTGAGACGATCTCGTTGTACACGTCCCAGGTCGTGGAGCCTTCCATGCCCCAGTGCCAGGTGTCCTCGAAGGCCTGTATCTGCGCCTCTGACTCGGCCCCCTTCGACTCCCGGAACAGCACGTTGTAGTTCCGGTTGGAGTTGAACGGCGGGTCCAGGTAGATCAGGTCCACGCACTCCGCCGGGAAGTCGCGCCGAACGG
>JACZRO010000050.1:0-9438 GCA_022574675.1 Chloroflexota bacterium
GCAACGTAGATCGAACCCTCGGAATCGACCGCCATCGAGTGCGGGGAGATGAACTGATCCGGAGCCTGGCCGGACATCTCGTTGCCGATACTCGTCAGCTCGTTCAGATCACGATCCATGACCACGACCCGCTTCCCGAGGCGCGCCACGCCCTCCATCACAAACGGCGGTCGGCCCTCGGCAAGATAGATGTTGGTGTCATCGCCCGTCCCGGCGAAGAGCGCCTGCGGCTTGTGGACCCGTTTCTCCAGCAGGAACTCGCCATCCACGGTGAACATCTGTAGCCGGTAGTTCTCGCGATCAGCCACAAGAACGCGGTCGTCCCCCACCATGCAAATGTTGTGCGGCAGGGCGAACTGGCCGGGACCGCTACCCGACTCACCCCAGGACATGACGTGCTTCCCGGCCTCATCGAAACGGTGAATAGACGAGTTGCGGTACCCGTCGGAAACGAACCAGTCGCCATTCCCCGGGTGGATCGCGATATGGGTAGGGCTGTTAAACGGCTCTCCCGTTTGACGGGGCTTCTCGACGCCACGCTCTCCCAGCGTCATGAGAAGTTCGCCGTCCGGACGCCGTTTTTGCACGAAGTTGGCGTCGTCCGCCAGGTACATGTTGTCGTCGGCGTCGAACGAGATTCCGTGCGGTATGTTGAACTCGCCGGCGCCCCATGCGTCCAGGAAATTGCCGTCCCGGTCAAACACGATCATCGGCCACTGGCCGCGGTTGAAGATGTAAACCCGGTCCTGCGAGTCCACGCCGACCGATGTCGCCTCGTGCAAAAAGAGACCGTGCGGGACCGCGGGCCATCCGACCACGGGTTCGTATCGAGTGTCCGGTGTGGCCGGTTTCACCATTTGATAGCTCCTTAAAGTTCTGGGAGTTCCCGTCACCCTTCTCCGTGACATCCGTGGGAGAAGTTACCTCACCCGGGTGAATTCACGCAGTGATAATTGTCAATATCAACAACAACTGCTCGAGTCCGCACCATAAGCTGATTGAAAGGTAGATGTATTTCCCGGTTGCAGAGGATGCGGAGGTCTGCATGGCAGATTCCAGGTTCGAGATACTGAACGTACTGCGTTCGTTCGACGAGAGCGGACGACCGGCCCCGCCTACCGCTCAGATAGCGGCGCTGACACGACAGAGGATGACCGCCGCGACCGCGATGCTTGGCGAGCTTCAATCTTCCGGTGATATAAAGCTAGCCGGGCAGGACAACTTCGAGATCACGAATCGCGGTCGAACGTCCCTGGCCCGCGCCGAGCGCGACGGCAACATTTAGACAGGCGTTCCCCGGAGCTCGCTGATGGAAGGCGTGAGCGAGAGTTCGCGGAGGCGTTCACCGCGGCGTCATCTTTGCATCACTTCCTGGCGATGTAGTACGCGTTTTGTGAGTCATGCCTCAACAGGCTGACCTCCACCCGCGACATCCCGGCGTCTGCCAGCATAGACCGGGCCATTTCCTCTCCCCACATCGTGCCCAGTCCAGCGCCGCCGGACGCCAGCGACACGGTCATACAGTGCATGACCGAGATGGCGTACAGAAACGTGCCGGCGGGGTTATCAAGGTTTTCGTGCAACTCTGACGATGCGGCGATGTCCTGCATCAAGAAGACGCCATCGTCCCTGAGAGCGTCGGCAATCCCGCCAAGAACCGATGCCGGTTCAGCCTGATCGTGGATAGCGTCAAATGCCGTTATCAGGTCGTACTGTTTCGGCGTGCCGAGTTTCGTCACGTCCCGGGCCTCAAACACCAGGTTTGTGACGCCGTTCGCCTTCGCCTGGCGCCTGCCCGCTGATGTCGCTTCATCCGATAGATCGAACCCGGTGAAACGGCTTGCCGGGTATTCCATGGCCATGATGTTGAGCGCCCGGCCGCTACCGCAGCCGACATCCAGGACGTCGATTCCCTGTTTCAACGAGTCGGTCAGGCCGGGCACGAGCTCAAGTATGTGATCCAGTAGCGCCGGGATCACCGTCTGGCCGCTGTCCTCGGCCATCACGTCCTGGAAGCGCGGAAATGCCGCGTACGGAACGCCACCGCCAGATTTAAAGCACTCGACGATCTGATCTTCCACACTGCCCAGCAGCGGGATGTACTGCAGATATACGGCGGCATTGCCCGGCGCCGCGTCACGCGTCAGCGATGCCGCATGCTCATCCGGCAGCCTGTACGTGCGCCCATCAGGCTTGTACTCCACCACGTCCCCGGCCACCATCGCGCCGAGCCACTCGCGAACGTAACGCTCGTCCAGCCCGGATGTATCGGCGATCTCGTGACTGGTCGAAGGCTTCATCCCGGCCATGGAATCAAACAGCCCCGTTCGGTGGCCGATGGAGGTCATCAGCGCCAGCGCGCCAGCGTTGAGGGTCGCCTCCATCCTCTCGCCGAACGCTTTGGCTTTCCGGCGGTCCATTTTGATACCCTCCAATCGCATCGATGCCAGATCGTGATGGCGCGCCGATGATACATACGGCATGTCAATTCAAGAAGCGCTGCGTTCGCCGTCCCGCCGTCCCGCCGGTCACCGGTAGCGTTCAAACGCCGCATCGCCACCAACTTCATCCCGTTGCGCGATCATTGCGTTCCGGTCACCCTTTCTCGTGTAAACACATCTACGTTGAGGAAGAGATTCGCGGCGTCCCGCTCCATCGCTCACCCCGCTTGAATAAGAGAGAAGCCCATGCCCGCAGTAACCGTCGAAAACGTCCTGGCCCTGGAACGCGTCGAGCGCCCTGCCGAAGGGTCGATTGAACGCCCGATCGTCACCATCACCACCGCGCCGTCCGGATTCGAGGGCGAGGGATTCCCCGTTCGCCGGGCGTTTGCGGGACTTCCGCTGGAACAGACCGACCCGTTCATCATGATGGACCAGATGGGCGAGGTGGAGTACCTGGCCGGCGAGGCCAAGGGCACCCCCTGGCATCCCCATCGTGGCTTTGAAACCGTCACTTACATGATCGACGGCGTGTTCAAGCACAAGGACTCGAACGGCGGCGGCGGGCTGATAACCGACGGCGACACGCAGTGGATGACGGCGGGCGCCGGCATCCTCCACATCGAGGCGCCGACGGAAGAGATCGTTCTCAAGGGCGGGTTGATGCACGGCATACAGTTGTGGGTGAACCTCCCGCGCGATAAGAAGTGGTCGCCGCCCCGCTACCAGGACATCCGCAGCAGCAGCCTGGCGCTCCTGTCCTCACACGACGGCGGAGCGCTTGTCCGTGTCATCGCCGGCTCGATCGGCGAGCACAGTGGGCCCGGCATAACGCACACGCCGATAACGATGATCCACGCAACGATCAGTCCCGGCGCGCGACTTGAACTGCCGTGGGAGCCGGACTACAACGCGCTCGGATACGTGCTGGCCGGAGACGGCTCGGCCGGAGCGGAGCGGGACCCGGTAAGGATGGGACAGACCGTATCGTTCGGAGCGGGTGGCTGGATCAGTTTTGAGGCCGATACGCGCCAGGACAGCAAGTCGCCAAATCTTGAGGTGCTGATCCTCGGCGGCCAGCCGATCCGCGAACCGGTCGCGTGGCGCGGGCCGTTCGTCATGAACACGCAGGAAGAGCTGCAGCAGGCGTTCGCCGACTACCAGGCCGGGAAGCTGGGCGTGATCCCTGCCGAGGACCTGCCACACGCCGGGGCCTCGGGTCCAAATGACGTCTGAGCGTCCCATCCAGAGTACCGGGGCGCAGGCGTAAGCTCCTCACCCAGGACATCACGACAAGCCGGAGGTAATGAAATGCCTGCAGTGAAAGGCCCGGGCGCCGATCCCGACTATTACGGCGTCGTTATCGAGCCGACGGAGCGCCGCCTGCGCGTCGTGTTCAATGGCGAGGTCATCGCCGATAGCTCCGACGTCCAGGTGATGTACGAGACCCGCCATCAGCCGGTTTACTACTTCCCGGTGGCCGATGTGAGGATGGACCTGCTGGAGCCCACGGATCACGGCTCCACCTGACCCTGGAAAGGTGAGGCCAGGTACTGGTCCATCAAGGTCGGCGACACGGTGTCCGAGAACGCCGTCTGGAACTACCCGGAGCCGATCGAGGGGTGCCCCGACATCGCCGGCTACGTGGCGTTCTACTGGGATCGCGTCGACGCCTGGTACGAAGAAGAGGAGCAGGTGTTCCAGCATGCCCGCGACCCGTATCACCGCATCGATTGCCTGAACAGCGCACGACACGTCGAGGTGCTGGTGAACGGCGTGAAGGTCGCCGACACCACACGGCCCGTTCTGCTGTTCGAGACGGGGATCGGCACGCGGTACTACATCCCGGTGATCGACGTCGATATGTCAGCCCTTGAGCCGACCGATACGAGCACGATGTGCCCCTACAAGGGGCCGGCCCGTTACTGGACCGTCACGGCGGGGGGCGAGTCGTTCAAGGACTACGTCTGGGAGGTGTCGGCGCCGCTACCAGAAGCGTTCAAGATCGCCGACCACCTGTGCTTCTACGATGAGCGCGACGAGGTGCGGGTGATCGTGGACGGGGCACAGGCGTAGCGAGGGTGCGTCGAGAGGCTGATATTAGGGTCGTTGCGGACCGTAACCACCCCCGAACCCCCTCCTGAATCAGGAGGGGGCTTTTTAAGCGCCCTCCCTAAGGGAGATAGGTTGGTCGCGCCGATGCCGTCAACCTGAAGGGGAGCGAAGGGTTTCCCGGCACGCACTCGGCGAGGTTTTTCCAGCGCTTGAGGCCAATTCTGGATTCCCGTCCGCAAGGGAACGGCGGGGTTGGTCCGGCATCGCTGACTCGTCCCGGCCGGGAATCGGTCACCCGCTGCTATCATGGCGCGCCGGGGTCCCTGTCCTGGTATTTGGGGGCCTCTCGTTGTGTAAGCCGATTGCGGCCCGGAGCACAGACTTGACCCTGCGCGACCAGATGCAAGACGCCATCAAGGGGCACGGAGCCGACTACCTCGAGATACGCCTCGAGGAGTCCGACTCGACCCGGATCCAGTACCGGGCGCGCGAGCTTGAGGAGATAGGCCGAACCTCCGGCCGCGGCGGCTCGGTAAGGGCGGCCGTCAAGGGCGGCTGGGGCTTCGTCAGCTTCAACGACACGGCCGATCTGAAGTCCCGGGTTAAGCTGGCCGTCGAGCAGGCACGCGCCGTCGGCAGTGAGAAGACGGACCTCGCCGAGACCGATCCTTCGGTAGCGGATGTGCCGCCGGTGCTGGTCAACGACCCCGGCTCGGTCCCGCTCGCCGACAAGAAAGACCAGATGGATCACTACAACGATCTGATCTGGTCCACCCCGGGCATCCAGAGCTCCACCGTGATCTACGGCGACAACCGGCGGCGCGTCCATTACGTGAACAGCGAGGGCGCCGCCGTTGACCAGGAGTTCGTCCACGTCATCTGTTACGTCAGCGCCGTGGCGCGTGACGGCGGGGACGTGCAGCAGGCCAGCTTTTCTATTGGAAGCCTGGGGGATTACGGCCTGATCGAGGGGTTGGACGACCAGGTGCGCGCCGTGGGCCAACGCGCCGTGGAATTGCTTTCGGCCAGCGGCATCGAGGGCGGTGAGCGGACCGTCATCCTGGACCCGGTGCTCGCCGGTGTCTTCGCCCACGAGGCGTTCGGCCACCTGTCAGAGGCGGACCACGTCTACGAGAGCGATCAGCTTAAAGAGATCATGGTGCTCGGCCGCAAGTTCGGCCAGCCCCACCTGAACATCGTCGACGGCGGGGCCATCCCGGACCTGCGCGGCTCCATGGCCTACGACGATGAAGGAACGCCGACGAAGCGCACGGACCTGATACGCGACGGCGTCCTCGTGGGACGGCTGCATTCGCGCGAGACCGCGGCGAAGATGGGCGAGACGCCTTCCGGCAACGCCCGCGCCATCAGCTTCAACCACCCGCCGATCGTCCGGATGACGAACACCATAATCGAGCCCGGCGACGCCTCGCTGGAGGACCTGCTGGAGGGCGTCGATGACGGAGTTTACGTGCGTAACTGGTACGGCGGCATGACCAGCATGGAGATGTTCACCTTCTCGTCCGGTGAGGCGTACATGATCCGGAAGGGACGTATCGAGGAGATGGTCCGGCCGGTGATGCTGTCCGGGAACGTGTTCAAGACGCTGCACCAGATTGACGGCATCGGCAACGATCTCGGCATGAACCAGGGCGGCGGCTGCGGCAAGGCAGGCCAGAGCCCCCTCCCGGTGTCCAACGGCAGCCCGCACATCCGAATCCGCAACTGCCTGGTCTCAGGGGCCTAACCGATGGCCGATCTTATCCAACTGGCGAAAGACGCCGGTTTCGACCAGGCCGAGGTCTATCGCGTCTCCAGCGAGAGCCAGCCGATCGGCTTCGAGACTAACCGGCTCAAGGAGGCCTCGCGTCGCGACACCTCGGGCGCCGCCCTGCGCGTCATCAAGGACGGACGGCTCGGCTTGTCCGCGACGACCGACCCCGCGGCTGAGGACGGCCTTGTGGCACGCGTCGTGGAGCTAGCGCCCTTCGGCGCGAAGGCTGCGTTCGAGATGCCGGGGCCGGACGACTACCCGGCGGTCGATATCTTTGACCCCGCCATCGCAGCACTCGAGTTCGACACCATGGTCCAGACGGGCCAGACGCTGATCGACGCCGTCCGCAGGGACTGGCCGGAGCTGAACTGCTCGGCCAACGTCTCGCGTGGCGTGCATACGATGAGCCTGTCAAACACCTCGGGGCTTGAGGCGGAGTACCGCCAGACGTCCTACTCGGTCGGGTTCGGCGGCGAGCTGGTGCGGGGCGACGACATGCTGTTCGTGTGGGAGGGCTACGGGGCGTCCCGCCTGTTTACGGACACGGACTGGATGGTTGAGTCTGTGCTCCGCCAACTTGAATGGTCGCGTGACACGGCCGAGGCGCCGTCCGGCCAGGTGCCGGTCATATTCACCCCGCGCGGCGTGTCGGCCGCCCTCCTCGGCCCGCTTCTCAGCGGTTTCAACGGCAAGGCGGTAATGACCGGCAGTTCGCCGATGGCCGAACGGCTTGGCGATAAGGTGGTCGACGAGCGGGTCTCCGTGTTCGACGACGCCACGATCGCGGGCGCCATCGGCAGCCGCCCCTGCGACGATGAGGGCGTGCCCAGCCGGCGGGTTGCGTTGATCGACCGCGGCGTCGTCAGCAATTTCCTCTACGACCTGCAGACCGCGGGCCGGATGAGCGCGGCCAGCACAGGATCCGCGGGGCGCGGGCTGACCTCGCTCCCCACACCCGGAACGAGCGTGGTGGACATCGCGCCCGGCGATACTCCTTACGACGATCTGTTCCTGGGCATAAAGGAGGGTATCGTCGTTGAGCGGCTTCTCGGGGCAGGGCAGGGCAACCAGATGGGCGGAGAGTTCAAGGCGAATGTCCTGCTTGGATATAAGATCGAGAACGGTGAGATCGTGGGCCGCATCAAGGACACGATGATCTCCGGCAACGTGTACGACGCGCTGAGCAAGCTGGAAGCGGTCTCGGATAGAGCTGAATGGGTGTACGGAACCCTGCGCGCGCCGGCCATCCGTTGCCTGGGCGTTGAGGTGGCATCGGCCGGTTGAGCCGCACCGGCGCCCGCAGCCACATGAGGCCGCCACAAAGGAAAACGGACTTGGGACTGCCCGACTTTCTCCACAAGCTCGAAGACGAGCCTGAAGACCCTGAGTCGATCCCTTACTCCACGCTGTCCGAGCTATCAGGCATCGGGAGATCGGAAGCCCAGGAACTCGCCGAGTTCCTGTCGTTCTGGAACCACGAACGGGTCCGCGAGTTCTACGCGCGTCTGACGTCCCTCATCGAGAGCGATCTTCAGATGGAGTTCGACGCCGTCTTCATCGAAGGGCTGGAGTCGGAAGACGCCACGACGCGCTCACTTTCCCTGGCCGGGCTCGGCGAGAGCACGGACCCGTCACTGTTGCGCCACCTGCTTCGACTGCTGCGGAACGACGAGGCGGACGATGTCCGCATCGCGGCCGCACTTGGACTGGCCCGAATGGCGACGCTGGCGCATGAAGGCAAGATACCCGCACGCCAGGCGGTGGACCTCCAGGCGGCGCTGACCGAATGTTTCAACGACGAGCTTGAGTCGTCCGGGGTTCGGCGCAGGGCGTTGGAAGCGCTGGCCGTTTTCCAGGGTGAGGCGATCGAGGCCTTCATCGAGATCGGATATGAGTCGGGCCAGGAGGGTGATGGTGATGAAGAAGATAACGAGATGCGGCAGTCAGCCATCCACGCCATGGGCCGCAACTGCAACCCGAGATGGATCGAGTTCATCCTGATCGAGCTCGACGCCGACGACCCGTCCTGCCGGTTTGAGGCGGCGACAGCCCTCGGGCAGATCGGCAACGAGGAGCACCTGGGAAACCTGCTGGAGCTGATGGACGACCAGGATATTGAGGTCCAGACGGCAGCAGTGCGCGCCATGGGATTCATCGGCGGGACCGAGGCGCAACGGACGCTCAGGAATCTGCTCACCAGTACCGAGCCGGCGGTGGTCGAGGCCGCCAGGGATTCGCTCAGGTATATCGAAATCGAAGACATGACGATGTTCGATGAGAAGCCGGAGACCAAGAAGCAGGTCGCCGAAACCTCCGAGCCCTTCCTGCCGGAGGACGAGGAAAACCTCTATCTGGACGACACGGACCTTGAGGCGCAGGGATTCTTCTCCCCCGGCGAGCGCGACACCAGTCTCGACTGGGTCGGCGATGACGAAGACTGGGAGGAAGATCCGTTGACGATCACGGATGACGATCTCGGCCCGAACGACGGGTCAGACCAGCGGGAGCGGTAGGGATTTAGCGCGGCCGTCCTCTGAGGCTTTCACCGCTGCCTGAGGTCCTCGAAGGGAGGGCGATTACGCGTCGACGCAGCTTACCGGCATCAACCTTCTACTGTCATTCCGAAGCCCGCACGCGAGGAATCTCCCGGCCAGCACTACCGCGCCCTCGGATCCACCGGAACCACCCATCGTCGTTCTGAGGGGTTTGTGACGAAGAATCTCGCCCGTGGAAGGTGTCCGCACGCCGGAACTTCTTGCGCATTCCTATCCGGGAGATCCTTCGCTTCAGCTCAGGATGACGCCGTAAGAGTGCCCGTTTCCTGATCCTTCTGCGGAAGGAGAATGACCGGCGCGGGGCGGAGCAAGCCCCGCCCCTACAGTGTTGTGGCTAGCCCACCTTGATCTTTCCATGGAAGGAGAATGACGGGCGGTGCGCTGCGACGCGCCTCAATCCGCGGCTATAACGCTCGTCTTCGCCCGCAGCGAGAACGGCGCTGTGTAGTGCGTCACGGCGGCGCCCGTCACGGGGGAGGCGAGCGGCCGTTGCACCACAAACTCGGCGAAGTCCGGGACGTTGTACGCGACAAAGGCCGGGGACAGCCGTTTCACCTGTAATTCACTGGCGGGGGCGAAGTCCGGAAATGCGTTCGGCCCGTTGCCAACTTGC
>JACZRO010000050.1:9448-16853 GCA_022574675.1 Chloroflexota bacterium
GATCTCGGCACTAAGCGCCCCATCCTCCGAAGCGATCTCGACGCGCCCCACAAGCGGCTCGCCCGCCATCGAAGCCCTGACGATCTCCTCCCCGCTGCCGAGCTCACGGCCCTCGACCTCCACAAGCGCCTGCGTCACGTCGTTGAACGTGTCTGCCCAGAGCCCCTCTTCCCGGAATCGCGCTGTGTGGGCCGAGTAGGTCCGGAAGATCACGTACTCCTCGTCGGAGAAGATGCCGTTGAAGTCGTAGTTGTTCCTGTAAAACAGGTTCGTTTCCGCGAACGTGTCTTCCGACTTGCAGGAGGCAAAGAACAGGTACCGGGTGGACTTGCCGGAGCGCGTGTCCGTTAGCGTCGTCGTCGATTCCACCTGCAGGCGGGCGTTGTTGCGTAATCGCGGCGAGTTGAGGTCGCCCTGCGAGACAAAGGTGACGAAAGAGCGGCCGTAATCCAGTACGCGCATTCCCGTCGTTACTCCCTAAACAGCAGTCGCATCAGCAATATCGAACGCCAGTGCGGCCGCTCCAACAAGGCTGACGTCGTCGCCCAGCGGCGACACGTAGAGCGGCACGCGGCCGGCGAAGTGCGGGAGGGCCTTGTCCTCGATTCGGGCGCGCAGGTCGTCCCAGTAGGGCTGCAGGCTGCCGGTCACGGCGCCGCCGACTACCAGGTACTCGGGATCGAGCGTGTTGAGTATGTTTGCGAAGCCGACGGCGACGGCGTCGATCACGACGTCCACGATCTCTGTGGCGGCCGCGTCTCCCTCAGCAGCGGCTTCGAAAACCGTTTGCGCCGTAACCGCTCCGGCATCCCCACCCGCCATCTCCAGCATCGCGCTGGCGCGTCCCGCTGCCAGCGCGGCCTGCGCGGCGCGTGCGATGCCGCCGCCCGAAGCGATGCCTTCCAGGCAGCCGTCGCAGCCAACGTTGCAGCTCTGTCCGCCCGGGCGCACGAGCAGGTGCCCGATCTCGCCGGCATGGCCGTGTGCGCCGGTCACCATCTCTCCGTTGGCGATGATGCCGCCGCCGACGCCCGTGCTGAGCGTCACGTAAACGAGATGCTGAGCGCCCTTGCCGACGCCAAAGCGCGACTCGGCCAGTGCGCCGAGCGTGGCGTCGTGGCCGATCGCCACGGGCAACTTGAGCGCTGCGGTCAACCCCGGCTTCATCGTCATACCGTCCCACCCGGGGAGGTTCGGCGGGTGGTCGTACATACCCGTCTCGGGGTCGATCGGCCCGGCGGAGGAGAGGACAACGCCGCCCACGTCATCGCGCGGGACCCGGGAGACCACCTCTTCGAACAGGGCCGTCAGTCGATTCGCGGCATCGTTCAGGCCGCTCTCGGGCTGGGTAGCGCACACCGCCCGCGCCAGAAACGAGCCCTCGCGATCGACAAGCGCTGCCCGCATATTGGTCCCGCCGATGTCGCCGGCGAGGGCGTACTTAACAGGGCTCGGCATGGACGGGATTCTAACGGAGCGGCGGGGTCAACCCGCATCGCCCGCTGATATGATCGAAGGCCATGTTCTCCCTATGCTTCCCGTGCGGACGGGAATACAGCGTCGCCCACAACTCGGTGGTCCGCTAATAAGACGGCGACGCGTCCGTTCCTGAGCAACTGGCCCGGCCACATCGGCCAACTTGTAGGGGCATCTGGATTCCCACCTGCATGGGAATTTCGGGAACCTGTCGAGGACCTGTATGGAACAACCTTTCACGCACGGCATTGATCTCTCTGCCGTCTCCCACCACCACGGGCAGTCCCTGGACATCGAAACCAAGCGCAAGCGCGCGTGGGAGCGGATGGACGACCGGGAGCGAAAGTATGTGGTGGGGGTGTACGACAAACCCGTACAGGGTTGGGACCTGCCCTGCCTGGAGGTCGGCAGCGCTTACGAGCGCGTGCTGTACGTACTTATCACCACCGACGTGGCCCTGAGTGCGGAGCAGATCGCCTACCTGCTGATCGCTCGCCACTATCGCAACGCCGACATCACTTCCGTCCGCAAGCAGCTCGCCATAGGGGTTCGCCGGGGAGACCTCCGCCTGGTCGCCCACAACCGGTACGGATCCACCGACGAGGCCGAAATCAAAATGCGGCAGATCGAGCAACGATGGCGCGCTGCGAGACATGCGGAACGCGTCGCACGCGTGACGAGGGCGGCGCACCTGGCGGGAATGTCCTCGCCCGATCTCTCCACCGGTCCACCGGAAGCTCCAGGGGTTCCGACAGACCTGGATCGTCCTACCGCCGAATAAAAGCGGCGCCTCGCGTGGTCGCCGAAACTTAAATCGAGTCCCGGTAGTCCTCCGCATTGTCCTGCGGTGCGTAGCCGAGCACGTCGCGGGCGTGATCGATGTCCCAGAACCGCCACTTGTTGTTCGAGACGCCGTAAAAGATGTCAAACCGGAGCGGCTCATGGTCAAGGCACAGCCGGATGAGTTGCACGATGTCCCGGTGGCTGCACCATGTGGCGAGTTGCCGGATGTCCATCGGTCGGTTGGCGCGATTAACGGTCCCGATGCGAAGGCAGGCGACTTCCAACCCGAAGTTCTCGGCGTAGTAGGCGCCGGTCGCCTCGCCGTACGCCTTGCTGACCCCGTAGTGCCCGTCCGGCCTGATCTGGACGGTGTGGTCTATCTGGGGAACGTTATCGGGGTCGAGGCCTTCGTAATCCCCGACGCGGATCCTGCTATACGGGTCGTCCAGCTCGTGCATTCCCACGGCGTGATTGGAGCTTGCGAACACCACGCGCTTGATCCCGGCGTCCCGGCACGCGTCGAAAACGTTCCGCGTCGCGACCAGGTTGTTCGGCAACACACTCGACCACGGAGCGTCCTGCCGCGAATCAGCGCCCAGGTGCACGACCGCGTCCATACCATCTAACGCACGCCGCACGTCCTCCATGTTTGACAGGTCGCCCACCGTCGTCGGAACGGTCGGGTGGGAGGGACGGGCGATGTCCTGGCCGGTGAAGTCATACCGGTCGGCGAGATCGCGGACGAGCGCCCCGGCGATAAGACCGCCGGAACCGGTGACCAGAACCTTGCGTACTACGGGTGTCATATCGCGCCTTTGAGACGACTCCTTGAGAGGCCGTCACCCGGCCGGCGCGGCAGGCTAGGATAACGGTCTTCCCGCACATGGTTAAAGGGACGGTCGAAATCCGGCCGCACCTGTTCCCGGCCGGTCGGCGTCTTAATGACGAGGGAGGCCGGCCCCGGACGTGGAAAATCGCGCCCCTGTGAAGGCTCCCCGCCACCCGCGAACCACCTCTTAAGCACGGATCAACCAACGTGAAACTCAGTGACACTGCCCTCGGCGCAGTCCTCGTCATCGTCGTCGCCGGGGGTGTCGCCGCGTTCACCTGGGCGAGTACCGAACTGCTCGACCAGGATATCGCTGGACGCCCCCCCGAGATCGTGACCGTGGCATCGATGTCTTTCCCGCGCGTCGACCACACCGCGGTGCTGCTGGATGACGGTCGCGTACTCGTTCAGGGCGGGGGCGACGGCGAGACGATCTCGTACATCACCGCCGAGATATACGACCCGGCCGCCAGGACCTGGACGAAGGCGCCGACGATGGATTCAGCGCGCCGGGACCACCGCTCGATCGCCCTCCCGGACGGGCGGGTGCTCTCCACCGGGGGGCTGGACCATTTCGGTGTGACGTTTACGGCAGAGACGTTTGACCCGGGAACGGGGGAGATCGTCACGGGGCGCGGCATGCGCACGCAACGCGCCCTGCACTCGCTGACGCTGATGCCGGACGGACACGTCCTGGTGATCGGCGGGTTTAGCGGAACGGCGCCGATCGCGTTCACAGATCTATACGACCCGAACACGGGCCGATTCGAGCCCGGGCCGGACTTGAACGGCGCTCGAGCCTGGCACACCGCTACCCTCCTCGCCGACGGGCGCGTACTGATCGCCGGCGGCTCCGGGTTCGGCCAGGCGCGCCAGTCCGTTGAGGCGTACAACCCGGAGACCGACGTGTTCGACGTCCTCGAATCGTTGAGCGAGCCGAGGTTCCTTCACACCGCCACATTGCTAGCGGACGGGCGGGTCGTAGTCATCGGCGGACAGGAAACGATCGAAGTGTTCTCGTCGGTCGAGATCTACGACCCGAAAACCGGAAGATGGAGCCCCGGGGCGGCGATGTCGATCGCACGATCCCAACACACGGCAACGCTCCTGCCGGACGGGCGGATCATGGTCACCGGCGGCTTCAATGCGCTGGGGGTTCTCGACCGGGTCGATATATACAATCCTCTCAAGGACAAATGGGTCTTCGCGGGCGCCCTGGAGCAACCACGCGGGCGGCACACTGCCACGCTCCTGGCCGACGGGTCCGTGTTGATCGTCGGCGGCATCGACGATTCGCCCAATGCCCTGGTCGGTTTCGCTCAACTGTCCGGAGTTCCACGCTCGGAAGTTGAACTGCTCTTCCCTGAAGGTGCGCCGGCCGAGCCCCGTACGCCGGTCGAAAAAACCGGCTAGCCAGGCCGGACACCCGGGTTGAGCGCCTCCACTGCCGACCACAGCAGCGCAGCGCGCTCGCGGCCGTCGACGGACGACGTGTCGATCACACACCGGCAGGCGCGGGTGTAGGAACCGATGGTCTGGAGTTCCGACCGCGACGGGTTCCATAGCCACCGGCCGCCATCGGCGCGTCTGAAGATGCGCTCGGCCAGCGCCCTGTCCACAGGCACAGCCCGGCGCAAACGCCGCGACTTGCGGGACCCGCCAAACACCCAGAACCCGTCCCAGTGATCCGACGGGCGGTTGAGGCCGCGCCTGACATGGGCGTTCGCCCCGTACCTGTCGAGCTCCGCCTCTGACGGCTTCGACCACACGCCGGATAGGATCGATTCCACCTGCAGGAATCCCGCAAGGTAAAAACCGAAGCGGCCCGTAAACTCGCCGGCCGCCCAGTCCGCAAGCCGGACGATAAAGAACAGCACGTCGCCCTCCCGGACACCCTTCAAAGCCGCCGCACGCGCGTTGCGTTCGACGTTGTCGCCGTAAGTAAGGGCGCTGAACTCCGGGTCGTAGTGGGTCGCGGTCTCACGAAAACGTTCGGGGACCCACCGGCCCAGGGTTCGAGCCGGGTCGTTGAACGACGGCACGTCGGCGTAACGCACCGAGTGCGGGCCGGCGGTCGGCGGAGACTCTGGAATCGACAACAGCTCGAACGTGCCGTCCTCAAACCGCGGGCTGGAAAACGGGTGCGCAGCATTGGCCCCCACATTCGCGAGCCAGATTTTCGGACGCCGGGGATCGTCCGAAGTCGTATGCCGGTCAGCGCCGCGTTCCATCCGGCAAGGTTACCCGGCATCGACCACTCGCCGTCCCTAGAATGAGAACGTATGGCGGAAGCAGAAGGACCACAACAAGAGGGACCTGAGCCCTTTCGGACGCCCCCGGCAGACCCGGAGACGCCTCCGAAGGATCCCCATATCCAGTCGCCGCTGGACATCGAAGTGTTTCGCTTCCTGGGACTCACCGGCACGGTGCTCGCGCCCGCGGCCTGGGCCTTCGGCGCGTTCGGGATCGGCAACCTGTGGTTCGGCGTTCCCTTCGGCCTGGCGATCGCGTGGCTGCTGTACCTGGTGATACGGCGGGCGCTGGTGCTCACGGGTGATATGGACAGGGCGGTCCGGGCCGGCGAGGGGGACGGCGTCGTGGACGCCGTGGGGTGGAACTGGCAGCAGTTCGGGTCGCGCGGCACGCATCTCGGACTGGTTGTCATCGACGGCGTTGACTACGGCGTGTCACGGAAAACGGCCCGCTCGTTCCGTCCCGGGGCGCACGTGAGAGTCTGGTACTACGAGTCGTCGAAACACATCATCCGGATCGAGGAGATCCACGCGGCGCAGGCCGAAACCGGGGCGGGCCTCGACGGCGATAGTCAAGTAGCGGACCTTCGACAGCAAAGCCGGGGCTGACGCGGGGCAGGTCCAGGCATTTGTGACGAGTTCGAGTTGTTGTGCCTCCCGTTATCGGATGCCGCTTCGCCTACCGCGCTACGCCCCCAGCATGCCGCTTACCGCTGCGCCGACCAGGGTGACGGTCTGCCACCGGTGAACGTTGACAGTGGCAAGTGCACACTCCATGATCGCCAAGGTGCTAACTCCTCGTGTTGTATGCAAAGACGAGGGCTACCGAAAGAAACGACTGATGAGTGAGGGGGCGCAACGGATGCAAGACGTAAAACCGGCGCACGATGAAATGTATTGCTCCAGTTGCGGTTCAGTCATCAAAAGTGCGGCGGAAATCTGCGTCCATTGCGGAGTGAGAGTCGCCCAGCCAGGCACCCAATCCACAGGCTTCACATATTCAGAAAAGTCCCGGGTGCTTGCGGGCATCCTTGGCATCGTTCTGGGCGCGATCGGAGTGCATCGGTTTTACCTCGGGAACATCGGAATCGGTATCCTGCAGATCATCGTCACGATGATCACGTTTGGCATCGGGTCGCTGTGGGGATTCATTGAAGGGATCATCATCATCTCCGGGGGCAAATGGCGAGACGGGGAAGGGCTACCGTTGAAACCCCACGGTATGCAATAGCACAAGGATCACGGGGGTGACGGTCAGGTGATCACGGTCCCGGAGCCTGAGTCGGGGCCAGGGCCGCATGAAACATATTGCCGGGCTTGCGGTTCGATAGTCATGCGGGCCGCTGCGTACTGCCTCCAATGCAGCATCAGCGACCCGGGTTTACCGGAAGCTCCCGAAATTGCCGGCACACCCGACACCATCTCCAGGGTTCCGGGCCCGGATCTGCGGGATTCTATGCGGCGGCTGCCGTGGCCGCTTGCCGGGTTGCTTGTGATAGCTGGCTGCGTCCTCGGGATCCCGGCGATTTTTCTGTCGGAATCGGCGGCCGGCGTCATTGCGGTCTTGATTTCCGCGCCCGTAGTAGAGGAACTATTCAAGCCTTTCGGCGTTTATTTGTTGCTCGCCAGATGGCCGGGCACCGTCAGCCGCCAGTCCTCGATCGCGGCCCTGGCCGGCCTGGCCGGCCTTTCGTTCGGCCTATTCGAAAGCGCCCTGTACGTTTTCGTGTATCAACCCGACGGTGTCGGGGAGTCCTACGCCCTTTTTCGATTCACCATCCCGGTCGCGCTTCACATCACGGCGAGCACTGTGTTCGGCTTTGGCGTCAACAGGCAGGCGTTTCGCGCGTTATCGGTCGGTGATCTCCCGTCCAGAAGGTCCTGGACGTTTATCGTGTCGGCTATGTTGATCCACGCCGTATATAACATCGCAGTGACGGTCCTAGCATTTCTGTAAGAATCCGGCAAAACGATCCCGGTTCAATGGGCTTGTGCTGCTTGTTCAATGGTATTGATTGTACTCATTGTAGCGGCATGTTGCTCGCAGCTAAAGGGCCTCGGTGCT
>JACZRO010000051.1 GCA_022574675.1 Chloroflexota bacterium
ATTGCTAGAGGGAGAGGGGCCGGTTGACCCGGCGAAGGCGGAAAGCCCGCCGGAACCCGAAAACCCGGTAGAGCCAGAAATCCAGTAACGCCCGATCAGCCAGTGGCGAGGAGAGGTTATGACTTTATCGACGGATGTAGCGCTTCCGACCGCGGGCTGGGCGGCCGCCTTCGCCGAGTCGCCGAACGCCCTGCCGGTGGAGATTCATCTGCGTGGTATCCGCTACCCGGGCGAAGCCGTATTTATCGAAACCTGGGATCCCCGGTGGGGCGGCCCACCCGGAGTGGACGCCATGTTCCGGGTCGTGTTCCTGGCTTCGCCCGGTCCGGTATCGCCGGGCGAGATCGATGACGACCGGGTCGTCGTGGTGGCGCCTTCCGGCGGCACGTCTTCCGAACTGCGCCCCGTGGCGGAGGAAGCGGCCGCTCTCCGCGAGACGCGGGCGGTGTACGCGGTGTCGGGAGACCCCGGCCTCAGCCGTCTGACGCGCGCGATCGAGGTCCGCGAGGGGGAGCTGGCGTCGATCGCAGCGGACTCGATGGGCCGAAGTTGGGCGGACGGCACGGTGATCGCCCGCGGGAAAGGACCTGACCTGACAGCGCTGCTCCCGGCGCTCGAACGCGCGGGGCCGGACGCGTGGATCGAGGCGTTGGGCAGATGGTTGATCGAACGGGATGCCGAATGCGCATTGCCCCGTTCAGCCGAACCACTGACGGACGAACTGACGGCCGATATTTTCGATCTGGTCGCCGGGCGATCCAGGGGGCCATCGGGGGAGCCAGACCCGCTTGCCCGCACCGTTGCGGCCTCGCTCGGCCTGGGCGGCGCTACGTCCGACATGTCCAGCCGTTTCGAGTCCGGGCTCGACGGGCTTCTCGAAGCCGATGGAACTGCGACCGGGACCGCCGTGCGTTCGTTGGTCACCACATCGTTGAGGCTGCCGCCGGAGCTCGGCGCCCTGTATCTGGTGGACTACGTCCGACGCCGCGGGGCAGAGGCGGTGCTGAGCCCGGTGGCCGGCGATGGCGTGTCTGAAGGCGCCGGGCCGCGCCTCAATCGAGACACGCTCCCCGACACACCCTGGGAGCCTCGTCTGCTGCAAAGGCTCTACGAAGTGCGATCCGTCGTGCCGGACGACTGGGATTCAGCGCTCCCATACCTGACCATCATCTACCCGCCCGCGGTTTCCGTGGCGAGCGCCGACGATCAACCTCCTCCTGAAGAGGTCCCGGAGGAGGAGTTCCAGGCTGAAGAGTTACAGGTCTCGGAATTCACGGAGGCGTTACGATCATGCGAGTCACGTGTCTCGCTAACGGCGATGATCGTCGCCCGGCTTGAGCGCGCGCTCGGGGTGCAGTCCGGCTGGAAGCTGGACCGCCTGGCCGGCGTCCTGAGCGCTGAAACGTGGCCGGAACTGGTGACCCTGGCTCGTGAAGCGTTTGGAAGCGCCCGTGATTTCAGGGTCGCCCTTGCGCGTGAACACGAAGCGCGGGCGCTGGCTACGCACACGCGGGAGATCGAGCGCGCGGTGGCGTTCCTCGATTTCGCCGAGTTCGGCGGTGAGCATCGGCCGCTGAAGCTAGAACAACGGACGCTTCGCGCGCGCTTTAGCGCCGGGTTGCTCGACGATGTCACCGGCGTCTGGCCGGCGCTCCGGTCGGACTTCGATCGCTGGCGCACGGAATACCGGCGCGCCTACCGGTGGATGCACGCGAACCGGCGTGCGCTGGATGAGGAGCTGCAGCGAAAGATGGCGCGCTCCATCGTTCAGCTCGCCGCGGTCGAAGGGTTCGCGCAGTTGCCGGAGCTCGGACCGCCGCAGGACAGCGACCTGACGCAGCGCTTTGAAGAGCTGGCCGTCAGCCTGGAGCCGTGCCCAACGCTGGAGCACGACGTGCCGCTCGTCGACCAGCCGTATTGCGAGACGTGTGGCGTCACGCTGAGTTCCCCGACCGAGCGACAGGATATCGATGCGTATTTATTCGAACTGGAGTCGGTGTTACGGTCATATAACCGGCGTTTAAGTTCCGTCGCGGTCCGTGAGGCGCTGGCCGGCAAACAACCTGAGCGGTTGTCCAGGCTGCTCAGGCTGCGGGACGCGTCAGACCTGTCCGCCCTTTCCGACCATCTTGGCAGCGACGTGATCGATTTCCTCCGCGAGTTCCTCGCGTCATCTGATTCACAGGATTAACCATTGGTCCTCAGGAAGTTTCTCGACCCGTTCCGGCTTCTGCGAAGTGGCGAGCGGGAACGGCTGGAAAAAGCGCGCTCGCGTAAACCGCTGATCGTCATCGGGCTCGCCAACCCCGGGGCGAAGTACCGCGGCACGCGCCACAACGTCGGTGCGATGTGCGTGGATGAGCTCGCTCGCCGCGCAGGCGCCCGGTTGGAAAACCGGGTACGCGACACCGACCTCGCGGAGACGGAGATCGGCGAAGCCCCGGTGGTGCTCGCGAGGCCGATCACTTACGTGAACGAGAGCGGCAAGTCGGTACGGAACGTTCTCCGCAAGTTCAACGCGGACCCGGACCGGCTGCTGGTGATAGTGGACGACATGGACCTGAAAATCGGTCGGCTCCGGCTGCGCGCGGGCGGAAGCTCCGGCGGCCACAACGGCCTCAAGTCCGTGCGACAGGCGACCGGCACGGATGAGTTCCCGCGGCTACGAATAGGGGTCGGCAGACCGCCCGTCGGCGTCGATCCTGTCGAACACGTACTGGGACGGTTTCGCCCGGACGAGCGCAAGCTCGTGGACGAGGCGGTCAAACGGGCTGCTGACGCCATCGAGACGATCCAGCGCGAGGGGCTGGAGCGGGCGATGGAGGAGTTCAACCAGCCCGGGTGAGAAACGCGCCCTGGGCTGCATTGGTGCGGGCCGCGCACCGCCGCGCCCGCCCCGCGGCCCCGTCGTTCCCGTGAAAACGGAAATCAAGAGTCGGCCCCGTCCCTGAGACTCGAAAACCGGTGGAAAGCGGCCCACCCGTCCGCCACCTGCGTGGCAGGTCCAGTGCGCCATGGGACATGCTGAAACCCCACCGGCATGGGAACGACGAATCGGAAGAAGAAAGCGTCGCGCGCGCAGCCGGAGATACGGGCCAGAATTACGGAATCGAGTCGAATCCCGTGTAGGAGCGGAGCGGCTCGGGGATGGTCACCGTGCCGTCCGGTTGCTGGAAGTTCTCCAGGATCGCGATCACTATGCGAGGCAAAGCCAGGCCGGAGCCGTTCAGCGAGTGGACGAAGCGCGGCCCGGCGTCGGGCTGCCGCCGAAACCGCGTATTGGAGCGGCGGGCCTGAAAGTCGGTGCAATCCGATAGCGAGCTGACCTCCAACCACTCTTCGATGCCGGGAGACCACACCTCAAGATCATAGGTCTGCGCTGACTGGAAGCTGATGTCGCCCGTGGCCAGCGCCAGCAGCCGCCATGGCAAACCGAGCCGCTCGCACAGGTCGATCGCGTCGTCGATCATCGCGTCGAGCACGCCTTCGGACTGCTCCGGGTCGACGAACTGAAACATCTCGACTTTTTCGAACTGGCGCACACGCTTGATCCCGCGCGTGTCCCTGCCGGCCGCTGTGCGCTCCCTCCGGAAACACGGTGTGTGGGCGACGTATTTGAGCGGGAGCTTGCCGGGCTCGATGATCTCGCCGGAGTGGAGATAGTTCAGTACCACCTCTGCCGTCGGAATCAGCCAGAGGTCGTCCTCCTCGTCATGGAAAAGTTCGTCGGCGAACTTCGGCAAATTTCCGGCGGCCGTCATCGCCTCAGAGCGGACCATGTAAGGCGGCGCTATTTCGATGTAACCATGCTCGCGCGTATGCACGTCCAGCATCCAGTCGGACAGCGCTCGCTGGAGCGCGGCGCCCTTCCCCTTCAGGACATAAAACCGCGCTCCGGACATCTTGGCCCCGGCGGCGAGATCGAAGATCCCGGTACGGTCGGCGAAGTCCCAGTTGGGCTCGACATCGAAATCCCGATCCGTTGGAGGCGAGCCCTCACGGACTATGACGTTCGAATCCTCGTCTGGGCCGACCGGCACGGCGTCTCTGGGCAGGTTCGGCAGGGCCATCAGCAAGTCGTGCAACTTCTGCTGAATCTCGTCCTGATCAGCCTCGATCGTCCTGATCCGGTCTCCGACGGACCGCATCTCCGCGATCTGGCCGGGCGAAGGCTTGCCGCCCGACTGACCGATGCCCCGGCTCACCTCATTCCGCCGCGCGCGTAGTTCGTCGCCCTCGTGGACAAGCGTGCGGCGCCCGGCGTCCAGTTGCACAATCTCATCGATCGGCGGCGTCTCGCCGCGGTCGACAAGTTTCTGCCGGACGAAATCTGGGTCGTTGACTATCTGTTCAATTGAAAGCATTGGCTTGCCCGGCGCGCGTTTGAGAGTTTTCGGGCCCTGCGGGGCGTTCTGGTATACGGGGCGGCGTTGTACTCAGCCCGGCTAACTCCTGAGCTGCGGGAACAGGATCACCTCGCGAATCGACCGCTCGCCCGAGATCAGCATCACGAGGCGGTCGACACCCAACCCGAGCCCGCCGGTGGGCGGCATGCCGTGTTCGACGGCTACGAGGAAGTCTTCGTCGAGCCGGTCCATCTCATCATCACCGTGCGCGCGCCGCAATCGCTCCTGCTCCTCGAAGCGTGCCCGCTGGTCGACCGGGTCGTTCAACTCCGTGAAGGCGTTGCACAGCTCATGCCCACCCACAAACCCCTCGAACCGCTCCACGATGCCGTTCGATCCGGGCTTACGCTTGGCGAGCGGCGACATCTCGACCGGGTAGTCGACCAGAAACACCGGCTGCACGAGGTTTGGCTCGACATGGTCAGAAATTACTTTGTCCAGCAACCGGCCCCAGTTAGCGCCGGGCTCCACGTGAATGTCGCGTTCACGCATCGCCTCGGACAGCGACTCGATGTCGCCGCACTCGACGAAATCGATCCCTGACCGTGTCTTGATCTCCTCGCGCAGGTCCAGGCGCGGCCACGGCGGCGTCAGGTCAATCGGCTCGCCGTCCTCTTCGCCCGGCGGAACGATCATCGAGCCGGTGACCTCCAGGGCGATCCTGGACACCATCTGCTCCACCATCTCCATGACATCGTTGTAGTCGGCGTACGCCTCGTAACTTTCGAGAGTCGTGAACTCCGGGTTGTGGTCAAGGTCTATGCCCTCGTTACGGAAGATGCGGCCGATCTCGCACACCTTGTCGAACCCGCCGACGATCAACTTCTTGAGAGGAAGCTCGGTAGCGATCCTCAGATACAGGTCCCGGTCAAGGGCGTTATGGTGCGTGGCGAAGGGTCGCGCCGCGGCGCCGGCCGCGACCGGGACAAGCATCGGCGTCTCGACCTCGATGAAGCCGCGCTCGCGCATGAACGACCGCATGGACGCCACGATGTCGGCGCGCAAGCGAGCTATCTCGACAGCTCGCTCGTTGGAAATCAGGTCGAGGTAGCGCTGGCGGTAACGCTTCTCAGTGTCCCGCAGTCCGGCCCACTTGTCCGGGAGCGGGCGGGTCGCCTTTGTGAGCACCGTAAGCGACCGGACCTCGATGCTCGGCTCCCCCCTGCGCGTCCGGAACACCGGACCCTCGACGCCGATGAAATCGCCAAGGTCAAGATCGTCGAGAAGCTGGTACTGGTCTCCCAGCACGTCCTGGCGCATGTGGAGTTGGATCTGCCCGGCGGCATCCCTAAGATCAATGAACGTCGCCCTGCCCATTCCCCGGCGAGCCATCATCCGTCCTGCAACTATGAGTTGGCCGGACTTCGCTCCCTCACCCTGCTCATCCTCGACGGCGTCCAGAGCGGCCTTCGCCTGCGCGCTCGTCGCCGTCGGCTTGAACCGCGGCGGGTAAGGATCGATGCCACGAGCGCGCAGGCGCTCAAGCTTGTCCATGCGCGCCTGAATGAGGCGCGCTTCGGAAACGGGGCGTTCAGGTGATTCTTCGGGACCGGGCATTCGGGGCGGGCCTCCGCGGCGAAATGACGTCACCGCGCTGGCGCGGGCCGGGGCTGTAAGCCCCGTGGGCTGGTTCGGAATCGGACCATTATCACACGCTGGTCAGAACGCTCAACGGCCGTACCATAGACCCTTCCATCGAGGCGCCCCACCCATGCGTGCGGGACACGCTGGCGTGTAAACCGGGCCAAACGCGCATCACGTTTGCGTAGCGGCCGGGAGCGCTGGATTTCGATAATCAGGGTCCCGTCAATGGAGGCGGGTGGCGCTCCCGTTGTCAGCCGTTCAGCACTGCCGGAGGTTCCGATGCGGATCGGCGGTGGAAGCGCCGGCGGCCGAAGGGTCGGAGGGCGGCGCGGGCGAGGCCGGGGAACAACCGGGCTGCGTCCGACCTCCTCACGGGTCCGGCTGGCCATCTTCTCCATGCTCGGGCCGGGTGGCCTGGGTGGGTTCAGCGTGCTCGATCTTTACGCGGGCACAGGGGTGATGGGGCTTGAGGCGCTCAGCAGGGGCGCGGACAGAGTGGTGTTTGTAGAACAAAACCAAAGACTTTGCAGGGACATAACGGAGGCTGCGGAAACGCTCGGATTCAGCGACCGCGCGACAGTCCGGAGAGGCCGGTGTGAACGAGTTACGACAATGCTCACGAATCGATTCGACGTCGTGTTCATCGACCCGCCGTACCGGGACGAACCATTCGCCGAGGTGATCGGCAACCTGGACGAGACTGACGCCCTCAACCCCGGGGTCACGATCTTCGCGGAGCACTCGTCAAGGACCGAACTTGAGGACCGCTACGGCCGCCTCGAAAAAACAGATAGCCGGCGATACGGAGATACAGCAGTCTCCACCTACCGGCTGACGAAAGACCCCGAGTAACGCCCGGGGACACAAGGAAGACGGACATCGCGAATAGTCTGGTCAAAGCGCTCTACGCCGGGACTTTTGACCCGGTTACCGAAGGCCACCTGGACATCGTCCGGCGATCGGTTGATCTTTTCGACGAAGTGATAGTTGGGGTCTACGACCTGCCTGAGAAGTCATTGATGTTCAACACACAGGAGCGAGTGGATATGTTCCGCCAGGCCCTGCCCGACCTCCCGCAGGTCGAGATCGCCTCGTATTCGGGTCTGACCGTGAGATATGCGGCAAGGATCGGCGCGCACGTCCTGGTCCGGGGTCTGCGCATCGGCGCCGACTACGAATACGAGCGCGAGATGGCGTTGATGAACAGGGCGATGCAACCAAACGTGGAGACGGTTTGCCTCATGAGCAGCCTCGAGCAACAGTTCATCAGCTCCAGCCGGGTGAAAGAGATTGCGGCGCTGGGCGCGGAGATAGATGCCTTCGTCCCCCCACACGTGTCGGCGGCGGTAGCCGCCCGAATTGGCAACCCGAGATAAGAAGTCAGGGATAAACAACCAGAAGATAGGCAATCAAGGGCCGATGAACGGCAGTAGCGCCCGGGAACGCGGCCAAGCGCACCCGACTAGGGCATATCAGGGGGCAACAAATGTCTTTGGAACAACGCCTGGAAGAGCTAGAGTCACTCGTCGCAAGCGGTCGCGTGCCGGCCACCTCGCGGACCCTGGTCAACCTTGACCGGTTCAACGCGTTAATGGCGGAGATCCGAAATGATCTCCCGGAAGAGATGAACGAGTCGCAGGCGATCATTCGTCAGAAAGAAAGCGTGATCAAGCAGGCCGAGATCGAGGCCCGCCGCATCCGCGCCTACGCCGACGAAGAGGCGACCACCATCCGGGAGACGGCGGAAGAGAAGGCGACCACAGCCGTGGACACGGCCTCCGAAAAAGCGTCCAGGATGGTGCAGCAGACGGCGGTCACGGCCGAAGCTGCGCGCCAGGCCGGCGAGATCGTCGGGGAAGCGGAACAACGCGCCGCCGGGATCGTCGAGGAGGCGGAGGCAGGGGCCGCACAGAAGATCGAGGAAGCCGAGAGCCGCGTCGGGCTGATGATGAACGACGCCGAGGCGGATGCCGGCAACCGGCGCGATGGTGCGGATGCGTACGCCAGCGAGGTGCTCTTCGCGCTTGAAGAGCACGTTTCCGGCGTCCTGGGCAAGGTCCGCGCCGGGTTGGACCTGCTGGAGTCACGTTCGCCGTCCGACACCACGGCGGTCCGCTGACACTTCACCAATAACCGGACCAAAGAATCACGCCCGGGCCGATGAAGGCCCGGGCGTTCGCATTTCCCGTTGAGGACAACATCAGTTCCAGCCTCGGGATATCCGTGGTGGCACGGTTGCGCTCGAAACACCCCGCTACTTAACTTCAGCCGACCGAACTTTCGGGAGGCGAAAGGCATCGTTCGGTGAGTTCCAGAGCAATACGTCGGGACAATGGCGTCGGTATCACCGGGGCTCATCGGACGCGCGGCCGGGTTACTGCCGGCGCTCCACTTGACGACGCCGCGTTCACGACGATGGTCGACCTCATCCCCGCCCCCGCGTTCATCTGCCGCCAATCCGATGGGCATGTACTCCACTACAACGCGCTGGTCGAGCCTCTATTCGGCCTGAAACCAGGTGAGTTCGCAGAACGCCCGGTACCCGAATTCTCCCGCGACCCGTCAGAGCGGCCCGCGTTCCTTGACCGGTTGGAGCAAGACGGATCGATTACGAGCCGCGTGACGGCATGTCGGCATTCCGATGGCGGGGAGCGCTGGCTTGAGTGCTCACACCGCGCCGTGGTGTATCAAGGCGAGCCGGCGGTGTTTACGGTGCTCACCGACGTCACGGCCGTCAAGACGGCACAGGAGTCGGCGGCGGCCGAGGAGCGGGAGGCGTCGGCGCTGGCCGAGATCAGCGCGATCATGGCACGCGGCAGACCGGGCGATGAAGTGTTCAACCGGGTCTCGAACGTCGTGGAGCGCCTTGTGGCGTTCGACCGGATCGGCATCGCACTTCTGGACCCTGAGGACGACACTTTCTCCCTTGTGTTTGTCCGCGGCACGCCGGTGGCGGGGCGGGAGCAGGGCACCAACCACTCCGTCATTGACAGCCTGAACTCCTACGTCACACGAGAGCGTGTCGGGCTCGTCCTGGACGCAGAAGGCCCGGGAGAATTGCTGGATAGGTTCCCCTCGTTGAAGGGCAACCTGGACGCCGGCCTGAAATCGTTCCTGACGGCGCCGATGATCGCCGACGATCGCGTGGTGGGGGCGATCAGCCTGCGGTCGAAAACGGTTCACGCCTACTCGGAGACCGAGTTGACGACCCTCGGCCGCGTCGCAGCGCTCCTCGCGCCGGCGCTTGAACAGGCGCGCCTCTACAACGACCTTGAACGTGAGGCACGCGAGCGCGAAATCATCGTCGAGATCGGCAGGGCGATCAGCGCCTCCCCCGAAATCGACAAGGTATACGACCGGTTCGCCGAGCTCGTCTGCGCTCTTATCCCGTCCGACCTGCTGACCGTGTCAACCCTGACGGACGACCAGACAAGCTTCAAAAACATCCTTTACTCAGGAAAACGGATACCGGGTAGAGGGATCGGCGAGATGAATCTGACCAGCGGATCGGTGATCGAGGCCACGACGAGAACTCGTCGCATGGTAATGCTGCACCCGCGAAACCGTGCTGAGGTCGTGGCCGCGTTTCCGCAGTTGGGCGCCGTCTGGGACGCGGGCCTCCGTTCGTTCCTATCGTTGCCGTTGATCACGGATGATCGCGTCGTCGGGGTTCTACACCTGCGCTCGAAATCCCAGAACGCGTATAACGCTCACCACGTGCTGCTGGCGGAGAGCGTGGCCGCACAGACGTCGGGCGTGATCGCAATCTCCTTGCTACGCACCGCTGAGCGCCGCGAAGCAGAAACGAACGCCGCGCTCGCCGAGATCGGACGGATCATCACATCGGCCAGAGCCGTACGGCCTGTGTTTCAACAGTTCGCGCGACTGGTTGGCAAGATCGTGCCGTGTGAGCGTCTCGTGATCACGACGCTCGACTCCGGCAAGGAGACGATGACCGATAGCTACGTGTACGGCGTCGCTGTACCAGGCTGGCCCGAGGGCACGGTCCACGATATCGCCGGCACTCCTTTTGAAGACGTCGTGCGGACGCGACAGATCCAGAGCGTTGCGGATTTCTCGACAGACACCCAGCATGATCGAGTCGCACGCGAGGCGATGATGAAGGCCGGGCTTCGTTCGTCGTTGTTCGCGCCGTTGTGGTCAAACGGCGAGATGATCGGATCTCTGAATCTCAAGAGTTCCAGGGCGGACGCGTACACGCGCCCGTACATCGAATTGACCGCACGTATCGCGGACCAGATAGCCGGAGCGATCGCGAACGCTCGTCTTTACGAGGACCTGGAACACGCAGCGGACGAGCGCCGGGCGCTCGCGGCGATCGGGCTGGCCGCGACCCAGGACCTGGACCTGGACGGCGTCTTCTCGCGCGCCGCTGACGCCCTGCGGGACGTGGTGGCGTACGACCGCATGTCGATCACTATGTTTGACCCGGACGACAGGACCTTGCGCGTCGCGTTTGAACGCGGCGAGCGCCTGGACGGATTCCGGCGCGGCGACACCGTCACCCCGGTGGATGAAGATTCGTTCGATGGGAAAACCTGGGTCTGGCAGAGCGGTCTTGCCGTGGGGTTCCGGCTGGACGGCCGTCTCAGCGCCATGGTCACGGCGTCGCTCGGCAGTCGAAACCATCTCCTGGGTTACATCAGGCTGCGCAGCAATAGGACCGGCGCCTACGACGAACGTAGCGCAGAGTTGCTGGAACGCGTCGCCACCTATCTCACGCCGGCGGTCCAGAACGCCCTGGAGCATCGGCAAGCAATACGCCTCGCGCAAGAGCGCGAGCGAAGTCTCGTGCTGGACCATGAGAACCGTGAGTTACAGCGGGTGAATGAGGCGAACAGCCGGTTTCTCTCGACGGTGTCCCATGAGCTCAAGACGCCGTTGACGAGCATCACGGCGTTCACCGAAATCCTTCTCAAAAATCGGCGTGGCGGTATGACCCAGACCGACCTGTCGCAACTGGCCGTCATTCAACGAAATAACCGGCGCCTCGGAAACCTGATCGGCGACCTTCTGGACCTGAGCCAGATCGATCGCGGCGGCATGAATCTCACCATGTCTGAGTTCGACGTCGGAGAGTTGGTCACCGAAGTGGTCGACGGCTTCCTGCCAATTTCCGACGCAAAGTCACAGCCCATCGCCCGCTCCGTGCCCGGCCGGCCCGTGCGGTTACGCGCAGACCGGGACAGGCTGTTGCAGGTTTTGACGAACCTTCTCAGCAACGCATCGAAGTACTCTCCGAGCGAAGCGCTGATCCAGATCGCCGCGCGGCGATGGAAGGATCGCCTCTACTTCTCCGTGACCGATCGCGGTTTCGGCATCTCGAACGAAGATCGGGAATCCCTCTTCACCCTGTTCTTTCGCGCAGACAACGAGGAGACGCGGACCGAGCCCGGCACCGGCATCGGCCTTTACATCGCGCGATCGATCGTTGAACTCCACGACGGCAAGATCACCGTAACATCGCCACCCGGAGGCGGGACCACCGTCAGCTTTTACGTGCCGGGCGCGTTCTCCGGGGCCGCCAACATGGAACAGGGGCCGACGGCCACGGCGACGGTGATCCCGTGGTCACGCCTGGACGAGCTACCGGAGCCGCAACAGGCCGCCGGCTAGGACTCCGGCCGTCAAACCGGCTTGATGGCCTTCACCGAGATGCTGCGCACGCGGTCCGACCAGGGCTCATCGCCCGCGGACGATGTCGGCACGCTGGTCACTATCTCGACGTCGGTAAAACCGGCTCCGGCCATCTGCCCCAGGTACACGTCCTGGACCTGAGCTCCCGCGATACAGCCGGTCCAACTGGCGACGTCAGCCTGGACCTCGACAGGAAGCTCTTCGGTGACCACGATGTCGGAAACGTAAAGCCTGCCTCCGGGACGGAGAACGCGGAACGCCTCGTCGAACACCCTGCGCTTGTCCGACGCCAGGTTGATGACGCAGTTGGAGATGATGGCGTCAACCGTGGCGTCGGGCTCCGGCAACGACTCGATCTGCGACAGTTTGAACACGACGTTGCCGGCCCCGAGCGCGACGGCGTTCTTGCGGGCCAGGTCGATCATCGCGGGCGTCATGTCGATACCGATGACGCGGCCGGACGGCCCGACCTGCCGCGCGGCGAGGAAACAGTCAATCCCTCCCCCGGAACCGAGGTCCAGGACGGTTTCACCCGCCTTCAACTCCCCGATCGCTGTCGGGTTTCCGCAGCCCGCAGAAGCGGCCGCCGCTTCGTCGGTAATGGCGTCGATCTCCTCCGCAGAGTAGAGCCGTTCCGCGTTCGGGGAGCAACAAGATTCAGACGAGCCGCAACACCCCCCGCCATCGTCGGGGATGGCCTGGAGGCCGCGCTCCGCGACCTGCGTATAGCGCTGCTGGATCGCGCTTCTCAGATCGGTCGGATCAGCGGAGTGAAGCTCCGGCATCTCGGGACGTGTTGTGCGTTCTGTCATCTTTTTCACCTTTTGAATCCGGTTCCGGTTACGCCCAGAGCCGGTTTCCGGTCTGACGCGTCAGTTTCTCGTCCTTCATTAATCCGGGCATGTTGTCGGGCGCCGGTTCAGGCTCGCCGCCGTCTGCGCCGGCTACGCACTGCTGGAGCCAGGGCAGCATCCGGGACCAGGCCCGGGCGGCGGCGCCGTAAGCGGCTTCTCCCTTCGGGGTCAGGCTGCACACCTTCCGGTCACGCGTGCCGCCGGTCTCAACGTCGCAGGCGATGTAGCCGCCCTCGAGAAGGATCTTCAGCGTCGGGTAGATCATGGCATCGGTCGGCTCCGCGCCCGGGCAGCACTGGCCTATCGAACGCCGAAGTTCATAACCGTGCTGGGGCCGGTCGCTGAGCGCGGCGAGCAGGAAGAAACGGGACACACTTTTGCGATTCAAAAGGTCCCAGTATTTCTCGTCGGTCAGATCGCTGCCGGTCGTTGTGCCGGTCGCAGTCGCCATATCAAGGCTCCTTATATATAGGGACGCTATATATAGATACCCGATGTATCGATCAACGTCAACCTGTCACGAGATCGTTTCGGGCGTGGGTCCGGGCCTGGGCGCACGATTGACGGTCGAACGGGGCCGCCGGGCTCGCACGGCTATAATCCGGGCGCGGCCAACCCCCTCCTCGCCGCACGTTCCGCCGACCGCCAACGCCCCTTCCGACGCAAGGACCGCACCATGACTCAGGCCGATTTTTCGGACGACAAGCGCCCCCTGCTTCTGCTTGTTGACGGGCACGCCATGGTGTACCGGGCGTTCTTCTCGATTCCTGAACGGCTCACTACATCTACCGGACAGGACACGCGGGGCGCATACGGTTTCCTGACAACTTTCCTGAAGGTGGTGCGAGACCACAAGCCGACACACGCTGCGGTGGCGTTCGATACCAGCGCGCCGACCTTCCGGGATGAGCGATACCCGGAGTACAAGGCGGGCCGTCCGCCGCCCCCGGACGAGTTGCGCCAGCAGTTCCCGCTCGTCAAGAACATCCTGGACGCCTTCAAGATCCCCTACTTCGAAAAGGACGGCTGGGAGGCCGACGACCTGATCGGCACCATGTGCCGCGTCGCCACCGAGCAGGGCATAAATACGCTGGTGGTGACGGGCGACCGGGACGAGCTGCAGCTCGTGTCGGACTCCGTGAACGTCCTGATGTACACCGGGTTCGGCAATACAAAGGTGTACGGCATCGAGGCGTTCCGGGAGCGCTTCGCCGGGTTGATGCCGGAGTCGCTCCCGGACGTGAAGGGGCTCCAGGGCGACCCGTCGGACAACATCCCGGGCGTCCCCGGAATCGGCGAGAAGGCCGCGTTCGCCGTGCTGAAGGGCCGCGATCGGCTCGAGAAGGTGTACGCGGAGCTGGACGAGATCGAGGCGTTGCCTTCCAGCGAGCTGCGGGGCGCAAAGCGTGTGCGAAGGCTGCTCGAAGAGAACCGTGACGTGGCGTTCGAGGGCCGCTGGCTGACCACGATCGCGCGGGACGCCCCGATGGACTTTGAGATGGAGGACACGCGCTTCTGGCGCTACGACCGGGAGGAGGTGGTCGCCACCCTGCTCGGGCTGGAGTTCAGGTCGATGCTGGCGCAGGTCCCGGACCCGGCGAACAGGGACGGTTCGCCGGAGGACGGGCAGCAACTCGGGCTGGGCTTCGGGAGTGGGGCCGAGGGAAACGGCGGCCCGGCCCCGGTCAGCCGGGGCGACTCGGTCGAGGTCGACTACTCGACCGTCGTCGTGCTGGCCGATCTGGAGGCGCTGGTCAAAGAGCTTTCGACGGCCTCCGGGTTCGCGTTCGACACCGAGACGTCGGGCGTCAACCCGATGGACTCCGTGCTGGTCGGCGTGTCATTTTCCAACGCCGAGGGCCGGGCCTGGTACGTGCCGGTCGGCCATGTTCCGCCCGCCGATGACATCGCTGATGACGCTGGTCCAGATGGCGTCGCGGTCGTCCAGATCCCGCGCGATCAGGCGCTGGAGACGATGCGGCCGCTGTTCGCCGACCCGGACGTCCCGAAGACCGCTCACAACGCCAACTTCGACGTGATGGTGCTCAACGAGGCCGGGCTGGAGGTGAACGGCGTCGCATTCGACACGATGATCGCGGCCGCGCTCACCGGGCGGCGGCAGATCGGGTTGAAACAACTGGCGCTGGACTTCTTCCAGGTCGAGATGACGCCGATCACGGAGTTGATCGGCACCGGCCGCAAGCAGATCACGATGGCGGACGTTCCGATCGAGCGGGCGGCGCCCTACGCGGCCGCGGACGCCGATTTCACGTGGCGCCTGCAACAGAAGTTGGACCCCAGGCTGGACGCCGACGAGGTCCGGCCGATCTTCGAGCAGATCGAGATGCCGCTGCTCCCGGTGATCGTGCAGATGCAGCGGGACGGCGTGATGGTGGACACCGAGGCGCTCGATAGCTTCTCCGTGGAGCTTGGGACCGAGCTGGACCGGCTCAAGGCGGACACGAGCGAGCTCCTTGGCGGCACGGAGATCAACATGAACTCCGGGCAGCAACTGGCGACGATGCTGTTCGACGAGTACAACGTGCCGAAGACGCGCCGCACGAAGACCGGCTACTCGATGGACGCGGCGACGCTCGAAGGGCTGATGGATCGCGAGGACCTGCACCCGAGCGCGTTCGAGCTGATCAAGAACGTCCTGAGGTTCAGGGAGCTGGGCAAGCTCAAGTCGACGTACGTGGACGCCCTGCCCCGCCTCGTCGTTAAGCGGACCGGGCGTGTCCACACCAGTTTCAACCAGGTCGGCTCGGCGACCGGCCGGCTATCGAGCTCCGACCCCAATGTGCAGAACATCCCTGTGCGCACGGAGCTGGGCCGGCGCGTGCGGAAGGCGTTCGTGGCGGACGGCGAAAACGGCTGGACGCTGCTCGCCGCCGACTACTCGCAGATCGAGCTGCGCATCCTCGCCCACCTGTCGCAGGAGCCCGCGCTGCTGGAGGCGTTCCGGAACGGCGAGGACATCCACACGGCCACGGCGCGGGCGATGTACGGCGAGAACTCGGGCGACCCCGAGGGGCAGCGGCGGATGGCCAAGATCCTGAACTTCGGCGTGATCTACGGGCTCGGCCCGGTCGGCGTGGCCCGCCAGACGGACCTCACGCGGGCACAGGGCGCGGAGTTTATCGAGATGTACTTCACCAAGTACCCGGGCTTGCGTGACTACATCGAGAGTGTCAAGGAAAGCGCCCGCTTAAAGGGTTACGTGGAGACGATCTCGGGACGGCGGCGCAGGTTGCCGGATATCCGCTCCGGGAGCCAGATGGCGCGGGCGGCGGCGGAACGGATGGCGGTGAACATGCCAATCCAGGGGACATCCGCAGACATCATCAAGATCGCCATGATCAATATCGACCGCGCCATCCAGGAGCGCGAGCTCAAGTCACGCATGATCATCCAGGTGCACGACGAGCTGATCTTCGAGGTCGCGCCGGGCGAGCTGATGGAGGTGCAGTCGCTGGCGTCGGAACTGATGCCGTCTGCGATGGAACTATCGGTGCCGCTGGAGATCGAGATCAAGACGGGCCCAACCTGGGGCGATATGGAGTAGGAGGAGAGGATGGCATTAATCCGGGTGCTGATGGTGCGATGTGTCGGGGCGGAACCGCTGGCGCCAGATGATCCGCGAGATCTCGAGCAATGGTGCGCCGCCGGTAACTCTGCACGTCCGATCCAAGAACACGTCGGAGAGCAAGGAGACATAATTTGGATCAATGTAGGCAAGTCTCTGTGCGTTCGTTTCGATGACGGCGACGAACGAGTTCTTTTCCAGGACGAAGTTGAACTCCTGACCCATGGCTAATCGGATAGTGGTGCGAATGCCAACCAAACGCCGTAGGAGTCTTCGGTGCGCGTGATTGGATCGCTGTGGGCCGATGACTTCCGGGAATTCATCGGATCAGCGAAAGAATCGCTTGTGCTGGCTGCTCCGTTCATCACTGCCGCGCCGCTTCGGATCGTGCAGGAGTCTCTTAGCGTGTCCCGCCTTGGCCGGCTCGATATTCTGACGAATTTCGCGCCAATCAGCCTAATAAGTCGTTCTTGTGATCCCGGCGCATTAGCTAAATTTGCCATTGATGTCCCCCCGACGCGCGTATTTCATCTGCCTGGGTTACACGCCAAGGTCTATGTTGCTGACGGCAATCGCGCCATTGTCACATCCGCCAACCTCACCGCAAACGCCTTTTACTCGAACGCCGAAGTGGGCCTGCTCGTAACGGAACGCCACGTCGTCGCCGACTTGGCCGCCCATTTGGCCGGATTGGCC
>JACZRO010000052.1 GCA_022574675.1 Chloroflexota bacterium
CCTACTTCCACCCGAAGCTGCACACGGGCGCCGTGATTCAGAGCCTGGAGGGTGAGCTCTAAGAGCGGGACGTTATTCCTCGTCTTCAACCGACGCGCCGCCTCTGCGGGGGTTGTTGTTCGCCGTGGACTGACGTGAGATGCCCCACCCGTTCGGAGATCGCCTCCTCAGCCGCCGATCAGGTCAAGCTGCTCGATGATCTCGTCGGCCGACACCTGGTGCTGATAGTTGTCGCCTATCGACTGCCACACCAGTCTTCCATCTGTATCGATCACGTAGATAGCGGCGTCCGCAAGCTCGGTGTCGAAATTGTTGAACCTGTCCCATTGGCGTGGCACGGCCGTCGACACGTCATAGGCGAGCGGGAACTGGATACCCACGGTGTCGATCGCCTCCGCCGCGGCGCTCAGGTCCTGGGTGGTAACGGCGATGACCTCGGTGTTGCGGGCCCGGATCGCCTCGTAGCTACTCTGCAGCTCGCCGAGCTGCCTGCGGCAGAAAGTTCACCACCAGGCGCGGAAGAAAACGACGACGACGTTCTGCTCTCCCAGGTAGTCGCCGAGAGACACGGTCTGGCCGCCGGCCGTTGGCAGCCTGAAGTCCGGCGCAAGGTCTCCGATAGCGGGCGCCCGGACGGGTGCTGAGGCCACCACCTCGTTGCCGGAGCCGGCCGGCCCCTCGGCCATTGCCGCACGGTTCATCCCGGCCAGCGAAGCCAGGGTTTCCAGGATTGAATCGATCGTCGGCCGGTCGGCGATCGTCTGTCCGATCAGGGCCGATTCCACGGTGCCGTCTGTCCGGATGATGAAGGTCGCCGGCGCCGACAGGCCATCGCCAAGCAGGTCGTACAGTTCCCACTGGCGAACGACCGACGCATCGGTGTCGTACAGCACCGGGAACTCGAGATCGTATGCGTCCTTCATGTCGACGGCGCTCTGGACATCGTCCACGCTCAAAGCGACGACATCGCCGCCCAGTTTCTTGAGCTCCGTGTAAACCTCTTGCAACTCGCCGAGCTGGTTACGGCAAATACCTCAGAAGTAGCCCCGGTAGAACACCAGCACGGTATTAGCGCGCGAGTAGACGTCGGAAAGCCTGACCGTCCCGCCGCCGGCACGCGGCAACTCGAAGTCCAGCACCACGACGCTTTCGCCGGCGGGGGCCGGGGTCGGGTCCAGCGTAGCGGCGCCGGCCGAGGAAGGCCCGCTGACCGGCTGGACTGTGGCGCCAGGCGTCCCGGATTTCAAGGCTGTCGCCGATGCCGCTACGCCGTCCGTGTCCCGGCTGCCACCGCAGGCGGCTATGACCAGGGCCGTCAGCGCCAGGGCAGCGATAAGTAGTCGCGATCGGCCGGTGAACATCCCTCGATTACTTGTTCCGCAGGTCCGCCAGCGATTTCTCAACGGCGGCGATACTTTCTTCGATGTGCTCCGGCTCCACCCATCCCATGTGGCCGATCCGGAAGATCTGTCCGGCCAGCTTTTCCTGCCCGCCGCCCAGCTCAACGCCGTACACGTCTCTCGCATGCGCCACAAGCGCGCGCCCATCAATATCGTCCGGGATGCGTACCGCCGTCACGGTGTCCGAGGCGACCGACGCGTCCGGGAATAGTTCAAGGCCGAGCCGCTTTGCGCCGTCACGCGCCTGCTGCGCCCGTGCGGAGTGCCGTGACAACACCTCTTCTATCCCCTCCTCGATGATCGCCTGAAGCGAGTGGTCCAACGCGTAAATCGTCGAGAGCGCCGGGGTGAACGGTGGCTGGCCGATCTGGAGAAACTTCTCGTACTGGTCTACGTCGAAGTAGTATTTCGGGATTTTGGATGTCTTGTGTGCTTCCCATGCGCGATCGCTCATGGCGATCATCGCGATGCCGGGCGGCGCCACCCAGGACTTCTGGGACGCTGTCCCGACGACGTCGAGCCCCCAGTCGTCCATCGGCAGCGGCACGCCGCCGGCGCTGCTCACGGCATCCACCAGCACCAGCGCGTCCGACTCGTCGTGTACGACCCTGGAGATGGCGTCGATGGGGTTGACCACGCCCGTCGAACTCTCGTTGTGGGTCACGATCACCGCGGCGCAGTCCGGCATGGAGCGGAGCTCCTCACGGACGCGTTCCGGGTCGGCAGCCGTGCCCCATTCGAACTCGATCCGGGTCACTTCCGTGTCATACGCCTCTGCGATGTCGCCAAAGCGGTTGCCAAAGGAGCCGATGCTGATCAGCAGCACACGGTCGCCGGGCGACAGCGTGTTCACGATCGCCGCCTCCATCGAGCCGGTGCCGGACGCCGTCAGGAAGTAGGCGCGGCCTTTCGTGCCGAGCACCTGTTTGAAGTTGGCCGTCATGCGGTCGATGATCTCCGCGAACTGCGGCCCGCGGTGGTTGATCATCTGTGACCCGGCCAGTTCAAGGACTTCGTCGGGGAGTGGGACGGGGCCGGGGATTCTGAGGTTCAAGTCGGAGTTCCCGTGGACTGTTGGTCAGGTGGCGGACGCGCCTCGATTCGACAGATATCGCAGTGGCGCGCTCTAGTCTATCTCTGGCCGGTCTGTCCGTCGTGAAGTCCGTGTGAACGTTGGGACAGATGCCCTCTGGCTGACGACGACGTTGGGGGGCTGGCCTGCATGTCATCCCGATCTTTCCCGGGAAGGACGAGGGATCTTTACCGCTCGGCTCGCCGACCACAATGCCGTGTAAGTGGATGGGCGTTCGCCGGCCCTTCGAGCGCCTCAGGGCGCGGGGGATGCGTGGCTCACCGTCGGCGACGCCACGGGGGCCGAATTCACGTCTGAAGCTAGACCAGCCGCACCATGTAGTAGTTGCGGGCCCCCCGGCGGAGGACGATCACCTCGCCATCGATCGCCTGATCGATACCCACACGGCCCCTCGCCTCGGTGATGCGTTGGTTGTTGAGGTAAACGCCGCCGCCTTCGATCAAACGCCGCGCTTCGCCGTTGGAGGTCGCTGCGCCTGCCAGGGTCAGGAGCTGCGCCACCGGCATGCCCTCACTTTGAAACTCCGCCCGTTGCATTCGCGTAGAAGGGACATCGGCAAATATGTCCAGGAGCTCCGCCGCCGAGAAGCCCTCTATCTCGCCCCCGAACAGCACCGCGGTCGCCTTCTGCGCGGCTGCCACGCCGTTCGGGCCGTGCACCATCTCGGTCACTGTGAGCGCCAGAGTCCGCTGTGCCTCACGCTTCTGCGGCTCGGACGCCAGCGTTTCTTCATGCCCGGCGATCTCGTCCGGCTCCAGCAGGGTGAACAGCTTCATGTACGGGATCACGTCAGCGTCATCGACGTTGATCCAGAACTGGTAAAACCGGTACGGCGAAGTCTCTTCCGGGTCTAGCGTGGGCGCACCGCCGACCGACTTGCCGAACTTCTGGCCCGATGCGGTGGTGATGAGCGGGTACGCCATGGCGTGCGCCTGCCCCCCACGCGCCCTGCGGATCAAATCCACACCGGCCAGGATGTTGCCCCACTGGTCAGAGCCGCCCATTTGAAGCTTGCAGCCGTACTCGTCGTACAGCACGAGATAGTCGTAAGCCTGGAGCAGCATGTAGCTGAACTCCGTGTACGAGATCCCCTGCTCCCGGTCCATCCGAGCCGCGACCGACTCCTTACTCAGCATGTAGTTGACGGTGAAGTGCTTGCCCACATCTCGCAGGAAGTCGGTCAACCCGACCTTCCGCAGCCAGTCTGCGTTGTTGATAATGCGCGCCGGGTTGGTCTTCGTGTCGAAGTCCAAAAAATGGGCGAGTTGGAGGCGGATGTTCTCGACGTTCTCGTCGATCTGCTCGACCGACAGCAACTGCCGTTCGTCGTCACGCCCCGATGGATCGCCGATCATCCCGGTTCCTGCGCCTGCGATGGCGATCGGGGAGTGGCCGTGCCGCTGCATCCGCACGAGTCCCATGATCGGGACCATGTTGCCGACGTGAAGACTGCGCGCGGTCGGGTCAAACCCGACGTACACGGGTATCTTCTCGCGCTCCAGCAGCGCCTCCGCGTCCGGGGTGATGTCGTAGATAGAGCCCCGCCAGCGCAGCTCTTCGATGATGTTCATGCGACTCTTCATGTGGCGCCGGGGGTTCCTGACTTCTTTCGGGTTGCGCCGAGTATCCGGCGCGTGTCCCGGACGTCGTTTTTCATCTGTTCGATCAGCGCGTCCACGCTGTCGAACCGCTCCTCTTCCCGCAACCGTTCCACGAACTCGACGGTGATTCGATGGCCGTAAAGATCGCCCTCGAAGTCCAGCAGAAACGGTTCGATCAGGCGCGGCCCGCCTTCAAACGTCGGACGGACACCAACGTTTGTGGCGGCGAGATAACGGCGCTTATCGGTCTCTACAAAGGTCGCGTATATGCCATCCGCCGGCAGCGCCCCGTGCGGATCGGGCGTGATGTTCGCGGTGGGGAATCCCAGCTCACGCCCCCGGCGGTCGCCTTCCGTCACGACGCCGGTGATGCTGAACGCCCGGCCCAGCATTTCGGAAACGGACGCCATGTCACCGGCGGAGAGGGCGGCGCGGATGGCGGTGCTGCGGACCACCTTTCCGTTCACCATCGCGGGCGGCACGACGCGCAGCACGAAACCTATCTCCTGGCTCAGCGCCTTCATACGGGTCTCGTCTCCGCCGCGGTCCCGGCCCACGGCTGCGCCCGGGCCGATCACCAAACCCTTCATATCCAGCTCCGACATCAAGATTCGCACGAAATCGTCGGCGCTGATGTTGCGGACCGAATCGTCGAAGTCGACCTCGATCACGTGGTCGATACCCTGCGCCGTGATCAGCGACCGCCGCTCGCCCAGCGGGCACAGGTGCGATACCGGGAGAGTTGGGTTCAACAACATGCGCGGCGGGTGCCTGAACGTGATCGCGATGCTGGTGGCGCTGCTGGCGCGGGCCAGCTCTACGGTCGCGCTGAACAAACGCGCGTGTCCGACGTGGACGCCGTCGAACGTTCCGATGGTGACCACCGCCGGACCGCCGGGGGAAGCTGCCTTGAGCTGGGACTGGAGGCTCATTGTCCTGTCACGCGGGAATCCACCGGCCGTTCGTATCGTCCCGGCGTCCGGGGCCTCAGGTAATCCAGGTAAGCCCGGTAATTGTGTGGGGCTAACGGTACACGGGCGTCCAGCCTACACGGCTATTGGCTGGGCACGCAGCGGAACGCGATTGCTCGCGCCTACCGACGTCACGTTGCGCACGCCGTCCATGAGGCGGGCGAAGTTCTCAAATGTCACCGACTGCGGCCCGTCTGACATGGCGTGGTCCGGGTTCGGGTGCACCTCAATCAGCAGCCCGTCTGCGCCGGCGGCGATCGACGCCACGCTCATAGGCAGCACCAGGTGCCATCTGCCGGTTCCGTGGCTGGGGTCCGTGATGACCGGGAGGTGGCTCAGCCGGTGAATCACCGGGACGGCGGCGATGTCCAGGGTGTTGCGGGTGTAGGACTCAAACGTCCGAATCCCGCGCTCACAGAGGATCACGTTCCGGTTGCCGCCCGCCAGGATGTACTCGGCCGCGTTCAGCCAGTCGTCGTACGAGTTCGAGAACCCGCGCTTGAGCAGCACGGGCGTGTCGATCTCGCCGACAGCGTCCAGCAGCATGAAATTCTGTGCGTTGCGGGTGCCGATCTGGATGATGTCGGTGTAACCGGCCACCAGCTCGACGTCCTTTTCGGACATGAGCTCCGTGACGACCGGCATCCCGGTCTCGTCACCGGCGGCCCGCAGCAGCTTGAGGCCTTCTTCCTTCAGGCCGCGGAACGAGTAGGGAGTAGTCCGCGGTTTGAACGCGCCGCCTCGCAGGATCTGCGCTCCGCCGGCCTTCACGGCGATGGCCGTCGACATGAGCTGCTCTTCCGACTCGATGGAGCACGGTCCGGCCATCACGACCGGGGGGTTGCCGCCTCCGATCTTGACGCCTTTTACGTTGACCACGGTGTCCGTGGGGTGGAACTCACGGCTGCCGAGCTTGTACGACCGTGTGATCCGGACGACGGCCTCGACGCCCGGCATCGCCTGCAGGCGCGAGCGAAGGTCCTCGTTGATATGGTCTCCAACGACCCCGATGACGGTTCGTTCAACACCGCGAATCAACTCGGTTCCGTTTTGAGTCTCTGCGACGTTGGCGACGACGGCCTGGATCTGCTCCTCGGTGGCCAGCCGTTCCATTGTGACGATCATTGTTATTCAACTTCCTGGCGACGCTAGCCGCCGAATTTTTCACGCTCCGGCCGGGGAATCAGGCCAGTGCGCCGACCTTTCCGGACAGCGCCTGGTGCGCCTCAAGAAGCAACTCTTCCGTCGTGCCCCAGTCGATGCAGGCGTCGGTGATTGAGACGCCGTACGCGAGCCCCTCGGGGCCATCGGTCAGCTTCTGGGCGCCCGGGTGGAGGTGACTCTCAAGCATGATGCCCGCGACTGCGCTGTTGCCGCCTACACGCTGCTGGATTACGTCACGGAACACGATCGGCTGACGGTTGTGGTCTTTATTGCTGTTGGCGTGCGAACAGTCGATTACCAGGCGTGAGGTCACGCCGGCGGCGCCGAGCAGGCCGGTGGCCGTCGCGACCGACTCGGCGTCGTAGTTCGGGCCGTTGGCGCCGCCCCTCAGGATCAGGTGGCCGCCGTCGTTTCCGGTGGTGTGGACGATAGCCGCGCGGCCTTCGCCGTCGATCCCGAGAAATGCGTGCGGTGACTGCGCCGCGACCATTGCGTCGACGGCTATCTGGAGAGTGCCGCCGGTTCCGTTTTTGAACCCGATCGGCATGCTCAACCCGCTCGCCATCTGACGGTGTGTCTGGCTCTCGGTCGTTCGCGCGCCGATGGCGCCCCAGGAGATCAGGTCCGCCAGGTACTGGGGGGTGAACGGGTCAAGGAACTCGGTCCCCGACGGCAGGCCCAGCGCGGCCACCTGCAGCAGGAACCGGCGGGCACGGCGGAGCCCGTTCGCCACGTCGAAGGTGCCGTTCAGGTTGGGATCGTTTATAAGGCCCTTCCATCCCACCGTGGTCCGAGGCTTCTCGAAGTAAACGCGCATCACGACCAGGATGCGGTCTTTCACCCGTTCGGCGAGGTCTGCAAGCTGCCCGGCGTATTCCAGGCCGGCCTTCTCGTCGTGGATGGAGCATGGTCCGACCAGCATCACCATGCGGTCGTCCCTGCCGGAGAGGATGTCCCGTATCTCATTCCGGGCGCGGGCCACCAGGGCCGCCGCTTCCGGCGTGATCGGGAGTTCAGATGTGTAGTCGTCCGGCGGCTTCAGGCGTTCCATGCGGGCGATGTTGACGTTGGAAGTGGAAGGCATTTCGTCGATAACTCTTTCGATACTGATCCGGGTCGCCCCCGGTAGTTAGGTCCGGGGTCCCGGATTCCGGTTTCCGGAGATTTGGGATTGGGACGGGATCGAATTGGTCTGGTCGTTCCGGGCGTTAGTGGCCTGGATAAAGGAACTGCCGGCGATGTTCGTTCGGTCCGTTCCCTACGGCGAAAGTACGTTGTGGAGTCATGTGACCTCTAAATACGCGATCCCGGGGGTGCAGCCGGGCGGCGCAACGCGCAATACACGCGCACAGGCGCCAGGGAGCAGCGAGAAATTGAGATTTACGGGCGCCCGGCGGAATGTCAGCCGCTATAGGTGTAGGGGCGCCAACTCGTAAACAACGGGACCAGGGTGACGCGCGCGAAGTCTCCACGCACAAAAGCCTGTGCGTTGGAGGCGCTTTCGGTTATCACGGGCCTACCGTTCATTTGCCTGTCTTTTTCAGGTCATTTTGCTCTGGTTCGAGCGCAAGTTTACCGCGTCGCGCAGGTAGATGTGTTTTATGTCCTGTGGACGCCGGTCTGTGTTCCACAGCATCAGCACGCGGATACAGCGTGGCTGTCCGTGAGCCACGTCCATCTCGTGACTGTTTATCAGCGGCACGTGGACCCAGCCCAGCATCCGGGCCGCCACCGCCGGGAACTCGGCGACCAGGTCCCGGGTCGTCGTGAACTGGACCGAGGCGAGATCATCTTTGTCGATCTCGTTGGCGGCTACAATCTCGTTCATCAGCTCCGTCGTCGCATCGAGGATCGCCTCACGCGTGTCCTCGGTCACGGTCGTCGCGCCGCGTACGCCTCTGACTATCATCGTGCTCCCGGTGGTAGTGATGCCGCTGGACCGCCGCCGCCGTCGCCCTCCCGGTTCTCACCCTTCTTCTGATCGACTGGTTGGGGACCTGCCCGGCCGGGCGCCTGCCTGTGCGCGGCGAGCAGTTTATCCGGCGCGCGTCGCCGCGGCCAGTTCACGGATGAACGCCCCGGCGCGCTGCGCCGATGTCTCTTCAGGCCCGTCCCCGATGATGTCCACGAGCGCGCTGCCGACCACCGCCGCGTCGGCGAACTCGGCGATACGCCGGACGTCGTCAGTGGTTCGGACCCCGAATCCGACGCCGATGGGCAGGGTGGTGTGACGCCGGACCTCGCTCACCAGACCACGGACGCGGTCGAACGCCGTCGAGCCGACGCCGGTGACGCCGAGAACCCCGACGCAGTAGACAAACCCGGACGCGTTGCGGCACGCCTCTTCGATGCGACGGCCGGGACTGGTGAGTGCGACAAGCGGCACCAGGCTCAGCCCGTTATGTTCGGCTGACGCCCGCAACGCTGCGTTTTCTTCCGACGGTAGGTCCGGCACGATCAGTCCGTCGATACCGGCGTCCGCCGCGTCACGGCAGTAGCGGTCCGGGCCGTACGACAGGATCGGGTTGTAGTAACCCATGAAGATCAGCGGCAGCGTGACGCCGGACTTCCGCAATTCCCGGGCCACCTCCATCGCCGTGTCGGAAGAGACCCCCTGCTCAAGGGCGCGCTGGCTGGACTTCTGGATGGTCGGCCCCTCGGCCAGCGGATCGCTGAACGGCACACCGAGTTCGACGACGTCCGCTCCGGCCGCCTCCAGTTCCGGGACGATCTGGAGCGTGGCGTTTACCGAAGGATAGCCGATGGTGACGAACGGTATGAGCGCGGCACGGCCTTCGTCTTTAGCCCGCTGAAACGCGGTGTTCAATCGTTCGGACATCGTGGTGCAGATATCAACCTTGCGCAGATCCGTTCGGCTTCGCTCAGGGCAGGTTCTCTCTCAGCGGGAGAAGGCGAGGATGAGGGAGAAGCCCGGCGGTCTACCGCAGTTGAACTCGCCGGGCGCCGCCTCTTTCTCGTGATAGGACAGGTTAGCGGCTGGAGCGGATCAGTTCACGAGAAGCAGCGCCACCACGTTCTGCACCGCGTGAGCGGCCATGCTCGGGTATATCGAGCCTGTGCGTGCGTAGAGCCACCCCAGGACGATACCAAAGATGAATACCGGGATGATCAACCCGATGCTGAAGTGGAACACAGCGAACAACGCAGCGCTGAGCAGGATGCCGCCCCACAGGCCGTAGCGGCTGGCGAAGGCGGGCAGCGCAAAGCCGCGGAAGAACGTTTCCTCGCAGACCGGGGTGATGATCCCGACGACGATCATCGGCAACACCAGCGCGCCGCCCGAGTAGTTCAGCACCTCCGTGGCGGAATCGGGCGGTTGCAGCCAGTCGATGCCGGCGGCCTGCGTTAGGAGGATCCACAGCCCGCTGATGACCAGGCCCACGATCCACGCCGCAAGCGCAAGCGCGTACGGAGCGCGACCCGCGGCGCGTACGAAGCCCAACCGCCGTACGCCCGGCCAGTCTCTAACGCCGGCGTACAGGATCACGACGCCGAGGAAGAAGGCTTCCAGGAGGGCGGCCAGTGCGAGCCGCGCGGGTAGGCCGAGCACATCGCCCTCGTCAAACCAATCCCCGGTCCCGCCGAACCGCGAGATCGCAAACGACAGGACCAGGATCGCTCCGACAAAGGCGGCGATAACCGTCACCGATGCGAACAGGACGTCCCGGACTGTCCAGCGCACAACTATCTGACGGTGGCCGCCCCTTAACCCGAGCGGCCCGATACCGGGAAGCTGCACTAGGCCTCCAGCCAGGTCACGTTGCCGTGCAGATCCTCCGGGTGCGATTTGGAGGCGAATATCCCGTACTCGCCCTTCGCCGCTGAGATGGTGGTGTCCGCGCCGTGGCCGGGCAGCACGAGCGTATCGTCCGGCAGCGGGAACAGCCGCCCGGTGATGCTGCGCACCTCCTCCAGGAACGATTCCGGGCTAACGGTTCGCCCGGGGCCTCCGGGGAACAGCGTGTCTCCTGAGAACAAAACCGTGTGCTCGCCCTGCTCCGTATTGACCACGTAACAGGTGGAGCCAGGCGTGTGGCCCGGTGTGTCTATGGCCCGGAGCTTCAACCTGCCGACCTGCGTGATGTCCGGCCCGGCGATCCACTCCGTCACGCCCTTGCCGTCGAGAGCGTCGGCATCGCCCGTTCCGATGCTCACCGGCACGTTGTAAGCGCCGTACACCTTGTCGAACCCGGCCAGGTGGTCCATGTGGTTGTGCGTGATCAGGACCGCCCTGACGTCCGTCTCACGCGCCTGCTCGATCACCGGCTCCGGGTCCTCCGGCGCGTCGACGATGGCGCTCTCCCCGGTCTGTCTGCAAACCAGCAGGTAGCAGTTGTTGTCGTAAGGTCCGCACGACGTCTTGTAGACGACAATGTCACGGTCCTGATAGTGAATTCCCATAGGGCGCCGCGTCTCCTGTGTGGTCCTCGTTTCTCAGGTCGGCACAAGGCTACCCTAATACACGCCGCTCCCGGCCCGCCTCTGATCCTCTTTGGACGGGCGCGTAGACGCGGTGTACGAGTCTCATCGGCGGGCGTCTTCCAGGTCTTTCCTGCTGATCCCAATGAGGTGAAAACATGAGCGCCAAGGAAACGCCGGCCGGCGCCGCAGCGATGAAGGACGGCGGGTTCACCCTCAAAACCGGCGAGGGCAGCGCATCCATGGGGATGGAGTGTCCGCACCAGAACGGGCTGCTCTACATGGTCCCCGGCGATCACAGCTGGGTGTGCGAAGACGATCTTCGGCCGGCGCACGTGCTTGCCGGATTCTTCAACGAGATCGCGGCGCTGGATGATGCGCGCATACGGGAGATTATGAACCGGTGGGGGTTGTACTACCGGCCGCGGCCGCTCACCGACGCAGACCATGAGCCGGGGGCCGGCGAGGCCTGACGATCCCTCTCGATTTCGAGGACTACCGGGGCGCTAATCCAGACCCGGCTGCGGGCTCGCGTCCCGAATGTCCGGCGCGCGGCCCTGGTTCTCGGGGGCCGGTGACGGCGGACTTTCCGCCTCTCCGGTCTCGGCGGGCGGTTCGGGCTTGGGTTCCGGCTCGACAGTGGCCAGCGGGTCCCGGCCCTCGACGATCTCCGTCATCTGCTTGCCGTCGATCGTCTCGTGCTCGATCAAGAACTTCGAGATCGCGTGGAGTTGTTCCGTCTTTTCGGTGAGGATGCGCTCGGCGTTGTCCCAGCCGGCCTGAAGCAGGGCGTCGACCTCTTCGTCGATGAGCTCCTCGGTCCTCGGGCCGTAGTCGCGATGCTCGCCGAGGTTCCTGCCCAGGAACACCATCTCCTCGCGTTTGCCGAACAGGCGCGGTCCGAGCTTGTCGCTCATACCGAACTGGGTCACCATCGCCCGGGCGATCTCTGTCGCCTTCTCGATATCGTTCGATGCGCCTGTTGTGATTTCGTCGAAGATCATCTGCTCCGCGACGCGCCCGCCCATGGCCGTGGCGATCATGGCCTGGAACTGGCTCTTCGTCTGCAGGCTCCGTTCTTCGTCCGGAAGGTAGCGGGTGTAGCCGCCCATGCGGCCCCGGGCGACGATCGAGATCTTGTGGACCTTGTCGGCGTGGGGCATGAAGTAGCCCACGATTGCGTGCCCGGACTCGTGATAGGCCGTGATCTTTTTTTCGTGCGGCGAGATCACCTTGCTCTTGCGCGCCGGTCCGGCGATCAGGCGGTCGATAGCCTCAAGCATTTCATCCTGGGTGATCTGCTTTAGATTCCGTCGGGATGCGAGGATCGCCGCCTCGTTGATCAGGTTTGCCAGGTCTGCGCCGCTGAAGCCGGGCGTCTGCTGCGCCAGGGCCGCCAGGTCTACATCGTCGGCCAGCGGCTTGCCCTTGGCGTGAACGTCCAGGATCGCGGTCCTGCCGCGGATGTCCGGCGAGTCCAGCGTCACACGCCGGTCGAAACGGCCGGGGCGGAGTAGCGCTGGGTCCAGGATGTCTGGCCGGTTGGTGGCTGCGATGACGATTACGTTTGTGCTGGATTCAAACCCGTCCATCTCCACAAGGATCTGGTTCAGGGTCTGTTCCCGCTCGTCATGCCCGCCGCCGAGGCCGGCGCCGCGATGGCGTCCGACGGCATCGATCTCGTCAACGAAGATGATCGACGGTGCGTGCCGCTTGGCCTGTTCAAACAGGTCGCGCACCCGGGAGGCGCCGACGCCGACGAACATTTCGACAAATTCAGAACCGGAAATCGCAAAGAAAGGCACGCCGGCCTCGCCCGCGACCGCCTTTGCCAGCAAAGTCTTGCCGGTGCCGGGAGGCCCGACCAGGAGGACGCCGCGCGGGATGCGGGCGCCGAGCGCTACGAAGCGCTCCGGGTACTTCAAGAACTCGACCACTTCCTCGAGTTCCTGTTTCGCCTCCGGCGCCCCGGCCACGTCAAAGAACGTGACGGTGGCCTTGGTGCCGACGAACATGCGTGCACGGCTCTTGCCGAAGCCCATAGCCTGGTTGGAGCTGCCCTGGGCCTGCCGCATCATGAACAGCAGAATGCCGCCGAACAAGATGAGTGGCAGGAAGTTGATCATGAGGCCGATGAAGCTGCCGAGGCCGCTCCCGAGGTCCTTGACTTCGATCGAGACGTTCTCACTGGCGCCCGCGTTGTCCAGGAGCTCGACGATGCTGGAACCCGGCTCTTTGCGGGACACGAACGTGTTAGCGCCGACGTGGATCGTGAGATCGTCGCCCATCACCTCGATGAGGATGCGCTCATTGCCCGGATTCTGGGCGAGCGCCACCACCTCACTGATCGGGATTTCACGCGCACCGTCAAGCGGATCGTTGTCGAAAAAGAGGAAAAAGACCGTAATTACGGCGACAACGATCAGGAGATAGATCAGGCTGTTACGCATCCAGCGCCGGCTCACAGTCACCTCCCCGGTGACCGGACGGACGCCGCGATCCCCGGCTATATTCGGGTGCGGGCCGTCCTATTCGGGTTTGAAGTCCGTCGGTTAGATGCTGGCGATCTTCATACCGGTGTCAGGCACGTTCGCGACACGGGTGATGATTCCGACGTCGCGAGCAACTGAATCCTATCACAGGGCCACGTTTTAACCCCCGTAGAAACATGTGACTTCAGGCCCGCACTAAAGATGTGTCCCCAGTTCGTATCCGGGGTTCGTATCTGGCGCCACCCATCAAACGTCCATACGCCGTCGCATGACGCCCGGTTCCCCGTACTCTCAGGGGCCGCCCGCGCGTCCCCGGCCTCGAACGTTCCAACGTAGACCGGCGGTCGGTGACCGTGGTATTCTGCATCGTGGACAATCAGCCCCAAAAAATCTGCAATTCCCTGGGTTTGACGCCAGGGGACAGAGGAGCCCGCTTATAGCCCGCGAATACCGTATCAACCGCCAGATCCGAGTTCCGGAAGTGCGGATTATTGAAGAGGACGGCACTGCCATTGTCCTCGACCTCCAGGCCGCACTTGAAATGGCGGATGAACAGGGGCTAGACCTTGTCGAGGTAGCTCCCAACCAGTCTCCGCCGGTCTGCAAACTGCTCGACTACGGTCGATTCAAATTCGTACAATCGAAGCGAGCACGTGAGGCCAAAAGATCTCAGGCCAAGAACGAGCTTCGAGAAGTTCGGTTGAGCATGAAGATCGGCGAGCACGACTTTGTCTCGAAGATCAGGCGCGCCCGGGAGCTTCTCCGGGGTGGCGCCAAGGTTAAAGTGACGGTGCGCTTCCGCGGGCGAGAGATCGCTCACCCGGACCTTGCCGTTAAGCTGCTAAGGCGAGCCGCCGAGGCGCTTGCCGACGGCGCCAAACTGGAACGAGCGCCCATGATGGAGGCGCGTTCACTCAGCATCATCCTGGCGCCGGATCAGACGGCCGTGGCGGCGAGCGCCGGAGCGGGCGCAGCCAGCGGAAGTACCGAGAGCTAAATGCCGAAGATCAAGACCCACAAAGGCGCCAAACGCCGATTTCACGTAACCAGCACCGGCAAGGTTTTGCGGACCAAAGGTCCTAAAAGCCACCTGCGCCGGAACAAATCATCGCGGGTCCGCAGACTGTTCGATAAAAAGGTAACCACGTCTCCCGCCAACGCACGGCGGATCAAGCGTCTCCTGGGACGTTAAAGAGCGGGGCGCTTGCGGCGTCACGCAGGAAGCGTCATCCTTAAATAACCCCCGAAAATTCTCTCGCGGGGTCGGCGCGCGTCGCCGGCCTGATTGCGTGAACGAACTACAGGCGGAGCGCCGGGGTCACCCGTGCGACCCGCGTCACACCAGACGATAGAAGATACCGGAGAGGCCATCGTTGGCACGAGTCAAGCGCGGCGTAACTAAACATCGAAGGCATCGCGCCGTATTGAAGAGCGTCCGCGGCCACCGCGGCTCGCGTAACAGGCGTTACAAGGTCGCACGCGAGTCGTTGCTCCACGCGATGGCTTACCAGACGGCCCACCGCCGTTTGCGCAAACGCCAGATGCGGGCGCTGTGGATCATTCGCATCAATGCCGCAGCTCGGACCAACGGCCTGAGCTACTCAAGGCTCATTCGGGGTCTGATCCTTGCCAACGTCGAGATCGACCGCAAGCAGCTTGCCGATCTATCGGTACGCGAGCCGGATGCGTTCGCCGAGGTCGCTCGCGTGGCGACCGAGGCGCTCGCCGCCTGAATCTGAGAGGGCGCGGGCCGGCGGCTGGCTCGGCCGGAACCCGCAGAATGCCGGCCCGTTAGAAAACAGGACGGCAAAAAAAGGACGCCCACAGGGGCGTCCTTCTCGTTTCAAATCGTATCCGGCGTCCGCTTTATCCAATGGAGCCGTCAACCATGATGACCGTGAATATCAGCGCAAGGTACAGCAACGAGTACTTGTACAGGCCGGCGATAACCGGACGGCTTCCGTCCCTGAACAGGCGCACCGTCAGCACGATGTAGGCGACTCCAAGCGCGATCGCCGGGACCAGGTAGATCAGCCCGAGCCGCTCGCTCGCCGCAGCGAACGCAAGCGTCAGGGCGACCAGCAGCACCGTGTACAGCGTGATCGACCAGTTGGTCATCGAGCGCGAGGCGACCGCCGGCAACATCGGGATGCCCGCGGCCCGGTAGTCGTCCCTGATCAGGAGCGCAAGCGCCCAGAAGTGTGGTGGGGTCCAGAAAAAGATTATTGCGAACAGATACCAGGCTTCGAGTCCCAGGCTGTTCTCGACGGCGGCCCACCCGACCAGCGGCGGTATCGCGCCAGCCGCACCTCCGATGACAATGTTCTGCACCGACGACCGTTTCAGCCAGAGCGTGTAGATGACGATGTAGAACAACGTGCCCGCCATCGCCAGCAAGGCCGCAAGGAGGTTGGCCCATACCACCAGCACGGCGAAGCTGAATACGTTCAGGATGACGCCGAAGGCGAAAGCGCTGAACGGGCGGACCCGGCCGCTCACCACAGGACGGTTGCTCGTCCGCCCCATCTCTTTGTCGATGTCACGGTCGAGCCAGTGGTTCAACGCGCTTGCGCCGCCGGACGCCCCAAAACCGCCGACCAGCACCGCTGCGAACACGGTCGCGTCAGGGAATCCGCCTGCCGCCAGGACCATCCCGGTCACGGACGTCAGCAGTAGCAGGACCATGATCTTGGGCTTGGTGAGCGCGACGTAGTCGCGGACGACTGCGGTCATACCGGCCGGCCTCGGCTCAAAGTGGTGCAGGTCAAGCGCTGACAATACTTTGCGATCCTGTGCCCGGGCTGGGTTCGACGTCGCGTCGGTAGGGTTGCATCGATAGCACCGCGGCAAGCAGGACGAGGTCGGCCCATACGATCGTCGCCAGGGACAGGTGGATCGCCTGCGCCCACTCCGAGAAGTTGGTCCACGGATTCGCCGCCCCGACCAGGACCTGTGCGGCCACGGTCCCCAGCGCCCCCAGCGAGAGCAGGCGTACCGCCCTCGACCCGCCGGGCAGGCGGTAGGCCCTGTACGCCGCCCAGAGGGCCACGCCCGTGGCCACGCCCGCGAGCAGCCGGTGTATAGCGTGGATCCATACCAACTCCGATTCCGGGATGATCGCCCCACCGCAAAGCGGCCAGTCAGGGCAGACGGCCCCGGCGCCGCGCCATACGGCGAATGAGCCCGACAGCAGCGTCGCGAGCACAAGCGCTGCGGCGAGATTCGTCACACGGCGTGTCGTTACGAGATCTCTGGCAGATTCTACCGCCGCTCCCGCGTGGCCGCTTGATATTTTTATGAGCCGCTTCGGGGTCCAGCCCGTGACGGCGGATGCGAACGCCAGGACCGACAACAGCACGACGCCCTCCGCCAGGCCGAGGTGGAGCGTTCTGAGCGCCGGTTCGACCTCAGACAGGACGACCGCCCCCCCGATGCCGCCGACTATCGCGATCAGTACCAGCGACCCGGTCGTGATGGTGACAAGGAAAGTGTTGTCGCGGTGAGCCATCCAGACCCGCACGACGGCGGCGATGAACACGAGGCCGACCATCGAACCGGCGGTCCGGTGGCTCCACTCGAT
>JACZRO010000053.1 GCA_022574675.1 Chloroflexota bacterium
ACCTGGCGCACCGTCTGACGATGGCGGGCACGGAGGTCGACGCCATCGAGCGGACCGCGGCATGGGACGGAGTGGTGATCGGACTCGCCAGAGAGGTGGGTCCGCACCCGAACGCTGATCGCCTTCGTCTGGTCCAGGTGGACGATGGCAATGAGACGGTGGAGGTCGTATGCGGCGCGCCCAACGTGGCGGCGGGACAGAGGATCGCCTTCGCACGTATCGGGGCTACATTGACCGACGCGCACACCGGCGAAGAGCGCAAGGTACGCCGCTCGAAGATCCGCGGCGTCACGTCGCACGGGATGGTCTGTTCCGAGCGCGAGCTTGGCATGAGCGACCAGCACGAGGGCATCCTTGTTTTGCCCGATGACGCCCCGATCGGAACGCCGCTCGGCGAGTATCTCGGCGAGACGATACTGGACCTTGAGCTCACGCCGAACCGGCCCGACTGCCTGGCGGTCCTGGGCGTCGCCCGGGAGGTGGCGGCGTTGACGGGCCAGGCGGCGACGCCGCCGGCGATCGACTACCCGGAAGACGGCCCGGAAATCTCGTCTCTGGCGAAGGTCGAGATCGAGGACCCGGACCTGTGCCGCCGCTACACGGCCACCCTGATCCAGGGGATCAAGATCGGTCCCTCGCCGGACTGGCTTGCGAACCGCCTGAGGGCGATCGGCGAGCGTCCGATCAACAACGTGGTTGACGTCACCAACTACGTGATGTTCGAGCTGGGCCAGCCTCTTCACGCGTTCGATTTTGACGAGCTGAGCGAAGGCCGGATCGTTGTGCGGCGAGCACGCCCGGGCGAGAAACTGCTCACGCTGGACGGGGAGACGCGCGACCTCGATGGCGACAGCCTCGTGATAGCGGACGCCGGACGCCCGATCGGCCTCGGTGGCATCATCGGCGGCACCGAATCCGGAATTACGGACAGCACTACGGCCGTGTTACTTGAGGCCGCTAACTTTGACGGCTCGAACAACCGGCGCACGGCGGGCCGGTTCGGCATTCGCTCCGAGGCCACCATTCGATTCGAAAAGGGCCTTCGTCCAGAGCTAGCCGAGTACGGCGTGCGCCGGGCGACGAAGCTGATACTTGAACTGGCCGGCGGCAAGGTGGCGTCGGGAATGATCGACGAGTGGCCGGATCGGGGCGGAGCCATCCGCCCAGTGGAACTGTCAGCCAGCGCCATCGAGCGTGTCCTCGGCGTCCGGTACGAGCCTGAGACCGTCGTGTCGACCCTTGAGAGTCTCGGCATGGGCGTCAAGTCCAGCGACGACGTCTACACCGTCACGCCGCCGTACTGGCGGCCGGACATCGCCATCCCTGAGGACCTGATCGAGGAACTTGCCCGCGTGATCGGTTACGAGATGATCCCAACCACGGGGATCACGGGCAGCGTGCCCGCGTGGCGGCCGAATCCGTCGCGCGATCTGCGGGAGCGGATCCGAGACCTCCTGACCACTTTTGGAATGCAGGAAACGATCTCCTATTCGCTGACCACACCGGAAGCCGAGGCGCGCGCCCGCCCGCCGGAGCATGATCTTGTGTTGCTGCGCGTGATGAACCCCCTCTCGACGGAACACGCCACATTACGGACGACACTTCGCCACAGCATCCTGGCAGTGCTTGCGCGTAACGCCCGTATCTGGCGCGGGCCGCTCAGGATGTTCGAGTCCGGACGCGTATACCTTGACCGCGGCGAGGGCGTTGGTCTCCCCGATGAACCGGAAAAGTTCGTCGGGGTGGTGGCCGGGCCTCGGTCAGAGCTTCAGTGGATGTCCGGGGAGCCCGAGACGTCAGACTTCTACGACGCGAAGGGCATCGTCGAATCGCTCCTGCTCGAGTTCGGCGTGCGCGCCGCTTTCGAACCTGCGGACGAATCGACATTTGAGCCCGGGCGATGCGCACGCGTTGTCGTTCCGTCCGCCGGACGCGCAGTCATCGGCGTTCTGGGAGAGGTCGCTTCAGACGTCCTGACTGCGTTCGATATCGACGCGGCCCCTGTGGCGTTGTTCGAGCTCGACGTTGATGCCATCTCCAGGCTCCCGGAACTGCAGGCGCAAGGACAGGCGGATTACGTTCCGTTTGGCCGCTTTCCTGACTCCGCCCGTGACCTGGCGCTGCTGATCGATGACAGCGTTCCCGCCGCAGACGTGCTGGCGCTCGCCGAGCGCAACCGTCTTGTCGTCAGCGCGATCGTTTTCGACGTTTACCAGGGCGACGCGATTCCGACCGGCAAGAAGTCGCTCGCTGTTCGTATCGTGTACCGGGCGACGGACCGCACCCTCACCGCGGAAGAGGTCACGAAGGCCGAGAACTCGATTCTTCGCGCCCTCGAACACAACCTCGGGGCTGAACTAAGAGTCCGTTAGGTTCGGCGGCCGGTAAACTGTTCGCACCGGACGGTCTCGCAATTTCCTGCCGGTTTTCTTCGACGCACTCGATACCTACTCGAATCCCCCGGGCAATGCACCCAACGCATCAAGAGCACAAGCACGACCGACCCCACCGCCACCACTACGACGCCGATATGTTGGACGTCGAAGAGGCGCTCGATCGGATCCTGGCCTACTTCGCACCACTTCCGTCCGAGGACGTGCCGCTGCTCGACGCGCTGGGCCAGGTGCTCGCGGAGTCGTTAATAGCGCCGATCAGCATTCCCCCACTCGATAACTCTGCGATGGACGGCTATGCGTTGCGCTCTTCAGATATATCCAGGGCCAGTGGCGAGTCGTCCGTGGAGCTTCGGGTGATCGGCCACGTTCCCGCAGGGACCGTTTCGGACCGGGTAGTGGAGCCAGGCACAGCGTTGCGCATCATGACCGGCGCTCCGGTCCCCCGGGGGGCCGACACCGTGGTCGCGTTTGAAGATACGGATGAAGTCGAGAGGCGTGAATCCGGCGGCTCGATGGACGCGATCGGGGTCCGGCTCGCCGCAGAGCCAGGGGAGAATATTCGCCCCGCGGGTGAGGATGTTGAACAGGGCAGTACCGTTCTCGATACGGGGACCGTGCTGCGTGCCGCTGAGCTCGGCGTCGCGGCGTCTCTGGGCATGGCGACCGTTCCGGTCATCCGGAGGCCGGTGGTAGCGGTCCTGGCCACGGGTGACGAGCTTCTTGAGCCGGGCGAGCCTCACCGGCCCGGCAAGATCTACAACTCCAACAACTTCTCCGTGGCGGCATCGGTCAAGACCTGCGGCGGCATACCAAGCGTAATAGGTGTGGCCCGGGACACCGAGAGCTCGGTCGAAGAGGCGCTCGAGCGGGCTCTCGACGCCGACCTGATAATCACTACCGCAGGCGTCTCAAAGGGCGACTACGACTTTGTCAAAGACGTCCTTGCCCGGCGTGGGGAGATCGCCCTGTGGTCCGTGCGTATGCGCCCCGCCAAACCGCTGGCCTTTGGCGCCCTGGACGCCCCGGACGGGCGTCGGGTGCCACATCTTGGACTGCCCGGAAACCCGGTTAGCGCGCTCGTCGCTTTTGAGCAGTTCGCGCGCCCTGCGATTCGGAAGATGATGGGGAAGGCCATGGCGCCCCGGCCCACAGTCCAGGCCGTGCTCGATGATCCGTTGTCCAACTTCGATGGCCGGCGCGTGTACGCTCGTGTCGTCGTGTACCGTGAAAACGGCGAGTACCGGGCCAGGTTGACCGGAAACCAGAGTTCCGGTGTTCTGACATCTATGGCGCAGGCGAACGGCCTGGCGATCTGTCCCCACGACCGCGCCCGGCTTGAGGCGGGTGAGACGGCTACCGTCCAGATGCTGGACTGGCCGGAGGACGTGTTCTAGCCTGCACAGTGGCGTGACATCAACCGCGGGCCGTCCCGGGGATCCTGTGAGGACCTCTAAGAACCTCGGGCGGCGGGCATGGAACCGGGCATTTACTCAGGGAGCACGTATGAGTGATGAACAGACGGCCGAGGCCGTGGTCCACCGTTACGCCATCGACGTCAAGGCGTTTGAGGCATCTGGTAAATCGTTCGCGTTTACCGTGCGAAACCGGCGTTGCTGGCAGTGCCAGCAGGCGCTGGACGAGATGGAGATCGTGATCGGGGACGCAAAGGAGCACATGAAGGAGATCGCTTCCTGCTGCTCCACAAAGCCCGACTACCTGCTTCCCGGCACCCCGTTGACCGAGGCCGTGTTTCGCTTACTGCTCGCCAACGGCAACAAGCCGATGACGGCGGAAGATATCAGAGACGGTCTCGGCACGGCGTGGTCCAGCGTGCTGTACATGAAGGACCTCTCGGATGATCTCCTGGTCAGGCTGGTGGAGACCGAGAACTCCTATCGCATCGGCCCCGTCAATTGACGCCGACCGGCGTCAAACCCTGATCTCAAACCCGTCCGGCACGTCCAATGCCGGAGTTCCGATAGCCGGCCACTCAACGTCCACCGAGAGGACCGTTCCCCAGGGAGGGCCGCGTCTGAGATGGGTCAGCAGCTTCTCGAGCGCGATCCTGTCGCCTGACGCGACTATCTCGACCGATCCGTTCGCCAGGTTGCGCACGTATCCGTTCAGGCCAAGCCGCCGGGATTCAAACTGCGCCCAGGCACGGAAACCCACGCCCTGAACTGAGCCGGCGACCCGAGCTCGGAACGCTGGCGTCGCGTTTGACTCCCGCATCGGTGGCTTCGCCGGACCTTCGCCGCTAGAGAACGCGGTTAAGCGTCCTCGTCTTCCTGGCGCCTGCGTCGTTCGACGCGCGCAGGCTCCGGAGGCGGCACGGGCGCGGTGCTCAACGACACTGACGGCCGGCGCGTGCCTGACTTCTTCTTCTTGGACTCTCGCTTGGCCCGGTCGCGTGATTTTGCCATGCGTTGGCCTTCCTGTTCGTCCGAGGATTGGAAACAGGCCGCATGTGAATGACCGAAAGGTACGGTCGCGGCACCGTATGGACGGAGTCCCGAGTCTATCAGACGCTGAACGCGCGGCCGGCGAGCGAAGGCCGCGTTTGCCTACGGCTCTGGTCTGGTCCGGCGCTTGTAACGTGAATTCCTGGTCTCTAACGCATACCACTTGAAAAACAGAATCGTCGCCGCGCCCACGAGGATGAAATTGCCCGGGACCCACATGATCAGGCCGCCGAGGCTCTGGTCTTCACCGGTCGTGAGTCCCCAGTGCATCGGCGTCGCCTCGTAATGCTTGTATAGCGTGTCCCGGGCGAGTGTGATCCCGGCGCCGAGCGCTGCGCTCGGTGTGAATGCGAGCATCGTGTAAAGCAAACGTTTTGGATACGTCAGTTGTGAGCGCACCGGCGCCGGGCCGGCGATCGGCCACCAGAAGAGCACGGCCGCGCCGAAGAACATCAGATGCTCCGCATAATGCAGGGCCTCGTTATGTATGGCGGCGTCGTACATGAAGGGCAGATGCCAGGCGTATAGCGTCAGTATGTAGACGGTGATGGCGACCTTTGGGAACGTGAGCGTGCGGAGTACCCGGCCCGCCCGGCCACGACGGGCGAACGACGCGGCAACCCTGTATCGCACGTTGGCCGGAAGCGACCACAGGTACGCGGCGACCGGGCTGGCCATCAGTAGCAACGGAGCGGCGACCAGGGTCAGCAACAGATGCTGGAGCATGTGGAGAAAGAACAGGTCTTCGGCGAACGCGTCGGCGGGACCGATCAACGAGAACGCAAGTGCGGCGAACCCCGACAGCGTCAGGGCGATGCGCCAGTTGGGCATGGGCGCCGCATCACTCGTTCGCGCACGTGAGTTCAGCCTGTACAGGCCGAACAGGTAAGCGCCGAGCAAGATCGCCAGGATCACTGAGACGGGGGACGCCAGCTCCCACTCGCTCCAGAATGCGGCGAACGAGTCAAGCGGCTCACGGCTTCCGCCGGTGATGTGCAGGAGGGGCACGGACAGTTTCTCCGGTGCCGGCGATGCGCCGGTCAACCTTTAGTTATGACCGGCCCGGCCGATCTTTCTTAGTCCGGGCGTAGTCCGGTTATCCGTGCGGTGGAACGGTTACGCGGCGACCAACTTGTCCGGGGAAAACTGGCCCTGGACGACAAGCATGATTACGAAAATTGCGATGGCAATGATAAACCCGGACGCGAACACGAGCGACAACAGGTTCTTGTCGAACCGGAGATGCATGAAGAAGGCAACCACCACGACGAACTTGAAGAGCGCAAGAAGCAGCATGACGGTCACGAAGAAAGCGCCGAAGCTGTCCCTCATAGTGAAGAACCACACCTCGATCACCGTCAACACTCCCAGCCCGATGCCGATGATCGTGTAAAACAGCGGCGTGGGCACGCGGTCACCGTAGGTCAACCGGTTGAGCCACGCCAGTACAGGGGGCCCGGCGTCACCGAAGGGCCCCTCGTTGGGCGGATTCGGCAATGCCGAGTCCGTCCGCGGGAGCAGGAAGTAACGGTCTCCCTCGTGATAGAAAAGCTTCCGCCACGCTCGTGCGATCGGGTTTGCCATATCTTTACCCGTTAACCTCCGACTACCGCAGCCGCGTGTTCGATCGTGCTCAGCCCTTCACCATCGCTGAAGCCGATCAGGTAAATGACCGTGAAGATGATGATCCACACAATATCCACGAAGTGCCAGTAAAGACCGGCCATCTCCAGGTCTTCCACCGAGCGGCTCGTCAACGCTCCCTTGAAGTGGGCGAACGCCATGCCGAGGAGCCACAGGACGCCGATGAACACGTGCAAGCCATGGAATCCGGTGAGGATGAAGAAGGTGGTGCCGAACAGGTTCGAACGGATCGTCAGGCCTTCGTTGACAAAGGTCGTGAACTCGTAGATCTGGAAAAGAAGGAAGACAGTTCCTAGCGCGGCGACGGCGAGGATCCAGAACCGGGCGAGACCGACGCTGTTGCGCTGCGCGTAGTTGACGGCGAGCACCATCGCAAGACTGCTCATCAACAGCACGAACGTGCTTACCGAGGTGATGGGAATGTCCAGAATCTCGTTCGGGTACGGCCCGGTCGTACTCTGATTCCTGTAAACCAGGTATGTGGCGATGAATGATCCAAAGAACAGGCAGTCGGAAGCCAGGAACACCCACAAGAGCAACTTGCGGTTGCTTATGCCGGTATTCGTGTCAGCGACGTGAACGTGCTGTTCTTGTTTTACGGCGACTTGCGCCAAATTCGCTTCCCTTAATCCTTCGTTCGCGCGTTCGTTGGACCGATAACCCGGGCGGCTTTAGTGGCCGCCGCCTTCCTCAGAAACCGGCTCCAACGACCAGCCCATAACCCCGTACATTCCGATCGCGATACCCACAGCGCTCAGCCACGGGAACACGAGATCAGTGCCCGGAATATCCACGCGTATCTCCATGAAACCCACGATCCCGATCACCATCCCGAGCGCCACGACGATCGGGTAGTAAGACATCCCGGGGAGATGGATGCTGCCTCCGCCATGCGTCTCTTCAACGACGGGCTCGTCGGACTCAGGCTCTTCACCGCGCTCGTCGTGGAGCAACTCCGGGTGCTTCTGGTACCAGAAGTCGTCCAGGCTTTTCACCTGGGGGATCCGGGCGAAGTTGTAGGCCGGCGGCGGAGACGGGATGGACCACTCAAGGGTTCGTCCGTCCCAGGGATCGTCCTCGGCTTCCTGTTTACTTGCGATCGTCCGGATGATGTTGATGATGAAAATCAGCACGCTGACGGCGATCAACATCGCGCCGAAGGTTGCGATGGCGTTGCTCGTCTCCCACCCCATACCCTCGGCGTATGTGGAGATCCGCCGCGGCATTCCGTTCAATCCGAGCCAGTGCATCGGGCCAAACGTGACGTTGAACCCGACGAGCATGACCCAGAAATGCCATTTACCGAGCGTCTCGCCGAGCCGTTTGCCGGTCATCTTCGGCCACCAGTAGTAACCGCCGGCGAACAGGCCGAGGATGGAGCCGCCAAACAAGACGTAGTGGAAGTGGGCGACGATGTAGTAGGTGTCCTGCTGTTGCGCGTCCGTGGGCGGTGAAGCGTGCGTGATGCCGCTCAGGCCGCCGATGATGAACATGGCTATGAACCCGAGAGAGAACAACATCGCCGTGTCAAGCCGCAGCTTGCCGCCCCATATGGTGCCCATCCAGTTGAAGATCTTCACCCCCGTGGGCACAGCGATCAGCATCGTCGAGATCGTAAAGGCGGCGTTGGCGGCCGGGCCGAGGCCAACGGTGAACATATGGTGGCTCCATACGAACCAGCCCATGAACCCGATCACTGCGCCCGCGAACACCACAGCCGCGTAACCGAATAGCGGCTTCCGCGAGTAGACCGGCAACACCTCAGACACGATGCCCATCGCCGGTAAGATCAGGATGTACACCTCCGGGTGACCGAAGAGCCAGAACAGGTGCTGCCACAGGACCGGGTCGCCGCCCGCCGCGGGGTTGAAGAAATTGGTGTCCAGGACCCGGTCGAGCGAAAGCTGGATCAGGGCGACTGCGATCACCGGCATCGCAAGCGCCATCAGGATGCTGGTCACGAGGGACATCCATACGAACACCGGCATCCTCATCAGGCTCATGCCGGGCGCACGCATGTTCAGGATGGTGACCACGAAGTTGAATGAGGCGGCCAACGACGCCACGCCGAGGATCAGCAAACCGAGCGCCCAGAAGGTCAAACCGTCGCCGGGGCTGTACACGGAGCCGGTCAGGTTGGCGTAACCGAACCAGCCGGCGTTCGGCGCGCCGCCCAGGAAGAAGCTCAGGTTCAGGAAGATCGACCCGAACAGGAAGGCCCAGTAGCTAAAGGCGTTGAGCCGGGGGAAGGCAACGTCTCGGGCGCCGATCATCAACGGGATCATCCAGTTGAAGAAGGCCGCCGACATGGGCATAACGACCAGGAAAATCATGGTCGTGCCGTGCATCGTGAACAACTGGTTGAAGATCTCGGGCGAGATCAGGTCACTTTCGGCCTCACGCAACTGCCCCCGGATAATCAGGGCTTCGACACCAGCAATAAGGAAATACAGGAACGCGGTGATGCCGTACAACGTGCCGATGCGCTTGTGGTCGACCGTGGCTATCCAACTCCACAGTCCTGTGTAGCTGGTCGGGCGACTGATCAACTTTGGAAAGGCGATCGTGGTCAACTGTGTTCTCCGGTGTATAGGGCCGATCTGGCCCCGCAAACGGACGGCGTGCCGTGCGCCTGCCGCATCACCATTCTCCTAGAGTGACTTCAGATAAGCGATAAGGTCGTTGAGTTCGTCTGCGGACAGTGTGGCCCCAAATCCGGGGGGCATCACGGAAGCAGGGAAGCCGTCCACGACCACAGCGTTCGGTTCGACGATCGATTCACGGATGTAGGCATCATCGCCGCGTGAAGAGAGGCCAGCAAGCCCCGGGCCTACGACGCGATTGTCACCGGTCGAGTGACACCCGGAACAATTGGCAGCGAAGGTTGCCGCGCCGCGCTCAGTAGCCGAGCCACCGCCGCCACCGCCTGAATCGGGCTCGATGACTGCGTCCGCAGCGACCGGTTTCAATTCAAGAAGGTACGCGGTGAGCTGGCGAACGTCGTCGGACGTCAGGGAATTGTTGCGATACGGAGTAGCCAGGTCCTTCATGCGGTTGCCTTCCTTGACATCGTCAGGGTCGGTAATCCATCTGGTCAGATTCGTCTCATTGAGTTCGATCAGGCCCGCTCCCAGGGTGTCCCGCGTCGCGAAATGCGTCAGGTTAGGCGCCGGAATGACCACCGTATCCTTGAAATTGTCCAGGAACGCCAACCGGAGGCCGGCAAGCCTCGTGCGTTCGTTCCGGGCGTTGGGTCCCTGCCACGTGTTGGTGGAGTGGCAACTACTGCAATTCTGGGCAAATAGAGTCTGGCCGGCAATGGCGTCCGCGCTGACCAACTCGACCGGCGGCCTCCGCATCGAATCCAGCCAATCCTGGAACTGTTCCGGCTCCTCGGCCCTGACGCGGAATCGCATCTTGGCGTGTGCCTCGCCGCAGAACTCTGCGCACTGGCCGAAAAAGACCCCAACTTCATCGGCGCGCATCGCCAATTGGCGGACGTCTCCCGGAATGATGTCCACCTTCCCGGCCAGTTTCGGTACCCAGAAACTGTGTATCACATCATCCGAGTTCAAAGTGAAGTTGACCCACTGGCCGACCGGGATGCGGATCTCGTTTGCCGTGACCACGTCTTCGCCCGGGTACTCGATCTCCCACCACCACTGGTGAGCGCGGACCTTGATCTCGAGCACAGGACCCTGGTCCGTCGGCGGTTCCCGTTGCTCGTAAATGACCTGGATCGTCGGGATGGCTATGGCTACCAGAATGAACACCGGGACGATGGTCCAGATCACTTCCAACTTGGTATTGCCGTGTACCTGGACCGGGAGAGAATCGTCGGAACCCCGGCGACGGAACCGGATGATCGAGTAGATCAGTGCGCCTTCGACCAGCACGAAGACCACTACGGCGATCCAAAAAATGAAGATGAACAGGTCCGCCTGTGCGTCTGCGATCGGTCCGCTGGTACCGAACGTTGACTGGGGATCCCCTTCGTTGCACGCGACCAGAATGGCCGGCACAACGAGGATCAGAAATAGTAACCGGGAGCGCGCCGGGCGCAGCAAACGACGCAGGTTCATTCGGCGGGTTTAGGTCCTTCGTCGGGGGATTGAACGGAACCCATAATGCCCGGGTCTGGCAACTTGCGGGAAGCCGTTCGTGCAATTTGGAACAATCGGTCGAAAGGATAGCAGGTGGCATTTAGGCCTGCAACAGATATAAATGGCGCCGCCGGGCAAGGTCGGGCGTAAACTTACGGCTCTTTTTTGGACGATTCAGCGCCTTCACTAAACGGCAAATCCCGCCATGACGGACATCGATAATCCCGTACTCGTGATCGCAACCCGCAACCCGGGCAAGGTGCGCGAGTTCCGGCGAATGCTCGCGGGTCTGTCCTTCCGGGTTCTATCGCTTGATGACGTCGGGGTCGACATCAATATCGAGGAGACGGGCGACACCTTCGCCGAAAACGCGCGCCTGAAAGCGGAGCAGTACCACGCCGCGTGTGGAGAGTTGACGCTGGCGGACGATTCAGGGATCGAGGTCGATGCGCTAAACGGTGGCCCAGGCGTCCGGTCGGCCCGTTACGTCCGCCCCGGACAGACCGATGAGGAAGGCCGGGAACGAATGCTGGCGGACATGGCGGATGTCCCGGGCTGGCGTCGCCAGGCGCGGTATCGCGCCGTGATCGCAGTCGTTGGCCGGCAAACGGAGGGCCAGGTCCGTCTATTTGAAGGAACGTGCGAAGGCGCGATCGCGCATGAGGCGATCGGCGAAAGTGGATTCGGGTACGACCCGATATTCTGGCTGCCGGGTGAACGCCGGACGATGGCGGAACTCTCTGCGGAGGAGAAGGACGCAATCAGTCACCGCGGAATCGCCGTGCGCGACGCGGTCGCATATCTAAAGACGCTGGTCTGAGTGGAAGGACGGCGGCCGGACTCGCGGAGCGGGGGAATCCGGGGGACCGTCGTACAATCTAGCCGTTATGACTCTTGATAGAACCGGCGGCCCCACCGATGTCTTCGGCCGTCACCTGCGGGACCTGCGCATATCGGTCACCGACAGGTGTAACTTTCGCTGTCCGTACTGCATGCCGGCCGAAATCTACGGCGAACGGTACGAGTTTCTCCCGAAACCGGAGATCCTGACCTTTGAAGAGATCGCCCGCCTGGCCCGGCTGTTCACACAACTTGGTGTCCGAAAGATCCGGCTAACCGGTGGAGAACCTCTGCTTCGCGCCGAGCTCCCACGACTCATCGAGAGCCTGGCCGTATTGGACGGGATCGAAGAGATCGCGCTGACCACGAACGGGTACATGCTGGCCGACCAGGCCCGGGCGCTTAAAGACGCGGGCCTCTCAAGGGTCACGGTCAGCCTGGACAGCCTGGACGAAGAGGTCTTCAAGTCGATGAATGGCCGCAACTTCGGCACGCGGCGCGTTCTGGCGGGGATCGATGCGGCCGGGCAGGCGGGCCTCAACCCGATCAAGATCAACGCCGTCGTCCAGAAAGGCGTCAACGACCACACCATCGTCGATCTCGCGCGTCACTTCAAAGGAACCGGCCACATCGTCCGTTTCATTGAGTTCATGGATGTCGGGACCGTCAACGAGTGGGACGCTGGCGCCGTCGTGACCGCACGTGACATAGCCGACGCGATCAACGCCGAGTTTCCGATTACGCGCGCCGCCCCCGGCTACCCGGGCGAGGTCGCGACGCGCTGGACCTATGATGACGGGACCGGCGAGATCGGGATCATCTCCTCGGTTTCCGAGCCGTTCTGTGGAGACTGCACTCGCGCCAGGCTCAGCACGGACGGTCAGCTCGTGACCTGCCTGTTTGCTTCGGGCGGTAAAGACCTCAAAGGCCCCCTGCGGGCAGGCGCCTCGGACGACGACATGCTCAAGTTGATGACGGGCATCTGGTCGTCACGTCGTGACCGGTACTCGGAGCTCAGAGCTTTCGAGTCCGGCGAGGCTGGCCGGGATTCGTCCGCGGCCGGCGGCGACGCCACCGACGTACTGATCAAACGGCGGACCACGGGCGCGCCGATACCCCCGGTTTCCGAGGGCGCGCGAAACGGCCAGCGGCGCAAGATAGAGATGTACCAGATCGGCGGCTAACACCGCTGTTCGACGGGATATCCCGGGCTGGACCCGAGCCGGTCAGCTCCCCGGGTTAACTCACCGGCACGTTGGCCGCCCAGTCCGAGGCCGATACCAGATAGACGATCACGTCTTCGGTCGCAGACGCGCCCCGGTCCACCCGGTGCATCTTGAAGCCCAGCCGCTCTGCGACTGAACGGGCGCGCATGTTCCCGGCGCCTGTATGGATGGTGACCTCGTCGAGCCTGAAATGTGGAATGGCGGCGTCAACCGCGGCACGGCACGCCCGTACCATCAGCCCGCGGCCCTCCCAGTCAGCGCCTATCCAGTAACGGATGTCCGCGGTGGCTTCGTCCTGCTCGGACGGCGAAGGCTCTATGTTCACAGCCCCCACGAGCGCGCCGGATTCGAATACGAACAACGGAGAACCCAGGTCGGTGTCGCCGCGAAGTGAGGTGCGGATCACGTTGGCCGCGTCGTCGATCGACCGCATGCGCGACGACCAACGTGACCACCAGTCAAGGCGGTCACGATTGTCGTCCAGCAGTCTGAACAGCTCTGTGGCGTCTTCACCGCGTGGCCGTCGCAACATCATGTTGGCGTCGATCATGATCGGAGGGGCGCCGAACGTCAGCGGCAGACCGGAGCGGTCCACAAACCCCATCTCCTCGGCCCCGCGCCACTCGGACGCCAGCACCGAGTACACCGCCATGTCAACGTATCCGCCGGGGAGTTTGACGGCCTGTCTTTCCACGCCCTCGTGGACAAATCCCAATCGTTCCGGGACGGCGCGACTGCGTGTGTTGTCTACGGCCGCTCGGATGACGACCCGATTCATGCCCTGGACGCGCAAGAGTTCGTCGACCATCGCAGCACACGATCGTGTGGTGATGCCGTGGCCTTGCTGCCCCTCTGCCAGCCAGTAACCGAGGTCGGCGGTGTCGTTCATCTCCTGGATGTGGGCTCCGATGACGCCTACGATGCGCCCGTCAACGAGGATCAGCAGCGGCTTCTCGTCGCCCGGGTCGTCGATCCGCCCCTGGAGCCAGGCGCGTTCCTGCTCTATGGACTCCACGGACACCAGCGCCGGCAGCCATCGGCCCAGATGCTCACGGTTGGAATCGATCAGCTCGAACAACTGCTCGGCGTCCGGGAGACCGGGCGACCGAAGCGTGATTTCGCTGTCTACTCGTATCTCGGTCATTGCAAACTTGTTCGCCGGTCCGTGCTGGCGGGGAAAGCATTCGAGTATATCTACGATTGAGGGTTTTCGGCCGGGGCAGGATAAACTTTCAGCCATCAACCCTCACCTACGTGGCGCTCCACGTCCACCTGAAGCACGCCCGGACCGCACTTAAAGTTGTTGGGCGCGCCGGATCAACCGCATTTGACGTATCGACTGTTCACAGACGGGTCCTGTCTCGGAAACCCTGGTCCGGGAGGCTGGGGAGCCGTGCTGCGCGCCGACGGCGAAGAGGACAGGGACCTGTCGGGCGGCGAACTCAGGACTACCAATAACCGGATGGAAATGACGGCGATCATACGAGGCCTGGACGAGGTTCCCGTCGGCGCCGAGGTGCTTATCACAAGCGACAGTTCTTACGTCATCAACACCATGACGAGGGGTTGGAAACGCAAGGCGAACCAGGACCTGTGGGCGGAGATGGACCGGACCGTCGGTGAGCGGCGCGTGTCCTGGGAGTGGGTACGCGGCCATACCGGCCACGTGGAGAATGAACGGGCGGATCGATTGGCCGTCGCCGCGGCCGAGGCGATTCGGGATGGACGCCCGGCCGCGGTCCCTGCCCACGCCTCTGACCGGGTCAACGGCCCGAAGGGCGCGGCAGACAACAATCGCGAGACCGGCCTGACGCACCTGGACGATAGCGGCGCGGCGCGTATGGTGGACGTCGGCGCTAAACCAGATACCGAGCGCGTCGCCGTCGCCGCCGGGTCGATCACGATGCGGCCGGAGACGCTGGCGCTGGTGAGGTCCGGCGGGTTCGAGAAGGGCGACGTGCTCGCGGTTGCGCGGATCGCCGGGGTGATGGCGGCCAAGAACACATCCCAGTTGATACCGCTCTGCCATCCACTGCCACTCACACAGGTGGTGGTCGAGTTGGACGACTCGACGTCAGATGATCGGATCGAGATTACCGCCACGGCGAAGACCACCTATAAAACGGGTGTCGAGATGGAGGCGCTCACCGCTGTCAGCGTGGCCGCCCTGACGATCTACGACATGTGCAAGGCGGTCGACCGCGGCATGCGCATCGGGGACGTGCGGCTGCTCCGCAAGTCCGGCGGAAAAAGCGGCGACTATATCGCCGAGTGACGGCCCCGTTGGGTCTTTGGTTCTGTCGGCGGTCGAACCTGATCGGCACAGCCAACTCCGGTAAGGTCTCCAAATAAGGGCCGGAGACGCCCGTTCAATGTCGAGTGGCGGACCTCTTAGGAATTTCTGATAACGGCGACGTGTCGAAAAGTCGATCAGTAGTTCGAACGCCGATTACGCCCCCGGACAACGTTCAGGCACAACTGGCGTTGACGCGTATTCCGGGCCGGGACTACCATCGAGAGCAGGCCCATCGGGCGAGGGAACGAGATCCAGGCAACGTAGCTCAGTCGGTTAGAGCGGGCGCTTCATAAGCGCTAGGTCGCAGGTTCAAGTCCCGCCGTTGCCACCAACCTTCTCTTCACCACCGCCGACGGATTCAAACCGTCGATAATCGATGGATCGGGATCTCGGGCGATTAGCTCAGCTGGCTAGAGCGCCTGCTTCACACGCAGGAGGTCACAGGTTCAAGTCCTGTATCGCCCACCACTTACGCCTCCTGCCGCACGTTTGTGCGGGACGTTTCATCATCGAGATGCGTTACACCCTCAATATCTCCCGCCGTGCCAGGCTGCGCTCGGTGAGTTCAGTGTGCATCGTCTCCACATCTAACGTTTACGGGCGCTAATAATGCTGTCCGAACCCGGTATCGGGGTGACTTTGAAGTCCTCGAACCCTGCCAGATCCAACCACTCTCGATGTTCCGAGTGCGTGTAGGCCTGTCCCCCATCGTAGATGTTCAGGAAGTTCAGATTGAACAGGACCGCGGGAGTGGGCGTTGTCCGTGTGTCGTCAAGAATTCTCCCAATTATGTAGATGGTTCCACCCGGTTCGGTTGCGCGACCGACGTTCATCAATACTTTTTGAGCCTGGTCACGGTTCAGAACTTGAATCAAGGCGCGCATCATCGATACGTCATACGGGCCTCCGAGTGGATCATTAAGCGCATCCCCTGGAAGCACACTCACCCGATCAGACAAACCGGCATCTCTGACAATTTTCTCGGCGATCGAAGTCACCGCCGGGAAGTCTTGCAGCGTTACCTTGATATCCGGATAGCTTTCGGTCAAACCAAGCGTCACACCGCCCATTCCGGCTCCAACTTCAAGAGCGTTGCGACAGGATGAAAAATCGAACTTGCCAGCCAGCGCCCTGCCAGCTGCGAGCGCAGCGGGATGGAGACCCCGGAGGAACGCCTCCATCTCATCTCGTGACTGATTACTGAAATCGATCTCCGCCTGCGGTCGGCCTGTCCTGACCGAGTCAGCGGTCTGCAGTAGTACGTTCCCCCACGAGTAACTGAAGTTGTGATGGCGAGCGCCCATGTACGTTGGACTGGTGTTTACAAGAAATTTATCGGATTCAGCCGTATTGCGGAAAATTCCGTCTTCTTCAGTCATCAATCCGGCAACGACCAGTGTGTAGAGCAACAACCGGGTCTTGTCGGGATCAGAGCCAATAGTCCCAGCAATTTCAACGGCGCTCGCGGGGCCGTCTTCCAGCGTGGAGAAAATATCGAGCTGCATCCCGGCCAACATTGCGAACGCTGCCAGTGCGCCGTCCGCAAGGCCTTCGATAGTCTCAGGACCGACGTTGTTTTCTGTCATCGCTCTGTCCTCCTAAAATCGCTGAGCGGTTAAGCGCGGAGGATCTCCCGCCGCGCCAGGATGCGCTCTGTGAGCGGCCGCATCCCCAGTTCCTGGGTGATGGCCAGGGCCTCGTCCTGCAGCTCGATGGCCTTCTCGT
>JACZRO010000203.1 GCA_022574675.1 Chloroflexota bacterium
GAACGTCCCCCGGGACGAAGAGACCCAGAATAAGAAACCCAGGAGACTGCGCCGCATGGCGGATGACACGATCAAGTTCACCGTGGACGGTCAGGAGATCGAGGCGCGTCCCGGCCAGACGATAATCCAGGCGGCGCTGGACGCGGACATCTACATCCCGTATCTCTGCTACTACCCGGGGATGAAGCCTTACGGCGCATGCCGGATGTGCGTCGTATCGACCGAGGCCGGCGGGCGCAAGGGCATACAGGCTTCCTGCACGACGCCGCCCGCGCCCGACATGGTCGTCGAGACCAATACCGCAGAGGTCATCGAACTCCGGCGGGGCATAACCGACCTGCTTATGTCGGAGCATCCGCACGGCTGTCTTACCTGCCACCGGATCGAGCTGTGCGGGCCGCAGGACATTTGCCAGCGTCACGTCAGCGTGACCGACCGCTGCACGATCTGTCCCAAGAACGAACGTTGCGAGCTGAAGGACACCGTCCGGATCATGAAGCTGGACATGACCACGCCGCTCAACTACCACCGGCGCAATCTTCCGATCCACACCGACGACCCGTTCTACGACCGCGATTACAACCTGTGCATCGTCTGCGTTCGCTGCGTGCGCGCCTGCGACGAGGTTCGCGGCGATGTTGCGCTTTCGCTCATTTCTCGTTCAGGGGTGGCGCTCGTCGGCACCTCTCACGGGACATCGCTGCTCGAATCCGGCTGCGAGTTCTGCGGCGCCTGCATCGATGCCTGCCCGACCGGGGCGCTCGTGGAGCGTGACTACAAGTGGGAGAAGGCGGCGTTCAAGGTCAAGACGGTCTGCGCCAATTGCCCGGTAGGGTGCGAGATGGTGATGGACGTGAATGACCGGAACAAGGTCGTCCGGATGACGGGAGACCTCTCCGGTGAGGCGGCGCACGGCCAGGCCTGCTTCAAAGGCAAGTTCGGGTACGACTATCCGAACCACGTGCGGCGCCTGAAGTATCCGATGGTTCGCATCGACGGAGAGCTTCAGCGCACGACCTGGGAGGTCGCCCTGGACGCGGCGTCCGAGGGGTTGTCCAGGCACCTGCCGGAAGAGCGCGGCGTGATCCTGTCACCGCGCGGCACCAACGAGGACCACTACGTGGGCCAGAAGTTCGCGCGCACCGTACTTGCGACAAACAACGTCGATACGGGTCTGAACCGCTCGGCGGAGCTGCTGGCGACGCTGGCAAAGCAGCCCGGCCACGGAACGGCCACGAACCCGATCTGGGGCATCGAAATGTCGCAGTGCGTGGTGGTCGTGGCCGGTAACCCGACAGAAGAGCAAAACGTGCTCGCCGTGCCGGTGAAAAAGGCGGTCCGCGCCGGCGCCCGGCTGATCGTAATCGACCCCCGGGAGACGGAGTTGACCCGCTACGCCTCGATCTGGCTCCGGCCGCGGCCGGGAACCGAGATTACCCTGCTCGGCGGCATGGCCAGGGTGATCCTGGACGAGACCCTGGAAGACAAGGATTTTGTCCGGGTCCGGCTCGAAGGGATCGAGGATTTCAAGAAGGCGATCTGGTCATTTGACCTGATGCGGGTTTCCCAGATCACCGGAGTCGCGGAAGACGATATACGGGCTGCCGCGCGGACCTACGGGACGGGGAGCCCGGCGTCTCTCCTGTACGGCAGTGACGGCGTTGACGCCGACGATCATGCGGACCTGCTGGCGGCGGTGATGAACCTGGCCCTTTTGACGGGAAACATAGGACGTGAGGGCGGTGGTCTGTATCCACTGTTCTCGGGCGCCAACACACAGGGCGGAAACGACGTCGGCGCGGCGCCGTACCTGTTGCCCGGTTACCGGCCGGTCTCCTCAGAAGCCGATCGCGACGCACTTTCATCGATAACCGGTGGCGTATACCCGCAAAGGCGCGGGAAAGCAGTGCGAGAGATGGTGAGCGGCGTCGGTGACGGCGCCATCAAGGCGCTCGTGGTGATGGCAGACGGCTGGAACCCTGACGCCGCAGGAATAACGACGGACGGCCTGGCAAAACCAGAGTTCCTCGTGGTTTCGGACGCCTTCATGTCCGAGACGGCGTCCCGTGCGGATGTGCTGTTCCCGGCGGCGACATACGCCGAGGTGTCCGGGACGGTTACGAACCTGGAACGCCGCGTGCAGAAGGTGAACCCGGGCCTTACGTTGCGCCACGAGGAACGCGAGGGATGGCGCACGCTGGCCGGGCTGGCGAGCGCCATGGGCGGTAGCGGCTTCGATTACGGGTCTTCCTCGGAGGTGTTTGAGGAGATCCGAAAGGTTGTCCCTGACTACGCGGGGTTATCCCACGAGAGACTTGAAAGGCGCGGCGTGCAGACGCCGGCGCCCGAAGAAGAGTCCAGCGGGACTGAGATCCTGTTTTCGTCCGCGGATTCTGAAACACGTATCCCGCTCGTTCCGATGGCGATTCGTGAGCCGATCTCCCGGCCGGATGGCGACTTCCCGTTCACGCTGGCGCACGGGCGCGTGTTGTTGCGTCCCGAGGAGGATGTGCGGATAGTCCGGGACGATCGCAACATGAACCATATCGAGCGAGACACACGGATAGAGATCCACCCGGAGGATGCGTCCGAACTGGGCGTAGGGGAGGGAGACCGGGTCGCCATCACGGCCGCGCCGGACGCCTCTGCGTCCCCGCTCCCGGAGTTCGCCTTCGTTCGGCTGTCGTCTCCACATCGAGGTTTCGTGGCGGTCACGACGCTTTTCGCAGACGTGGTCACCGGGATACAGGATTCGGACGAAATCGACATTTCACCGTCCGTCCGAGGATTGCCGCTGCGACATATTTCACTGGCGAAAGCGCCCGTACTGCGCGAAGCTGATGTGGCTGCGGACTGACCGGTCCTTCTCGCTCGGGAAAGCCGGATAATCCAGATCTGCATCTTTGTAGCCCTTTCCGAATCTTAAATACACGGATGGCAAGAACACGGTCCACGTGCTGAAGTACGGGACCCCCTAGGAGAAATGATGAGCAAGCCCGCCGCTGTCACGGACAGCAGTTTTGACGTCGACGTTCTACAGTCTGACCTGCCGGTCCTGGTCGATTTCTGGGCGGACTGGTGTGGCCCCTGCAAGATGGTTGCGCCGGTAGTCGAGGAGCTGGCGGCCGAGTACGACGGCAAGGTCAAGTTCGCAAAGGTGGACGTTGACTCGAACCCGATAACCGCCGGCAAGTACGGCGTCCGCAGTATTCCGACGCTGTTGATCTTCAAGGACGGGGAGCCCGTTGGCCAGGTGGTCGGCGCAGTTCCCAAGAACGTCCTGGAGGCCCGCTTGAAAGAGGCGCTCGCCTAGAAACGGCGGTCAACTTCAGAGCGAACGACCCGATATTGAGACAGCCGGCGCCACCTGGCCCGGCTGTCTTCGCGTTCCGGATCGAAAGTCGGCCGCCGTGCACGAAGCGGGCGTAAAATGTCTCGGTCTGCCACGGGAGCGTATGGGCTCTGGTGGGCTCCACGGACTTCAAACCCGATGGGGGGCATCCTTCGATGTCTTCGGGGGGTTCGACTCCCTCACGCTCCCGCCACGTAGCTAACTCAAACGTAGCAGCCGACCGCAAAACAGAGGCCCCGGACGGGTGATTCCGCCGGGGCCTTTTCGCGTCTTGCAACCATTTTGCAAC
>JACZRO010000204.1 GCA_022574675.1 Chloroflexota bacterium
GAACGTGCGGCCTTTGTACGTCAACTCGCCGTTGATCAGCCAGTCTTCGCCGTCGATAGATACCCGGGTCTTGCGCTCTGGCACAGGCTAGGCCTGCCTTTCTTTCATCTCTTCTCACCGCGCCCCACCCCGGACCGCGTTTGGATCGTATCTTCACTCCAGCCACTCAAAGGACTCCCCGATCAGCCTGCCGTCCGGCGGAGGGTCAGGCAATAGAGGCGCCACTTCGTCGAAGAACGGCATCGGCTCGAAGGTCGTCTCCGCGTGCATGACGCCGCGCTCTTGCATCTCGCCGCGCAGGATCCGTAGCACGGCGATGACCAAGGGAACGCTCGTAAAGGCCAGGCCGTTGCGCTCCGTGCATACCTCAGACGCCAGCCAGGAGGAGTACCGTGCGGCGCGTCCCTCTTTACGTCCGACAGCTGTGACCCAGTCCAGAGAGAGGGGGATGAAATCGTCCGGGGGCGTCAGCCACCGGCCGGGGTCGCTCTCAAGCGTCTCGAACAGGGAGTTCACCGCTGTTTCGGCATCGACCTCGCCCTCGCTCACCCGCAGCGCGTGCCCTCGGAGCAGGTCATGGAGCTGTGGCGGGAACGGGCTGAACCACAGTTCAACCGGCGATACGCTGCCGATTTCGCGTGGCAGGTTCCCCCAGACTGGAGGAAGGATTCTGTACGGATAGCCCGTGACCGTGCCGCCCCCCGCCAGAGGGATCTCCATGCCGTTTTGAACGGCGTCGATGTTGACCCACTGGCCGCCTTCGTAAGCAACGAACGGCGGAGGCGCAGTCCCCTGCCTCCTCTGGAGCATCCACACGATAAACGGCCTGATCTCCTGGACCGCAGCGAGGCTGTCCAGGGGGTCTGCGAGCCATTGCTGAGACGTCAGCATCCGCGTGCCCTGGAACATCCAGCTGCGGCCCCCCTGCAGCTGTTCCACCTCATCAAGCTGGCGGGCCGAATGCACTCCCATCAGGTTGGTAATACAGGGCGCGGCCCCGTTGGAAAGAATCGCCGTGATACCAGCAGCCCGGGCCTCAGCGTCGAGTTGCAACGCCTGGTCCGCGATCGACCCGAACGAGACGTCGCAATAGTGGACACCGGCGCGGATCGCCGCTCGGATCCCGGGCAGGACGGCATCGTTTGTCGCGACGTTTACGACGATGTCATAGCCCTCGATGAGCGAGGCGAGTTCTTCCTCGTTGGCGCCGTCGACTCGCACCGCCGATGCCTTGTCGCCTATTTCTGCCGCTAATCGTTCGGCTTGATCCACATTTCTGCCGGCCAGAGCGATCTCGCTGATGAGGTCGCTGTCGGCCAGCAATATGGTGGTCGGCAGTCCGTAAGTGCCGTAACCACCGATAACAAAGACTCGCATGGCGTTCCTCCCTGTCAGGCTTCAGTTACTCGATGCCCCGGCCGCGGAACTCCCGGGCTTTGCAGGTCAGATCGCCGTTGATCAGCCAGTCGTCGCCGTCGACAGACACTCGGGTCTTGCGCGGCTCTTTCGATCTGGCACGGGCGATGCCTGCCTTCCTTCCATCAAAAACCCGGATGCTCTGGAATCCCTGAAATCCCTGGTATTTGAGGAAATCCGGAATGTCACCATATCTGGAGAAAGACGGGTGCACGATATCCTACCGGCTCCCCGACGTGAATCCCGCACCCAGTATCCCTTTAAGAAAGGCCGTCCTTTGCCGCTGGTCAAGCCCGAGATCAATGTCGAGCACGACGTCGTCACGCCCATGCGCGACGGCACCATTTTGCGGGCCGACGTGTACGTGCCTGAACGTGTTGTCCCGGTAGGCGCTGCGGGCGCTGCGGACGTGGGACGCGGGTTCCCGACGCTGGTGTGCCGGACGCCGTACGACAAGTCTCGTGAGCGGGACGAGGCGCGCTACCGCGGGCTCGCCGAGAACGGTTACGCCGTGGTGGTGCAGGACAAGCGCGGCCGGTGGGCGTCCGACGGCGTGTACCGGCCGATGTTCGGCTCCCGGTTCGACGACCCGGAGGACGGATACGACACCATCGAGTGGGCGGCGGCGCAACCGTGGTCGAACGGCAAGGTCGGGACCTTCGGCTACTCCTATCCATCCTGGACGCAATGGCAGCTCGCGCCGCTCATGCCCCCGCACCTGGTGACGATGTTTTCCGGCGGCATGGGCCCGAAGACGACCGACTGGGAGATGGGCGGCGTGTTCCGGCCGGGTCGCGCTCTCCAGTGGCTGCTCGGGTTGATCGCGCCGGACACGCAGAAGTGGCTCGATGCGGCGGAGGGGCCCACGACGATCGAGGATTACGACGCCATCGCGAGTGTCGCCAACCGCGAGAAGTGGCTCTGGTTCCTGCCCTGGAGTGAGCTGCCGCTGGAGGCGGTCGGCGGGCTGCGCGAGGCGTTCCACGACTGGCTCCGGCACCACCACGAAGACCGTTTTGGATTTATCGGCAACTTCTCGAAGATCGATCTCCCGGTCCATCACCGCACCGGCTGGTACGACCGGCTGGTGGCGACGACCGATATGTACGACCACATGATTCGAGAAGCGCCAACAGAGCACGCTCGCGCCAACCAGCGTCTTTTCATCGGCCCGTACTCCCATACCAACGAGATGACGCGGAGCACCGGCGACATGGATTTCGGCCCGGACGCCGGGATCGACTGGGTGGAGCTGGCGACGCGGTGGTTCGACTACTGGCTCAAGGGCGAGCCGAACGGTGTGATGGACGGGCCGCCGGTGCACATCTTCGTGATGGGCGAGAACCGCTGGCGCCGGGAGGAGGAGTGGCCCCCGGCCCGCGCCGTGGACACCGATTTCTTTTTGCACTCAGGCGGTGCGGCCAACACGCCGGGCGGCGACGGCGTCCTGTCGCAGGAAGGACCCGGTCCCGAGAGCCCGGACTCCTACGTTTACGACCCGCGCGACCCGGTGATGAGCCTTTACCTGGCTAACGGGCAGGACGGGCCTTTCGACCAGCGGATGAACGCCCACCGCCGGGACATCCTTATTTACCAGACTGAGCCGTTGGAACGGGCCATCGAGGTCACAGGCAACCCGGTGCTGCGCCTGCACGCGGCGTCCGACGCTCCGGATACGGACTTCACGGTTAAGCTGATCGACGTTCACCCGGACGGCACGGCGATCAACCTCTGCTACGGCTTCCAGCGGGCGCGATTCCGGAACGGGCTGGACTCGCCGCCGGAGTTGATGACGACCGGTGAGGTGTACGAGTTCGAGTTGACCCTGCTGCCGACCAGCAACCTGTTCAGGGCAGGGCACCGGATACGCGTCGATATCTCATCCAGCGACTACCCGAACCACGATCGCAACCACAACACCGGACGCGAGGACTGGCAGGACGCCGAGTTGTGTCCGGCCCGGCAAACAGTCTTCCACGACGCGGCGCGGCCTTCCCGGATTACGCTGCCGGTGATCGAGGGATAGGTTCCCGGAATAGAGCTGAACGATTTGGAATACAGAACACTCGGCCGGACCGGCCTCAAGGTCTCGGTGCTTGGCTATGGCACCGGCGGGGCGGGCCACTTTGGCGCCAGGAACGGGCTCACGGCCGCCGATCGACAGGCGTTCGTTCGGCGCGCCCTTGATCTCGGGGTCAACTTCTTTGACAC
>JACZRO010000054.1 GCA_022574675.1 Chloroflexota bacterium
TATTTAACCACCCCCGATCCCCCTCCTACATTAGGAGGGGGCCGGTTCTGTCTTTTTGACTTGAATCCCGTCATCCTGAACTCGATTCAGGATCTGAACTTACGGGTGGCCGCCTCGTCAGATGAGCGAGGTCATTTGTGAATGTCCGACGGGAGTGGAGTCTTGCCAGATGTGGGCAGGAGCGGATCCTGAATCAAGTTCAGGATGACGGGTACCATGTTCAGGATGACAGCTGGATTCTGGAGACGGATCGCGATCAACTGACTACCCCCAGTCCTTTGACTTGAGCGTGCTGATGTCGGTCGGCACCGGCTGGACCTCGCTCACCACCACGTTCAGCGTCCCCTCGCGGTGCGACACCACCCCCCGGCACAGCAATATCGCCTCGCGCGCCTTTAGACGAATCCGGTCGTACACATCCGGCCAGATCACGAGCGGGGTGTGGCCGGTCTCGTCCTCCAGCGTGATGAACACCGCCTTTGCGAGCGGCCGCTGCCGGCGGATCACCACCCCGGCCACGCGTATCGAGTCGCCGTCCTTGAGATCCCGGATGTCGATGCTGCGGATCACGTCCGGCGGCAGGTGCGGCCTCAGCTTCGCCATCAGGTGGCCGCGCGGGTACAGCCCGAGCGTCTGGTACTCGCCCTTCATCACGTCCCAGTCGGACGCTTCCGGCAGCGCCACCATGTCCTGCTCCACCGGCAGTGCAAAGGCGAGCTGGCGTCCCACCGGCCGGTAGCGCAACCCCACCTCCCACTTTGTTTCGCGCCTGCGTTCATCAGACGGCGTCCAGACGGTCCTCTGCTCCCGGACAAGTTCGCTTTCGGGGCGGTTCGACGGCAGCGGGATCGGTCCCGGCACCTCCAGCACCCCGACCACCGCAGGGGCTTTTGTCGCTACCGCATGCGATGTCAGGGAATCGAACGTCCCGGCGTCGACCAGGTTGTCGAGCGGGTCGTGCCGCACGCCGGTGCGCGCCATGAAGTCCGCGACAGAGGTGAACGGTCCGTGCGCCTCACGCGCCGCCAGGATCAGGTCGGCCGTCGCCGCCCGGACCTTCGCCACGTGTGCGAAGCCAAGCCGCAACCGTTCGTCGTCGATAGTCGACAGCTTTCCGCTGCGGTTTGCGTCCGGGTTTAAGACCTGCACGCCGTGGCGTTTCGCATCCTCCTTCAGCGTCTCCAGGTTGTAGAAGCCCATCGGCTGCTGGTTGAACAGCCCGACGAAGAACTCCAGCGGGTAGTAACGCTTCAGCCAGGACATCTGGTAGGCGGTGACGCCGAAGGCGAAGGCGTGCGCCTCGGGGAACTGGAACTCCCCGTGGAACTTGCTGAATATCTTCTCCGCGGCTTCCGGCGGCACTCCCCGGGCCAGCGCCCCGGCCATGAACTTCTCACGCCAGACCGGGATCAGATCCTCCCGGTTCCGGCGGCTGAAGGCGCGGCGCATGCGGTCCGCCTCCGCCGGCGTGAACCCGGCGACGTGGACCCCCAGCTCCATCAACTGGTCCTGGTAGAGCGGCACGCCGTAGGTGCGCTCCAGCGCCGCCTTCTCAAGTGGATGGTCGTAGTCCCAGTCCGGTTCCCTGCCGGTGTGGCGACGGATCAGCATCGACACGCCGTCGTTGACGCCGACGCCGGGACGGACCGCCCCGACCTCCCACGCCATCTCGAACAGGTTCTTCGGCCGGATCCGGGTGATCGTCTGCATCTGGGCGGCGGACTCCACCTGGAACACGCCGACGGTGTCCGCCCGGTGCAGCATGGCGTACACCCTGGGGTCCTCGAAGTCGATGCGCGACAGGTCTATCCGCTCTTCCGTGCGCTGCTCGATCAGCCTGAGCGCCTCGTTCATCTGCGACAGCGCGCCGAGCGCCAGGAAGTCGATCTTGACGAACCCGGCGTCGTCTGCGCTGTCCTTGTCCCACTGGCAGATATAGCGGCCGTCGATAGCGCTGCGCTGGAGCGGCACCGTTTCCGAGAGCGGCCGTGCCGACAGAATCATGCCGCCCGGGTGCTGCGCAAGGTACTTCGGGAAGCCGCCGAGCTGGAGGGCGAGCCGCACAAGGTCCTGCCAGATCGGCAGGTCGGCCCGGTCCCGGTACTCCGGCAGGGACCGCATCTCTGACGGCAGGTCCTTCACGCCGGCGTGGCCGTCGACCCGCTTCGTCAGCTTGTCCAGGTCTTCCTCGGGCAGCCCGAGCGCCTTGCCGATGTCCCGGATTGCGCCCTTGATGCGGTAGGTGGAGATCATCCCGGTGAGCACGGCGCGGTCGTTGCCCCAGCGCTCGTGGACGCGCAGGATCAGCTTCTCCCGGATGTCGCGCGGGAAGTCCAGGTCGATGTCCGGCGGGCCGTCCATATCGGCGTCCGGCAGAAAGCGGTCCAGCGTCAACCCGAACTCGAGCGGGTCGATATGCGAGAGGCCGATCAGGTAGCCGACGAGCATCGCAACGGACGAGCCGCGACCGCGCCCCGGCGGGTTCTCCTCAAGCGGCAGTCCGGGCTCGACGAGGCCGAGGTCCTCCTGGACCTCTCGGGCGATCTTGATGATGTCGTAGTACTGGAGAACGAACCCGGACAGGTTGCGCTTTTCCAGCAGCGCCATCTCCTCGTCCAGCCGCTCCCGGATGGGCGCCGTAACCTCGCCGTACTTGCGGACGGCGGCCTCGTCGCACAGCCTGCGCAGCCAGCTGGTCTGGGTGTGGCCGTCGGGCACGTCGTAGTCCGGGAAGTCGTACACCTTCGCCGAGGTGAGGTCGAAATCGCACCTGCCGGCTATGCGGACGGTGTTCTCGATCGCCTCCGGGTACGCAGCGAACAGCGCCGCCATCTCTTGTGGGGGCTTCAGGTAGAACTGGTCGTTGGCGCGCCGCTCCCGGTGCGTTTCCTCAAGCGACTTGTTGTGCTGGATGGCGACCAGGACGTCGTTCAGGTGGCTGCGCTCACGGAGGTGGTAGTGGACGTTGTTGGTGGCGACGACCGGGATGCCGAGGTCTGCGCCGATGCCCGCCATGAGGCGGTTGCGCTCCGTATCGCCGAGCACAAGGTTTTGCTGTAGCTCAAGGAAGAAGTTGTCCGCGCCAAACCAGTCCCGGTAGCGCGCCGCCAGCCGCCGTGCTTCCCCGAGCTCTCCCGCAAGGACGAGCTCCGATATCTCACCGTGCCGGCAGCCGGAGAGGCAGATCACCCCGGCCGCGTGCTGTGTGAGAAGGGCGGGGTCGAGCGCCGGCTGAGCGCGCCCAGGGCCGGGGCGTTCCGGCGGGTCCATGTGGGCGCGCGTGGTGAGGAGGCAGATGTTTTTGTAGCCCTCTGCGTTCTCCGCCAGCAGCGTCAGGTGGTGTCCGCTCGTGAGGGTGATCTCGACGCCGATGATCGGCTTGATCCCGACGCCCTTCGCCGCCTGCGCGAACTCCATCACGCCGCACAGGTTGTCGTGGTCCGTGATGGCGAGCGCGGTCATGCCAAGCGCCTGCGCCTCGATCAGCAGCTCGGAGGTGTGGGATGCGCCCTCCTTAAACGAGTAGTTGGAGTGGCAGTGCAGCTCGGCGTACTTCTGACTCGGGCCGCGCTGCTCTCGGCTTCGGTGCATCCCGGCATGGGCCGAGCGCTTCCCTTTATCCCCTCTCCCAACGGGAGAGAGCCTGCCCCGTACTCGATACGGGGGTTGGGGTGAGGGAGAAGATTTGCCTTCCTCCGCACGCGGCCTCGCCTCGCGCGCCCGGACGCTGGACGTGCGCCGTTTCTCCATCCGCGGAGAGCTGTCAACAGACTTCGAACCGATCTGCTCAGCAATCTCAGTAGCATCGCCAGGGCCGCCCGGCGCGAGATCACCCTCCGACCCTCTCAAGTCAGAAGAAAACCCGCCCAGGCTCCTGTGTTCTTTCTTACGTCTCGGCATTCAGATGGTGGGCCGCCTGCGGCGGCGCCCCCTCACCCCAACCCTCTCCCGCGGTGGGGAGAGGGAGCAAATCTGCTCGCCAGATTCCGTGCTTGCACGTTGCATAGCGTGGTTGATGGCGTTTGTTTCTCGTCAACGCTGTGTATGCCGTCAACTTGCCCCCTCGCCCCTTGCGGGAGAGGGTTGGGGTGAGGGGTCCTGAGCGCATCGAGAATGCACTCGATAACGCCTTCCGGGTTCTCTGTCACATCGTTGTTCCAGATACGGAGCACCCGGTTCCCCGTTCTCTGCAGGAAAGACGTGCGCTGTGCGTCCGATTCGGCACGGACGTGGTGGCCGCTTCCATCTAGCTCGATGATCAACCGGACGTCTGGGCAGAAGAAATCGACTATGTACGGCCCCATCGGATGCTGGCGGCGGAACTTGGCGCCTTCTAGCCGACGGCCTCTGAGTACGGACCACAGCCATTCCTCCGCGTCCGTGGACTGGCGTCTTAACGCTCTTGCTCTATTGACCATGTGCTCCTTGCGGCCGCCTGTGGCGGCGCCCCCTCATACTTCGACGGGCTCAGCACAGGCTCCCGGCCCGCGCCCAAAGGGCGCCCCGCGCTGGGGAGAGGGGGCGAAACTGCTCGCCAGATTCCGCGCTTGTGCGTTGCATCACGTGGTTAATTGCCCTTGCCTTGCGTCAGCGTTGTGAGCCTCGATAACTTGCCCCCTCGCCCCTTGCGGGAGAGGGCCGGGGTGAGGGGTCGGGGCGCATCGAAATGTGCCCAATGATCGGCAGGACACGCGCCCCCCTCACTGCCGGAACCAGGTGTCGAGGGCCAGGTCATGGAACAGCGTTACCGGGCGGCCGTCGGCGAGCCGGGCGCGGAAATACACCCGCTCTATCTCCATCTCCGGCCCGCGCCACCACTCGTCGTTGATCTTCCACATGTCCTCCGTGGCGACCACCTCATATGTCCTCCTACCGAAGGAGAACGACAGCGGCATCCCGCGTTCGTCTGCGCTCACCGTCACCGGCGCCGGGGCGTTCAGGGGCTTAATTGCACGAGCGCGTGTCTGCGCTCTGGGATTCGGGACCATGGCTCTAACTCCCGTACCTGGTAGACCGGCGGCGCTGTGCCCAGCCTCGCCTCCAGCTGGCTCACCGCCTCCTGTAACTTCTGGTCGCGCCGGACCTCCGTCCACAGCGACTCCTGCCGTCCGGCATCCCCGGTCAGGCCGGAGAGCGTCAGGCGCATGTCCTCGATCGGCCCGGGCAGCGCCAGGTCGTCCAGCTTCGCCTTGATGGCGAACAGGGCCTTCGTCCGGGACCCGGCTGGCTCTTTGAACGCCACCCGCATCGTCCATGGCGGCCGACGGAGCACGTTCGCCTCCAGCTTTGCCTCGCGTGCGGACCGATGAGCGAGCTGCGGGCGGGTGTACGCCCGGGACAGGAGGCTCTCGATCGCCGGGAGGATCGCCGCCATGCTGACCGTGGCGTCCGGGAACTCCAGGTACTCCGAAACGGCCTCTTCCGTCCGTCGCGCCACAAGGGGCCGGTGGTCGATGCCGTTCGCCAGGTCCGACACCAGCGTCCCGTCGCGGCCGAACTGCGCCTGCATGGCGCCCGGCGGCAGCGCTGCGATGTCTCCCATCGTGTGCAGGCCGAACCCGTGCAGCCGTGTGATCAACTTGAAATCGACCGGCAACAGCTCGACCGGGAGCCGGGCCAGGAACCGGCCGGGCTCGCCTGTTATCTTGAGCCCGCGCCCGGATGAGCTGGCCGAGGCGGCGATGTAGGCCAGCCACTTGTTCTCGCCCACGCCTATGCGGGCGTCGAACTGGCGCACCGCATTGGACAGCGCCCGGACTACCTGGGCGTCATCCCCGTACAGCCGGTCGAGCCCCCAGATGCCGATGTAGACGCGCCCGAGCCCATAACTTTCGGGGCTTTCGGCGTCCGGCTCCACGTCAGGGCAGCGCGCTTCGAGGGTGTCCAGAACCTCCCCGAACACGCGCCGGTACAGGGGCATGTCAGGCTCCAGCAGCGCGACGTCCCTGCGGGCGCCGGATAGCGCCTCGCTGAGCGGCATGCCCCTGCTCATCTTTGGGCCCAGATCGGGAGACCAGTCGAGCACCGACTGGCCCCCTTTGCCGGTTCCGGTTCCGGTTTGGCCCACGATGATCACCGGGCGGCCGGCCAGCTCCGGCCGGCGGAGCGACTCCACCTGCCACATGAAGTTGGGGATGTGGATGCAGGCGACCGCGGCGCGCGTTCCATCGAGGGTCGGCATTAGAGCAGCACCCCCTGCGCGGCAGCGGCGTCGCCGGAGGGCGGCGACGTCCGGGGCGAAACAGGCGGGTCAACACGCGGGTACCCGGCGTCGATAAGCGCCGCCTGCATGAGCGGGACGGCGGCGGGACGCAAGGGGAGATCGACCGGCCGCCCCAGTTGCCCGGAAAGGTAGGCCGCCGGCAGCAGCCCGGACCCGAGGTAGTCACCGGAGAAGAAGCCGAATACGGTCGCGCCGCGTTCGACCTGTGATCGGATAGCCGAGGCCCAGAGGGCCGCATCCCGCTTGAAGGCTTCTATATCGGGTCTCACAGCCCAGCCCCTGGCAGGTGCAATAAAGCCCCGGCGAGGCCCCAGCCACCGGACGTACCCGGCCTCGTCCTTTGTAGTTTGACGATGACGGGATGTCGCTATCTGACCCGGCCGGGCGATGAGGTTCGTTGTGACCGCGCCCACGCAGGCGCGCTCCAGCAATTCAGAAAGCGCCGGGCCGTACAGGGTGGGGGAGCGCGCCTCCAGGAAGAAGCGAATCTCATCCACCGGTAGACGGGACAGGAATCGTGAGAGTTCCGGCAACCGGTCGGGCCCGAGCCACGGTGGGAGCTGTATGAGCACCGCGCCAAGCGACTCGCCGAAATTGCTCACAGCGCTGAGAAAGGAGGCGAGCTCCGGGGCGGAGTTCGTCAGATCGTACTCGTGCGTGATCAGCCGGGGCATCTTCACGGTGAAGGTGAAACCGCGCGGTACCGACCCGCGCCAGGTACGCACGGTCGCGTGTGAAGGGATGCCGTAGAAGGTGCTGTTGATCTCTACGGCGTCAAAGACGCGCGCATACCAGGCGAGCCGCCCGATGGCGGAAAGACCTTTCGGATAGGCCAACCGGCGCCAGTCAGGCCCGGTCCATCCCTGGGTCCCGATAAGCGCTTTGCCGCCCCCCGCCGGGTCTTTCGATACTGCGCCGTCGCCTTGCTCTTGTGGTCTGCTCTCCTGCTGTGCGTTCACTCCGCCCCCAGAGTTGCTCAGAACGGGGCGCCGGGCGCCACCGCTGACGACATACTAGAACAAACGTTCTGATAGTCAACTACGGCGTGGCGGGACGGGGGCGTACTAGTTGGGTCGCGCGATAGATGGCGTTGTAGAGAGACGGGCGCTACGTGTTCTCGACGATGCCAACGCGTTGGTCAGAAACCCGGGAGATTCTTCGCTTCCGACTCAGAATGACAGTTTGGTGTGTACCTCAGTCATCTGGTCAATATTCGGAATGAGGCTTGTGTGCGCTGCTGACGGTCGATGTACCGACACGTCGATTTTGCGCCACAGGCCTCTCTTGTCATTCTGAGTCGGAAGCGAAGAATCTCCCGGCTTTCCGAGCACCTGAATGTTTTCCCGCAACTACTACGTTTACATCCTCGCCAGCCGTTCAAGAGTGCTGTACACCGGCGTTACGAACGACCTTGAGCGCCGACTGGAGCAGCATCGGACGAATACGGAGCGAGGATTTTCGGCACGTTACAACGTGGACCGGCTCGTCTGGTTCAGCGAGACGAATGACGTATCCGTTGCGCTGACGATGGAGAAGCGGATCAAAGCCTGGCGCCGGACTCGGAAGGTTGAGCTGGTCGAGGCCGACAACCCGGGCTGGCTTGACCTGGCATTGGAGTGGGGATTGGCCGGGAGATTCTTCGTTTCCGACTCAGAATGACAGAGCGTACTCCCATCGTAGTCCTGACCGGCCACCCCCTAAAAGTTCAACCCTATCGTCTTCGACAGGTACTCCACCATCGGCGACACGCCGTAGCAGGCGTCTGTGTACTCGTCCAGGAAGTCCGGGGAGCACACCTCCTCGTCCGAGAAATTCGCCCAGGCGATGAAATCCTTGCGCTTGATCTCGGCGATCGCAGGATGATCCGGGTCGAAGCCCCGGGGTGCACGGGCGAGCGACTCTCCCCCGACCTCCCACCTGCGTTTGAACTCCTCGCCGGAGGTAGAGTCCCGCCATCTTGAGGGACTTGCGGCGATCGCTCCCCGCACCTTCGTCAGTTCGTCGCGTCCCGGCTTCCACATCCCCGCCGCTGCGCCCGATCCACCCGGCTCCAGGTGGAGGTAGAACCCCGGCGCGTGGGCGTCCCCTGCCTGTTCGTGCCGGAACTGGATGCCGGCGTTCGTCTTGTACGGGCTCTTGTCCTTCGAGAACCGGACGTCGCGGTGGATGCGGAACATCGATCCGCCGGACGGCCTCGGGTCTGCCAGGAAGAACAGGCTGATCCCGGACAGGCGCGGCGCGAAGTCTGCGACGAACTTCAAGATGGGATCGCGCACGTCCCGGTGGTATCGCTCCCGGTTCTCGTTGAACCAGTCGCGGTCGTTATTCAGTGCCAGCTCGCCGAAGAAATCGAACAGGGCGGGGGTGAAGTGTGAGTCGGATGGCATGCGGGGAGTGTAAAGGACCGAGGGCGATACACTCTGCCGGATGAGCAATCGAAGCTCACAAGGGGGGTAACGATGACACAGCAAAACCCGGCTCAACAGGAAGGCACATGGGACAGCCTTGCCGCCTGGTACGACGCAACGAATGGCAAAACGTCAGACATCATTGCCCGGCAAGCCATGGGCATCATGGGCGTCACGCCCGGACAGAAGGTCCTGGACGTGGCCGCAGGCCCGGGCTACTTCTCCATCCTGGCGGCCCAGGCCGGCGCAGACGTGCTCGCGACGGATTTCTCACAGGGCATGCTCGAGTACCTGCGCGACAAAGCCCGACGCCTCGGTATCAAGGGGCTGCGTGTGGAATTCATGAACGGACAGGACTTGAAGCTTGAAGACGACTCGTTCGATATAGCGTATTCGTGCCTCGGGATCATGCTGTTCCCGGACCGGGCGGCGGGCATGCGCGAGTTCTGCCGCGTGCTCAAGCCCGGTGGCATGGGCGCGATCGCCGCATTCACCGGACCTGAGGGCCACGGAGTCCAAAGGCTGGTGATGGGTGCGTTGAACAAAGTCATGCCTGATTTCGAGCCCGCCGGGGTGGATCCGAGGTTTTCACTGACGGACCCCGACGTTTTTCGTGACGAGATGCTGGCCGCAGGGTTCTCCCGCGTAAACATGTTTACCGTGCGGGCCGTACGGCCGTTCGAGTCTCCAGAGGCGTTATGGTCGCAGGCTGGCGACGCGCCAGCTACCACTGCCATATTCAACGCCCTGACGGAGGGTCAGAGACAGGCCATGGGCGACGCTTTCGTTGAGCAGCTCAGAAGCGAGCAGGGCGACGGACCGTACGGGGCGGAGATGGAATTTCGCATCGCCGTCGGCGTGAAGTAGGCCGATACTGGTTCCGGGGTCGTGAACGGAAACTAGAAGCGGCTACAGGGTCAATGAAAGCCATCGTCAAGACCGAGGCCGCTCCCGGCCTCTCGCTCGTCGATATTCCGGACCCGGAAATCGGTATCAACGACGTCCTGATCCGAATCCAGAAGACCTCGATCTGCGGCACGGACGTCCACATCTACCAGTGGGACGACTGGGCGAAGGAGACGATCCGGGTTCCGCAGACGGTCGGCCATGAGTTCGCGGGCGTTGTGGAAGAGGTCGGCTCCAACGTCACGGACCTGTACCCCGGCGACGTTGTGTCGGGCGAGGGTCACATCGTCTGCGGCCGATGCCGCAACTGCCTGGCCGGGCGTCGTCACCTGTGCAACGCCACCAGCGGCGTCGGCGTGAACCGCGACGGCGCGTTCGGGGAGTTCCTGGCCATCCCGATCACCAACGTCTGGCACGCCGATCCCGCCATCCCGCTTGAGGTGCTGTCGCTCTTCGACCCGCTCGGAAACGCCGTCCACGCCGCGCTGTCGTGGGACCTTCTCGGCGAAGACGTGTTGATCACCGGAGCGGGACCGATCGGCGTCATGTCGGTCGTGGTGGCGCGCCACGCTGGCGCGCGGCACGTCGTCATCACGGACTACAACCCTTACCGCCTTGCGCTGGCACGAAAGTGTCACGCTTCGGTCGCGCTCGACCTGAACGAAGAGACGATCGCCGGGGCGCAATCAGAACTGGGGATGAGCGAGGGGTTCGACGTCGGGTTGGAGATGTCCGGCAACCCTCAGGCGGTGAACGACATGCTGGCCAACATGGCGCACGGCGGGAAGATCTCGTTGCTTGGAATCCAGGGTGAAAACGCGACGGTGGACTGGGACGACGTGATCTTCAAGGGCCTCACGATTAAGGGCATCTACGGCCGCGAGATGTACGAGACCTGGTACAAGATGACGGCAATGATCCAGAGCGGCCTCGACATATCGCCGCTGATCACGCATCGGTTTCACTACACCGAGTACGAGAAGGCGTTCGAGGTGGCGGCGGCCGGCGAGTCTGGCAAGGTGGTGCTGGACTGGACGGAACCCGGTTAATGAAAAACACCCCCGGGATCACCGGGGGTGTTTCGCTATTCAAGCGACAAGTCATTCTGAGGAGCTTGCGACGAAGAATCTCGCCGCTGGATGACCGTTGCACGCCGGATCTACTTGCGCCCTACGACCGGCGAGATCCTTCGCTTTGGCTCAGGATGACTTATCGATTGACGGGCGCTGTTGCGCGGGCACACAACTTGGCGTGCCTACTACGCCCCGCCTACTTAGGGTCCATCTTCGCTGCGAAGGTCTGCACGACGATCTTGTCGTTCTTGACGATGAAGGTGTCCGTGCCGATCGGGAAGTCGAACTTCGGCGACGAGGCGCTCCACACTATATAGGCGACCTCGCCCTCGATGGACTGGTTGATCAGGGTCAGGTCTGTGCCCGGCGGAAGCCAGTCCGTGACCAGGGACGTGAACAGGCCTCGCAGAGCGTCCAGCCCGCGCACCGGGCCGTCCGGTGTTAGCAGGACGGATTCTTCGGTGAAATCCTCCAGGATGGCATCGACATCGCCGGCGCCGACGCTCGCAAGATGGTGCGCGAGGACTGACTCTGTGGACATGGAACGGCCTTCTTGTGCTTGGTTGAATTTGATGTGTAGTCGAACGAGTACGGAATTGTAGTCGAAGATTCCCGCCCGGTGGGAACGGACCTGAGAGGCTACGAAATGAAACGGCTGATCATCACCTGAAGTGAATAGCTGGCGGTAGATTCACGACCTGTCCGGCGCGAGACTGCGCCGCGTTGATCGGCCAAAACATTGGGAGAACCACTGGGACGCCTTCCGCGTTCTCGTCTGCCTATACATAACAGTGCAAGGAGTGCCACGATGGCAGAGCCCGGCTGGGGAGATATCTACGACGAACTGGGCGTGACGCCCGTCATAAACGCCATCGGATCGGTCACCCTGCTGGGCGGATCGCAGACGTCCCAGACGGTAAGGGACGCCATGGAGCGCGCCAACGCAGCATACGTCCCGCTGCCGGAGTTGCAGGAGAAGGCGGGCGGTTTGATTGCGGACATGCTGGGCGTCGAATCTGCCTACATCACATCCGGCGCCGCCTCCGCCCTGGTCCTGTCCACCGCAGCCGCGATGGCGCGGGATAACGACGATTTCATAGCGCAGCTCCCCGACACCGCCGGCATGCCGAACGAGATCCTCATACAGAAGAAGCAGCGCTATCACTACGACCGCACGCTGAACTTCGCCGGGGCGAAGCTGATCGAATACGGGACAGATGACGGCACGACCGAGGACGATCTGGAAGCGGCGATAGACGAACGGACCGCGGCGCTTCACTACGTCGCCAACGAGAAGATCAAGGACCCGGACGTCCTCACAATCGAGCAGGTGATCGCGATCGCGAAGAACCATGACCTGCCGGTTATCGTGGACGCCGCAGGACAGGTGTATCCGACCGAGAACATGGGCAAGTACGCCAAACTCGGCGCCGACATGGTGGCGTACGGGACCAAGTACATCGGGACGCCGCACTCGGCCGGCATGGTCGTTGGCTCAAAGACCTGGATCGACCGCGTCCGGCTGAACAGTTTTATTTCGTTTGAGGAACGGCGAGTCCGCGGAATCGGCCGGCCTCAGAAGATCGACCGCCAGGAGATCGTCGGCGTGGCCGCCGCGGTGCGCGAGTGGCTGACGATGAATCACGAAGAGCGCATCGCGAAGCTGGACGGCAAGCTCAGCACGATCGAGAAGGCCGTGACCGGCATTCCCGGTGTACAGGTGGAGGCGGACCGCGACCCGACCGGCGCATCGGTGTTCAACCTTTTCTTGAGCATCGACGAGAGCGTCACGGGCGTGTCGGAGGAAGAGGTCGTCGCCCGGCTGAAGGACGGCGATCCTCCGATCTGGACGCGTGTGAACCCGTACTTCGGCGGGTTGCAGGTCGGGACAGTCGGGCTGAACGATGGCGAAGAGCAGGTGGTCGCGGAGCGGCTTGTGGCGGCGTTGAGGGGTTGAGCAAAAAGAAGGGGCGGCCCGGTAATCCGGGAACGCCCCTCACATACGCAGCCGCCAGGTTGCCTACTTAGTGCAGACGTAGATGCTGTTGAACGGGTTGGACGAGTCTAAGACCCGGACGTTCGGTAGCCCGGCGTCGTTGAGCATCTTCACCGCCAATTGCTCTCCCCAGACGGTGCCGAGACCGGCGCCGCCCTCGGCGAGCGAGACGGTCATGCAGTGAAGCGTGCTCACGGCGTAGAAGAACGGGGCCACCGGGTGGTCGATGTTGTCCTCCAGGTTGGAGGACGCCTTGACGTCAACCATCATGAAAGCGCCGCCCGGGGCGAGGTGGCTGCTGGCCTCGTTCAGCGCGCCCTGTGGGTTTACCTGGTCGTGGATCGAATCGAACGCCGTGATCAGGTCGAACGAGACATCACCGGCCACGTCGGTCACGTCCTGGATCTGGAAGGTTACATTCGTCAAACCCATCTCTGCGGCTTCCGCCGTGGCGGAGGCGATGGCGTCCTCGGCGATGTCGTAACCGATGAAGGTGGACTTCGGGTAGGCCTGCGCCATCAGGTTCATGTTGTGGCCGGTACCGCAGCCGAAGTCGCACACGCTGATGCCGCCCTCAAGCCGTTCAGTAAGTCCGGGGACCACGCCGATGTAACCGTCGAAAAGCGACGAGTTGTAGTCCCGTCGAAAGAAGTCGTCCATGATCTCGGTGAACTCGGGACGGTACTCGGAGTACGGGACGCCGCCGCCGTTCTTGAACGCCTCCAACACGGCGCTAACGTGTCCACCCAGGAAAGTGATCATGGGGGAGAGCGACGAAAGGTTTGCGCCGGTTTCGCCGGTCAGGCTGGCGGCGTGCTCGGCGGGGAGCGTGTGGCTCTTTGTCGCCGGGTCGTAGTCGACGTATCCGCTGACGGTCGCCCCGCCCAGCCACTCACGCACGTAACGCTCGTTAAGGCCCGACCGCTCGGCCAGTTCAACGCTGGTCGCCGGTCCCTGCGCCAACGACTCCCAGAGGCCGGACCTGTGTCCCAGGTCTACGATCAAGGTCCTGGCCGCGCCCATGTACGTGCCGATTAACTGGTTGCCGAACTCTTCAGCCTTCGCTTCGTCGAACGTCTGCGTTGATTGCTGCGTCGTCACGATGATCTCCCCTCGTGTGAGTCCTTGAATCAAGCGGTGGGCCCGTCCCGTCTGAAATAATTACATCCCGGCATGACCGAGAGCGGGCGCATATAAACATATCGTTATATATTCGTCAAGTTGACGAATATCGTCGTAGTTTCCCATGGCGATATGCGCCCACCAATAACGTAGTAGTCGATCGGCGAATAATCCCGACATGGCATTGAGGAGCGCGAATACGCGTAACCAGATCGGGCCATAGAAGATCCGGGATGCGTCGGTCCGAAAACCGGGTCTACGTAACGGGCCGCTGCCACCCACCGAGCAGGTCGCGTGTTAGCTGCTCCATGACTCGGGACAGGTTGGCGTAGGTGACGATCCCGACCATCGCGCCGGATTCGTCCACGACAGGCAGCCGGCTCACGCCGCGTTCGGCCATCACGCGCGCCGCTTCCACGGCGTCCATGTCAACGCGGCCGGTGTGCACGGGGCTGCTCATGTGCCTGAACACAGGGCAATCGTGGGCGTCGTGGCCTGCGCCCAGGCAGCCGGAAACTATGTCCCAGGTCGTGAGGATGCCCTCGACGGCGTCAGCGCTCATTACGACCAGGGACCCAACGTTTAGCTCGCGCATCTGTGCCGCGGCCGAAACGACCGACTGCTCCGAGCCGATCGTGTATACCGTACTGGTCATCAGGTCCCTGAGCTTCATCGGTACGACCTCCGGGCCGGCGCCCGCGCGCCGGGTAATCCTCACCGCTCCATTCTAGCGGTGAGTCCGACCCGCCTTCTTCTGCGCCTGGATTTTCGTGGTTTCTTGATTTTCCGGGATTCTGGGTCTAGGTTCGGCAGTACTTCCCCACAATTCGCGATCGCACGTTGGCTCACGAAAACACGGGAGCGTTTGAAGTCCCCCGAGACGAAGATACGAACGAAGCGAGTCGGGCGATGCCGGTAGACCCCGGGTACATGGAATACGTGATGGAGATGCTCCAGCCCCTCGGTGATGTCAAAAGCCGGTCGATGTTCGGCGGCTACGGCGTCTTCGAGTCCGGTGACATGTTCGCCCTGGTGTCGAACGATACGCTGTATTTCAAAGCGGATGACTCAAATCGGTCACGTTATGAGGACGCCGGATCGGCGCAGTTCAAGCCGATGCCTTACTGGGAGTTGCCGGCTGAAGTACTCGACAGTGAGGCCGAGGTGGAGGAATGGGCGCGCCTCTCGATAGAGCTCGCCCACGCCGGGCCGAAGAAGAAACGGCGGACAAAACGGGGGACGCGTCAAAACCCCTGACGCGCTTAATCCGTCATTCTGAGTCCGAGGCGAAGAACCTCCCGGGTAATCTGACCGTCAGGATATCTTTCCGGAACTTCTACGCTTACATCCTCCCCGGTAGGACGAGAGTGTTTGACCCGGGGTAACGAATGATCTGGAGTGAGGGCAGGCCTTCGGGTGGGAATTACCCGGGAGATCCTTTAATCCGGCTCAGGATGACAAAGCTGCGTCGGAGTCATCATCGGCTGTTTTGGAAGGTCAACCAGCGTTACTGACGTGTGACCCGGCCTTACGTACGCAACAGACTTTCGCAATGGAGGCCCCGGCGATGTCTCCGGACAACCCAACCTCAACTGAACGGGCGGACCTCGTAATCAGCGCCGGCCGGGTGATCGACCCGATCACCGGCTCGGACGCGCCGGGGTGGGTCGCGGTCGCAGGCGGCAAAATCGCCGCCCTCGGTCCCGCTGGCAACAGACCACCGCAGTCACGCACTCAACTCGACTACCCGGACGGGATACTGCTGCCCGGCCTCGTCGACATGCACGCCCACCCGGGGCTGGGTGACTCCCGGTACGGGATCGACCCGGACGTGCACATGCTCGCCCGAGGCTCGACGACGGTCCTGTCACAGGGCGACGCGGGGGCGCGCAACTGGACACGGTATCGCGAGCAGGTGATCGACGGCCGCAAGACGCGCGTCAGGATGGCGCTCCACATATCGAGGAATGGCGAATCGAACCCCGACGGCCCGTTCACGGAGCTGGAGTTCGCCGACGTGGCGGAGTGCGTCGCTGCCATCGAAGGCGACGACTCCGGGGCGATCTGGGGCATCACGGTTAACACGAGCGTCATGACCTGCGGACCGTCGGACCCGCGCGAGATACTTCGGCGTGCGCTGGAGGCGGCGGAAGCTACGGACAAACCACTGTTGTTCGGACCGCGCCGGGCGCCCGGCTGGGAGCTGGAGGACCAGCTGGAGCTGCTCAGGCCGGGCGATGTGTTCACCTACTGCTCCGACCCCAGCGAGACAAGCCTTGTACGGGACGGCCGGGTTCGGGATTGCGCACGGGCAGCGCGCGAGCGGGGCATCCTGTACGACCTGGGCCACGGCATGACGTCGATCAACTTCATGGCGCTGGAAGCGATGGTGGCCGAGGAGTTCCTGCCGGACACGATCTCAAGCGACGTGTACAGCGCTCACCTTGGCGCCGAACCGCGGCACGATCTGCCGCTCGTCATGTCAAAAGTCCGTGCGGCGGGCATGACGGAGGCGGAGATCTGGCCGCGTGTGACGCTCCGGCCGGCGGAGGCGCTGGGGCTGGCCGACGAGATCG
>JACZRO010000055.1 GCA_022574675.1 Chloroflexota bacterium
GCGCCCTTTGACATCAACGTGAACTGCATCTGCCCCGGACTCCTGTGGACGCCGCTGTGGGAGAAGATCGCGGAGCGGGAGAGGATCAAGTCCGGCGAGACGGAGCTGACCGGGCGCCAGGTATTTGAGGAGCGGCTTGAACGCTCAACGCCGCTGGGCCGGGAGCAGACGCCCGAGGACGTGGGAAGGCTCGCCGCGTTTCTCGCCTCGGACAGGTCGAAGAACATAACCGGCCAGAGTATCAACCTGAACGGCGGGTCCTACATGAACTGAGCGGCAGCCCGACGCACATGACGGACCTTCTCCCGGTGCGGCGATAAATTTCCCGGCGACGGTCGCGCCCGAACGAACGCGTCCGCCGCACCGGGTTCGGGCGGAGCAAGCCCCGCCCCTACGCGCTCATCCCGGACCCCGTGGCGGCGCGGCCTGCTGCACATGACGGACCTTCTCCCGGTGCGGCACGCCGTGATCCGGTAGGGGCGGGGCTTGCTCCGCCCGTGCATCACCGGCCTTTAGAAATCACGCCCCCCCGATAGCGAACGCCATCGGATTGTCAACGATGTATTCCCGCGCCACGAGAAGCTCGCGTTCGGTGCGGATCACGCGATCGTAAAAACTGCGTTGCCACACCTGCCTGCCCGCGCTCCCGAGCGCGGCGTTGGCCCTGCGCGCCGAGATCGACTTGAACGCAGACATGACGTCCGTCAACCCTGGTCTGGAACGTCCGGATTCTCTCTTTACATCGTCGTCGCCCTCGATCCAAACGATGCCGTGCACGTGATCCGGCATGACGATGAACACGTCGGTCGTCACGCCGGGAAATCGAGCCGAAAGCGACTCCCATGTCGCATTAACGATGTGGCCGGCCTCGGTCAATCGCACCGTGCCGGAAGAAGAAACGGCCGCCAGTATCGGCCTGCGCCTCGATATGCACGCCGTCACAAAATACGCGCCCGGCGAGTCGTACGCGAACCCTCGTAAACGCGGTGAGCGCCGCGCATGAATCTGTCGGCGAACCGTCATCATCGGTAAAACGTCGCGCCGGTTCGATTCAACTGGAAGGGGCGATTGGCGCTGGGCGCCGGTCGCGCCCGAACGAACGCGTTTGCCGCACCGGGTTCGGGCGGAGCAAGCCCCGCCCCTACGCGTACATCCTGGACCCCGTGGCAGCGCAGCCCGCCGCACAGGACGGACCTTCTCCCGATGCGGCGATAAATCTCCCGGCGATGGTCGCGCCCGAACGAACGCGTCTGCCGCACCGGGTTCGGGCGGAGCAAGCCCCGCCCCTACGCGTATTTCTCGAGTGTGGGACACCATTGCCGCCGGCCCGCCGCACAGGCCAGACCTACCGCGCCGCCGTCGCCAGGCTGGCGTCCAACATTGCGCGCAACTCCAGGCCCAGCCTGTCGCGCGTCATCGGCCCGGCGTACTTCTTGACCACCCGGCCCTCTCGGTCGACAAAGAACTTCTCCGGCAAGCCGACGACACCCCATTCCACGGCGACGCTGCCGTTCGAGTCGATCACGATCGGGTAATCAAGCTCGAATGCGTCCCTGAACTTGCGTGTCTCGCTGTCGACGTCCCAGATGGCGATGCCGATGAACTCGACTCCCTGGTCGCGAAAATCGTCGTAGGCCTTCTTCAGATCCGGGCTTTCCTGCCGACACGGCGGGCACCATGAGGACCAGAAGTCCACCATCACAATCTTGCCGAGGTAGTCTGAGAGCCTCACCATCCCGTCGCCGTCGAGCGATGGGAGCTCGAAATCGGCGCCTTCCTGGGCGGATACATCGCGCTCGCCGAGGGTCTGGTTTACGGCCAGGCCCCCGGGGTTGCCGTCGGTCTGGATCAAGGACCAGATCAGCAGCGCCGCGACCATTGCCGAGGGCACGGCGACGGCGAAACCGATGATCTTACGTGGTGTCATTCAGGTGTTCAGTGCTAGTACCAGGAACGGTCTTCAATTCTATGTTCTCGTCTACGTTCTAAACACTGCGCCGGTCTTCGTTTCCGGGCTCGAACTCCGCCACGGCGTCCACGGCGGATCGGGCGTCGTTGGCCGGTTCCGCCTCTTCCATACCGGCCAGCGCCCGCGCCGTCAGCGCGTCCCGGCGTGTCCCATGCTCTTCTGCGTCGATCTGCCCGGCCTCGAGCCGTTCATCGAGCTCCACGATCTCCTGGAGGATCTCCATTCGTTCGGCCGGCGACACGGCCAGCGCCAGTCTGCGGCGGCGGCTCGTGACGAGCACGTACACGACCAGCCCGGCCATCGCCGCCGCTATCAGTAAGGGCAATCCAAAAACGACGGCGTCGCCGCCGGGAATGGCCTCGTTCATGCGTTTGAATAAACCGGGCTGCGGCAGATTCTTGATGGCGAAGTTCATCTTGAAGCCGGGCGCGTAGCCGCTCCCGGCGAACTCTGCGTACGTCGTATCCCCGAGGTCTGTCGTCCGCGTGCGTGCCAGCCCCTCGCCCACCACCGTGCCCAGGTCCGGCGGCATGAGCACGCGTAACTCGTCGGCGCCGAACGCCAGCGTTCGCGTAAATTCGAGCGAGTCACCCGTGTAGTTGATGGCGTAGCTGTACAGGATCTCGTGCTGGCCCGGCGGCACCGGGTTCGTCATGGCGAATCCGGTCGGGATCTCCAGCATCTGCCCCTGCGGCAGGACGCTGTCCACCGCCAGGTCCTCGTACCCTTCCGGGAGGCTAAACCTGATCATATTCAGGCCGGTGAAGTTCGGGTTAGTCGGGTCCGGGACGAATGTCCGGTCCCCGTCGTTCCGCAGCGTGACCAGGTCGAGGACGCCCATCAGCCGGTCAGACCCGACCACGGTCGGTATGATCGTTGCGTGTGCGGTGATGCGGATATTGTCGAGCGAATCCGTAATCTCATAGATCACGATCGGGAGGTTAACCGGCGCCACCTCGTCCTCCATGAAGATCATGTCCGTGACGCCTTCGTACTCCCACGCCAGGCGGTAGAGAACGTCCTCGTCCTGCAGCAGGTCGGTGAACTCGAAAAGTGGGTCGTCGGGTCCGACCCGTACGGATCGCTGCTCGATGATCGCGCCGTCCCTGGTGGCCAGCAACGAGATCTCAAAACCTTCCGGTATCTCGGCGCCATCGGTACCGTTGCTCACGGCGCCGGCGACGCGTTCCGGGGTCGGACGCTGTGCCAGGGCGTCTCCGCCGCCCACCGCGATGAACATAACGATCGTGGCTATAAATACGGGGAGCACAAGGGCCGGAGCTCTCATGGAGGTGCGGCGTAACCGTTCGAATCTCACTTGGTTCCTCAACTCTCGCCGGCCCCCGTGCGGCCGTCGGCGTCTGTGCGTTCCCGGGAGCCGGCCCGCCTGAGCGCGGCGATTTCTTCCTCGAGCGCCTTCCGGGTCAGCAACTCCGGGGCGTCTTGAGGTTCATCTTCGTGTCCGAGCTGGTCGAGCGATCTGATCGTCTCCGCGGCGCCAACCCGCAACTCAAGGAGCTGGTGCTGGTAATCCTCGTCCGTGATCGTGTTCGCCGCGTGATCGGCCTGTATCTGACCGATCTGCTCGTACAGGTCGGAGCGTAATCTCGTCAGCCGTTCGATCTCGCCCGCGTGCCGCGCGGACTGCGCGGCGCCGGAACGGCGAATGAACGGAAGGGTGATCACCACCAGTGATACGAGCGCCACAAGGACACCCAGCGTTATCGGCATGCCGTTGCGGTCCGGATCAGCCTCACACACGCACCTGCCGGGCGGGCTGAGGCGTTGACGGAATTCGCGTAGGTGCTGGCACAGTCCGCCGCTCAAGGGCGGGCGCGGGCCATAACGCTATCACCGTCCCGATGATGAAGATGGGCCCGGACACCCAGAGCCACCACGCCGCCGGGTTGATGCTGATTCTCAGCACGACCCGGCCGTCGTCGAGGAACTCGCTGGGGACGACGTAAAGGTCCTCCAATCCCGGGTCCAGGTATCCCGGCAGCAGCGGCACGTCCACGAGAGGGATGTTGTGCACGGCGGCGCGTACGGAGGCCTGGCCGAAGGCCGGGTAAAAGGCGCGCCACGGGGTAAGGTTAGCGATCAGCTCATCGCCCTTGAACACATCGACGTTGACCCACTCAGCGATGCGGTCCGGTCGTTCATCGGCGCCGGTGCTCACGTACTCGAACCGGTATCCGTCAAGGGTGAAACTTTCGCCCGGCGCGAGCGCGACGTCCGCCCGCTGGTTGAAGAAGCTCGTCCCGATGATGCCGATCCCCAGCGCGATGATCGCGATGTGGACGATGTAGCCGCCGTGGCGCGGCCGGTTTCCGCTCACCATGCGCCACCACCCGCTTATGAAGTTATGGCCAGCGCGCCGTTGGGCCATCGTCCCGCGGTACCACTCTTCGAAGACGGCGGACATTACGAGCGACAGCGCGCTGAACCCGGCTATCGCCCACAACTCATGCACGCCGGAGAACCACAGGAGCGCCGCTATCGACAGGCTGATCGCGATCGGGACGGCGAGCCATCGCTGCAGGCTCGACATCGTCGTCCGGCGCCACGGCAGGAGTGGGCCAATGCCCATCAGGATCACGATGGCGAGCAAAATCGGCCCGTTGATCTGGTTGAACCAGGGCGCGGACACCGTGACGGTCTGGTCGTTTGCGAACTCAGAGAACAGCGGGAACAGCACGCCCCAGAGCGTCACGAAGGCGATCCCGAGGAACAGGAAGTTGTTCACCAGGAATCCGGCCTCGCGAGACAGGAAAGATTCGAGCGGCCTGTCGCTCTTTAGCGCGGGGTAGCGCCACAGGAACACGATGAGCGCGAACGCCATGCTGAACAGCATGAAGCCCAGGAATACGCTCCCGATCGTCGAGGTCCCGAACGAGTGCACCGAGACGACCGGTCCGCCGCGGTTGATGAACAGTCCGAACTGGGACAGGACGAACGCCATCGATAGCAGGGCGACGTTCCACATCCTGAACATGCCGCGCCGCTTCTGGACCATGACGGAATGGATGAACGCCGTGAGCACCAGCCACGGCATGATCGCCACGTTCTCGATCGGGTCCCAGCTCCAGTAGCCGCCCCAGCCGAGGATCGTGTAAGCCCACCACGCACCGATCAGGAGTCCCGCGCTCAACACCGCCCATATCGCGATCGCGCTGACCCGGGCGGCGTCGAGCCACTGGTCGCGGGTCTGCCCGGCGATCATCGCCCCGGCGACGAACGCGAACGGGATGGCGACGCCCACCAGCCCGGCCATCTGGAGCGGCGGGTGGATGAACATTCCCGGGTGTCTGAGAAGCGGGTTGACGCCGGTCCCATCAACGGCGGCGAACGGCGCCGGGGCGAACGGATCGGCCAGCGTCAGCATCACGGCGAGGAAGAAGACGACGATGCCCATCAAGATGGCGATGATGTACGGGCGTGACGGTTCCAGGCGTTTGGGGGTCACGTAGATGGCGGCGATCGACATCGCCGTCAGCATGGCGGTGATGTAGAGCAGTGAGCCTTCGTTCCCGGCGTACATCGCCACCCAGGTGAACCTCTGGCTCTGAGCCAGGTCGCTGTGCGTTCGGACGTACTCGATCGAGAAATCGTGAGTACCGAAGGCGTAGACGAGTGCGCCGGCGGCGACGGCCAACGCGATCCCGGCCATATAGGAGCTGCGGCGCGCGCTCATCACCAGGTCCCCGGAGCCAAGCCTGGCGCCGGCCACGGACCCGATCCCGGCGTAGGTCGCCAGCGCGAGCGCGAGCAGCAGAGACATCGTGCCGAGGTCTGCCATCTAGTCTCCGGCGCTCCTCTCATCAGACGCAGTTCCGGATTCGTCCCTCCCGGATTGGGATTCGGGGGACGACGTTTCCTGCGATCCCGGGTCGTCAAGCGACAGGTCGCGATCCACCTCGGCCAGATAGTCGGCGAGCTCGTTTTTTACGGCCGGCCCCCCGACGCCTGCGGCCACCGGTCCCGGGCTGCCGCGCCGCATCTGCCGCATGACAAAGAAGAGGGCCACACCGCCGATGGCGACGCCGGCAGGCGGCACGACCCAGGTCACGAGGTTGAAGCCCGAGCGCGGCGGCGACGCCAGGACACCAACGCCGTAACGGGCGACGAAGAAGTCTTTGATCTGCTGCTCGTCCTGCCCCTCAAGCAGCTTTTCCCGGAGGATGCGTTTCATGTCCTGGCTGATCTGAACGAAAGACTGGTCGAGCGTCTCTCCGGGACAGATCGGGCAGATCAGGTTTTTCTCAAGGGACTGGGCGCGCTTCTCAAACTCACGGTCCTGGTCCGGCCCGATATTTGGCGTGGCCGGGCCATCAACAATCTGGCCATCGCCGGCCTGGGCATGCGCCGTCGCGGGACCGATCACAAGAAGGGCGACCACCAGCAACAGGGCGGTCACCGAAATAGCGCGGGCGACGACGGCGTAGCTCAATTTTGCTTACCGCACCCCGGTACCGTGCTCCGAGGGCCTTGTTCTCTCCGTGGCGGATCCCACGTCTCCATGGTATCGCCGGTTGAAGCGTTCCGGGCCAGAATCCCGGAGGCGATTTGGGCTTACCGGGCCAGGCCGGACGCCGAGGTGTCGAAGATGTACCGCACGATGTCCCATCGCTCCGCTTCCGAAAGGAGCGGCCCGAACCGCGGCATCACGACGATGCCACTGGTTACGATGCTGAACATGGCGTCCTGATTGAGGCGCGTCATGGACACCTGGAGATTCGGCGGTCCGTTGTAGGCGGCGCCGGTGTCAGCAAACCAGACCGACTCATTTGAAGTGATGTGTGCCGCCACCGGTCCGTCCCCGAGACCCTGCTGCCCGTGGCATGCGGAGCAGTTGACCCGGTACAACTCGGCGCCGGCTTCTGCGTCGTACGGGTGCGCGACGTTGGCAGGCAGGACGTTCAACACGTCCTCTGCGTTGCCCCGGCCGTCGTACACCACGGCCGACTCGACACCGCCGAGGCGCGGTATCTCCTGCGACCGGAACGCCTGGGAGTAGTGCATCTCCGTGAAGATCTCGATCGGGTACGTTCCGCTCTCCTGCACGCACGCGGTCGCAAGCAGGGCAAGCGATGCGAGCGCGATCAGCAGGCGGCGCCGGCCCGCGATACGGGGCCGGAAACTACGCGAGATGTCTGGCGTTCGAAGACTCAAGCCGTCTTGATCTCCAGTGCGCCGGCCGTCTGTAGCACTCCGCGCGCTTCCTCGACCCGGTCATCCTCGCACTCGACAACGACGCCGATGTATCCCTCAGTGATGCGCGTGTCGTACGCGCCCAGGTTCAGGTTCGGCAATCGTGACTCGAAAATGATCCCGACCACCGTCGCGATGACGGCGCCCAGCATCGTTAATTCGTAGGCGATGATCAACATGGCGAAAAAGGCCAGGATCGGCTTGCCGCCCGTTATGACCGGGTATGCGAGTTGCGTGCCCGCCGTGAACAGGATCGCCAGCATGAGGCCTACCATCGCCCCGAAGAACGGGAAGCGAAACAGCCTGTGTTGCGGGACGTATTCCCCGAACGCGCCCTCCGGGTATGGCGTGCCCGTGAGTACGTCAAACGATCCGAGCGGGAACCCGGCGGACTTGAGCCCGTCCATGGCGTTAGCGCCCGCGTCGGGATTGTCGTACAGCCCTAAAACGCTGTTTGTAGCTACCATCGTGGGTTACCTATTCCTATTCCCTGATCACGGCCGGCATGTTCGCACGCCCGATCTTGACGTCCATCGTGAACAATTGGCTTTCTTTCGTCTCGAAAAGCGGTATCAACGGGAAGAATTTGGAGAACAACAGCATCAACATCAGCACCCACGCGAAGGACCACAGCAGCAGGCCCCACTCCAGGTAGCTGACCGTGTACGAGTCCCAGGTGAATACGAACGGCTGTTTCCTTGCGAGGCCCGGGACGATGATCAGGAAACGCTCAAGCCACATCCCGATGTTCACCAGGATGGATGTCCAGAACATCATCGCGATGTTGTTTCTAACGCGTTTGAAGAACCATAAGGGCACCGGTATGGCGAAGGCGCACAGGAAGAATATTAAGAAGAGCAGGTTCCACGGCCAGGTGAACATCTGCATCTCACGCAGCGCCCGCTCCGGCGCCTCAAGGCTGTACACGCCGAATATGAGTTCGACAAATGTGAACCCGAGCCAACCGGTCGCCACGACGATCAGCAATCGAGCCAGCGCGTCGAAGTGTTCCGGCCGGATGTAGTTCTCCCAGCCCCAGAGCCAGCGCATCAGCGCCATCATGGTCACGACGGCCGATACACCTGAGTGGACCGCGCCGATGACGAAGTAGGGGGCGAAGATCGTGGAGTGCCAGCCCTCGACGGCGGGCGTTACGGCAAAGTCCCACGACACGATGCTGTGGACCGATACGAAGATCGGCAGCATCAGGGCCGAGAGCAGTATGCCCGCCACCGTCTGGAGCCGCCACTGCCGCGGGTTACCGCGCCAGCCAAGCGATGCGACTGTGTAGAAGGAGTGCTTCCACCCGGTCGTCCGGTCACGAAGCACGCCCAGGTCAGGCAGGAGCGCGACGTACAGGAACAGCGTGCTGCCGGTGAGGTAGGTGCCGATCGCAAACGGGTCCCATATCAGCGGTGAGCGGGGGTTTGGGAAGATGCCCCGTGAGAAGTCGAACGGCGTGATCCAGTAGAAGATGCGCCAGGGCCGTCCGGCGTGGATCAGCGGGAAGAACAGGGCGGTCATTAGCGAGAACACCGTGAGGAGTTCCGCCGCACGAGTGACAGGCCGCCGCCACTCCGCCTGCGTGAGGCGGAGGATGGCCGAGATCATGATCCCGGCATGGCTGATGCCGACCCAGAACACGAAGGACGTGATGAACAGGCCCCAGTAAACGGGCCGGTTCAGTCCGGTCACTCCCACGCCCTTGTTGAACATGATGCCCATCAAGGTGAAGCCGAAAAGCACCACCACCAACAGGCCGAGCACCGTCGGCAGCCACCACTTGGGCGTGTTCAGGTTCCCGCGCAGAAGCTCGCGGTTGATGGTGAATTCGTCGAGTATGCGTCGCTGCTGCATTAGTCGGGTTTACCCACCAGCATTACATGGGTCCGCATGAACCGGATCGGTTTCGTTATCAGGCGTGATTGCTGAACCTCCCAGAGGGACACCACCGGAACCAGCCGGGTCACCAGCAGTATGCCGAGGAGGCCGAACGCGGGCAGGCCGACCATGATGAAAACGTCAAACACATCGGGCCAGACGGTGTCCGGCATCTTTTCAAGCATGCTGAGCTTTGCGAGCTCAAGGTTGTCCGGCTCGGCGCTCCATGAGGCGACGTACAGCCGGATGCGGTCAAAGAAGAGGCCGATCAAAACCATTGTTGCGGCGATCGGCGGCCCCCACACACTGTCCCGGACCTTGTTCCAGATCATCACCCACCACGGCGCGATGAACGCCAGCAGGAACACCGTCCAGAAAACGTAGATGTATGGGCCAGACACAAGCAACTTCAGCGTCAGCGTGTCGGTGGCGGTCCGCCCGTACCAGAACACGATGAAGCTGGAGTAGAAGAAGTAGAACCACAGCAAGGTTGTTGCGAGAAGCAGCTTTCCGAGCGACCACATCTGTTCGTGGCCGACGTACTTGCTGACTCCGCCCCACCGGCGGGCGGCCCAGATCCCCAGGATCGTGAAGGCGATCCCCGCCTGCATTGAGCTGATCGTGTGGTAGAAGGGGAGGATTGCGTCCTTCCAGCCCGGCACAAGACTCATGGCAAAGTCGATGCTGAAGGTGAAGTTCGCAAAAAGCAGGATTGCGAAGTAGAAGGCGCCGGTCACGCCGATCCGCATCTTCAGCCATTCCCACTGCTGGGGCCGGCCGTGGAAGCCACGGGCAAGTTTTTTACCCCAGCGCTGCTTCCAGCCGCTGCCGTGGTCACGGATCGCCGCGAAATCCGGCAGGGCCATCAGGTAAGCCATCGCAAGGCCAGCCAACGCCAGGGTGAGCAGTATCAGGACGTTCCAGAAGTGCGGCGCATAGTCCGGCGAGTCAAACCAGATTGAGGTACGGCGGATGTCGTCACCGAGCGCTTCGGAGAACACGGTCAAAGGAGGGAGCTTGAACAGCAACGGGATCATCATCAGGGCCGTCATGGCGGTGGCGATGCTGGCCAGTGATGCGATGCGGGCCGCCGGGCGCGCCCAGTTGGCCTTGGCGATCGCGGGGGCGATCGCCACGATCGGCGCTCCGCCGAACACCGTCATCATGAAGGCCAGAGTAGCGGCGTAGTAACCCCACTCCTGGCGGCCACCGTCGTTAATGAACCGGAATGCGATTCCGATGAACCCGAGAACCGACGCCGCGGCCAGAGCCCACAAGAACAGCTTTAATCCGCTGCTGGCAGCCGTCCTGCCTTCACCGGCGAGGTCGACCGTAGCTTCCTGGTTGGACGGACGGTTGTCAGTGACGTCCGCTATCAGGCTACTCGTGGCCACCGGTTGCTCCTTCGGTAGCGTCGACCTGCGCCAGGTACACGACGTTGGGGAACGTGTTCAGTTTGTCGAGCAGTGTGTACTTGCGGTCGTCGTTCCTCATGACCGAAACCCGGCTGTCGGCATCGTTGTAATCGCCGAACACGAGCGCGTTTGTCGGGCAGGCCTCGACGCATGCCGGTTCGATGTCTCCGTCCTGGAGTTCCCGGCCGTCGCGCGCCGCTTCCCGGACACCGCGGCGAATCCGCTGCACGCAGAAGCTGCACTTCTCCATGATGCCGCGACTCCGGACCGTGACGTCCGGGTTCAGCTGGTTTCGTAGCGACTTGGGCCAGACAGGCTCCCAGTAGTTGAAGAACCGCACGTTGTAGGGGCAGCCGTTACCGCAGTACCGGGTGCCGACACAGCGGTTGTAGATCTGGACGTTCATGCCCTCGGTGTTGTGATACGTGGCGAACACCGGGCATACGGGCTCACACGGCGCGTTCTCACAGTGCTGGCACATGATCGGGATGAACCGCGCCTTCACGTCAGGGAACTCGCCATACCAGTAGCGTTCGATCCGGATCCAGGCAAAAGTGCGTTTCTGCCTGTACACGTCTTCCGTGGAGAGGGTTGTGTTGTTCTCAGCCTGGCATGCCATCACGCACGCCTGACATCCGGTGCAACGGTCGACGTCGACCGCCATGCCCCATTTGTGGCCGGAGACCTTCTCTGCAGCTGTGACCATTTAAATTACGAAATCCTCAGCTACTCTTTGTTCGAGATGAACCGGAGATGCTGCTCGTGGTTGTATTCCTCAGCCTCGTGCGCAGTCTGTCCCGGCTTGACGATGAGGATAGGCACGCCGCCTTCGACCGGACGAATGATGTCCCTGGCGTCACCCTCAAACTTCGGGAATTCCTTCTTGCCGCCGGCCTTGGTCACAATGGCCCGCGTGGCGGCCCACGCCAGCGCGCCGGTCTCGGACTCTTTCTTGTCGACAAGAATATTCAGGATGTTCGAGCCCCGATCTTCAGCGTAACGCCCGCCGACGCCTTCCCCACGACCCTGGCCGATCGGTATGGCGATCACGTTGGGCGATATGCCCGGGTGCGGGTAGGCCTGGACGGTGATCTCTCCGGCCGTGGTGCGGATGTTGATCCACGTGCCTTCTGAGATGCCCAGTTCTTTGGCCTTATCGAAATTGATCTCGGCCCATGTCGCCCAGGCCACCGTGGTGATCGGATCCGGGGTGGACTGCGCCCACGGCGTCGAGGCGTTCCGGCCGTCCAGGATCGACTGGTGCGCGAAGGGCACGATGGTGAAGACGTGGCCTTCGACCCGGTCTTCCAGTTCAGACAGGCCCGGTCCGGCGGCTACGGCGATCGGGGACGGGATGCTGGAGGGCGGCTCCGTGTTCGCCCCGGCATTGACGTCCCACCATCCGCCGCGCTGAAGCACGCCGTTCATGAACAGACGCCTGTCGCCGGCCGTCACAGATCCGCGTCCTGTGGCGAACAGATCGTCGACGGTGTTATCGACGAAATCTTTGACGCTGCTGACGTCGACCCGGGAGCCGGCGGCCTGGAGCAAGGTGTCCAGGAAGCTCCTGCTGTCGTAGAGCCGGGCACGCGACTCGGTGTCCAGCGGCGCGTTCACGACGGGCTGCCGGAAACCGACCACCTCGTAACCGGGCGCCGGCTCGGGCACGTCCAGCCCCCAGTTCTCGAGGTAGGAGTTCTCCGGGAGGATGAGATTTGCGTGCGCGGAACTCTCGTCCAACACGCCGGTGAATGCCACGACGTTTTCCACATTGTCCAGCGCCCCACCGACGTCTACCGACCGCGGAAAGCCGTGGACGAGGTCAACGGCGTGTGTGATCACGGTCTTGACGTTGCCGGCCCGCCACTGTGCCAGTTCCCTCTCCCACTCCTCGAAGGAGGCGCCGGTGGCGGAGTCCGGCAGGCCCTGTGCGCCGGCGGGGTTGAACTGGATTCCGCCTTTAGCGCCCACGCTCCCGGCGAGGATGTTCAGCGCGTAGATGGCGGTCAGGTTGAAGACCCCGTTCGTCTGTGCCCCGGCCGACCCGCCGCCAAAAGCGATACTCGGGCCATCGTTCGCGAATCTGCGCGCTGCTTCGGTGATGCGCTCGGCCGGAACGCCGACCCTTTCAGCGACCAGGCTCGGCGCCCACTTCGCAAGTTCGCCCTCGGGGATGTTGGCGGAGTAGGCCGCGATGTTGGTGGCCGGGACCAGCCCCTCGCTCACGATGACGTTGGCGATGCTCACCGCCAGGTCGCCCTCGTATCCGGGGTTTACCGTCAGCCAACGGTCGGCCGCGGCCGCCGTCAGGGACATGCGGGACTCGGCGTGAATCATGAAGCCGCGCTTGTCGCCGCCGCGGAAGTCGCCGTACTTCAGGCCGAAACGTACGGGCGAGAGCCAGGTTCCGAGCCAGTCGGCCCCGAACGACAACACGGTGCGAGCGTTGCCGATATCGAAATCCGGAATCCGGTCCTGGTTGAACACTGTTTTGATGGCCCGGTGCAGGACGCCCTGCTCAAGCGGGTCAAAGAACATCACACGGCCGTTAAAGGCCGATGCCACGTCGCTCGCGATCCGGGCGTCTCCGCCCCGCACCGGGTTTGTGACGATGGCCAGGTTGCCGTCCGCGTCTGCCATCCACTGCCTGAGAAGGCCGTCCGCCTCGTCCCATGAGATACGTGTCAGCGGCTGGCCCTCGGCGCGCCGCCGCATGGGCCCTTCCACCCGGTCCGGGTGGTAGAGCGCCTGCAACGCAGCGTCCGCGTGCACGGAATGTTTGCCCAGGTTGACCGGGTAGTCCGGGTTCCCGGCGATCTTCTTTGCCCTGCCTTCCATGACGCGAACGATCACACCGAGGCCGGAGTCGTCCATCGTGGCGAACCAGCTGTCGATGCCTTTCACCAGGTCTTCAGGAACGTCAAGAGGCGCTTCGACCAGTAGCTCATCGGCAGGAACGCCGCACGCGGTGAAGATGACCGCTCCAACAGTGGAGCCGCCCGCAAGGGTCATGAATTCCCGTCGAGAGAGCCTCATGGGATTCGGGTCGCCGTCTCTTCCTTGCTATTAGTTCGCTTGCGTGCCGGTTGGGACACTGGACTGTTTTGCCGTCTTAGTCTTAGAAGTGGCAGGTCGTGCAGTCGGTTGGTGCGTTGTTCTTCCGGTGGCAGTCGACGCACTGGCCCATTTTTAGCGGCTCCACCTGTGCGACCTGCGTCTGCGTCTTGATATCGCCGTGGCAGGTGGAGCAGGTGACGGCCGGCATTACGGACCCATCGGGGTTGGTGCCGGCGAGGATTGCGCTCTCGTCCCGGTTGGCGATCACGTCCGTGTTTTCGGAGGCGGTCAGGAATCGTATGTGGGGCTCGTGCACAAACCGGACGTGGTCCGGCAGGCGGTGGACCCGCTTCCACTGGATCGGGCCGGGATTATCGCCGAGGCCGATCGTTCGGAGGATGGTCAGCGGTTCGCTCTGTATCGAGCCTATAACCCTGTGACAGGTGACGCAGGTCTCCACGGGCGGGATGCCCGCGACATTGGTGGAGGTCACCGTCCGGTGGCAGAAGGTGCAGTCAAGCCCGATCCCGGTCAGGGGGGTGCCGTCCGCCGCCAGTTTAGGATTGCCATCGGCGTCAAGGATGGGTTCGCCACCGGCGTGAACCGTGTGCGGGAAAGCGATCGGCTGTTCCGGGCTCTGGTCAAATCCGAAGACAGGCAGGGGATTCCCGAACCAGGCGGTAATGACGAACACCATCACAAACCCGAGGATTGCGGTGACACCGGCGCCTCCGATGGCGAGCATCGGGATAAGGACCTTGACCCATGCGGGCCGGCCGGTTTTAGGTTGAGGCTGCTGGTTCAGTGTTTTTTCACCACTCGCCGGGCGCGACGACTCTTGACGTTGGCCGGTCACACGGCCCTTTGTTGAATGCCGCGCTCGGCGTTACAGATACCACCTGGGATAGATATCTTCGATCCAACCCCTGGTCAGGTCGGTGATGAAGAAGAAGTTGACGATCGTGAGGATGATCGCGATCACCCCGATCGCGTAGAGGAAGGGACGGAAGCGAGACACACGCCTCGAGAACGTGCCGGTCTCAACCGCCGACGGGATGATTGCGTGCGCGAAGCCGAGCGAGATAGCGGCCGTGGTCATCAACAGAAGGTTGATCCACAGCAGTTTCAGCGCGGCTCCGTTATCCGACCAGTCGCCTTGGAGAAGGGGGGCGGGATCCGGCATCGGTTTCGGGGGTCCGTCCTGTCGTTCGCCCGGGCGTTGATCGCCGCACGGGAGGGTTGGCACCGGGGTGTGTGTTACGTTCGGATCAAAGTGAAATTCCACCCTCACCAAACGACCTGTGAAAACTATCATTTGCGGGATTTGTGTGTCAAGGCACAAATCCACTCCAGGGGTCAATCAGCGAGTTTCCCCCTGTCGCCCTGTCGCCCGGTCGTTTCCTTGCGGCCCCCGCCCGCCCGAACCTATACTTTCACGATCGGGACCAGGCGCTCTTTATTTAGACGGCCTCTCGCGGAGATGGCCTTGTTCCCAGAGGAACAACAACAACGAGGAACAACTTGCAAGATCAGGTCCAGCCGGAACGACAGGGCGTGACACGCCGCAGTTTCATGGGATTGGCGGCGGCCGGAATCGCCGGCGCGATAGCTATCGCCGCGGCGGGTAGCAGGAACCCGATCGGCCGGCTGCTCGGCAAAAAATCACGAACTTCGCCGGCCGGTGGAAGCGGCTCGTTGTTCACGCCGCGCGACCCCAGGCCCTGATTTCCCGGCGGCGCTGATGGCGCGGACTCTGTCCCGGATCACACGACGCCCCGGCGCGCCCGGGGCGTCTCCGCGTCATCCCGCGGGGCCGATCTCCCGGTAGGGCGTCTCGGGATCGAGAAGCATGTATGGCTCGCCCCACTGACCGGCGGCGTCGATCGACCAGTCGCCGGAGCCCTCGGGTTTGATGCGCAGGCCGTAGTCGCCGCCCGCGACCAACAGGGAGACGGCGGCCCCGGAGTCGGTAACTTCAACGAGCGTCAAGGGGCACGGGCCGCCTTCGTTGTCGCTGCACCACCCCACTATCATGTGCGGCCCGTCACGCCCGGATACGCCCGGAAGCCACAGCTCATTCACCTCGCGTTCGGCCGTCTGGGTCTCGAACGTCTGCATCGGGTGATAGCCGCAGTTCGGGTTTTCCTCGACGTCGATGTAGATGCGTCCCATGCGCGTCCGCCCCTTTATATAGCGGTTCAAAAACCGCGGCCGGCGCCGTGCGCGTCTCGCACCTTCAGCGATACGTGCGCGTGGCGTGTCTTGGGGATGTCTTCGTGAGCTTGATACGTTCATCTGCCCGCTGCCCGGGACCGGATGCCCGGGCGGTGGCGATACCCCAGTTTCCCACCTGCACGCTCCCGGCGGGGCGATTGGCAATAGATCGAGCACTTGATCCAACGTCACGTTCTCCAAATACGGCCTCGCGTCCTCGTCGCCGCGTTGATCGCGCCCCTGTTGATCGTCGTGGCGGTGGCGTGCGACGGCTCGGAGCGAACCGTGGCCGAGAGTACGGCAGCGGCCGGCGGGCCGGCCGCCCGCCCGGCGGCCACGGCTCCCGCGGCCGGGTCGCCTTCTCCGGCATCCGGAACCTCGCCCACGGCCTCGCCAGCGACCTCGCAGGAAAACCTGCTGGAAAACCTGCCGAAAAACCTGGAGGATGCCGCCGGTAACAGCGAAGCGGCGGGAACCGAGCCGAATCGGGTGGTCGGAGTGGTCACCCTCCCGGCCGGCCGCGT
>JACZRO010000003.1 GCA_022574675.1 Chloroflexota bacterium
GACGAGCTCCGGGCAGGCTCCCACCCCCTCCCAGGTGGAGAGGGGAGTCGCGCTCCAGGCCCTTCCGACAGGCGCCCGGAGAGTACTCCGGGGTCGTTCCGAACGCCAGACGCGCGATACCGCCGCCACAGGCATTACCGGCGTAACGCGGTTGTCACACTCCCGAAATATTTCCGTTACAGGGATGACGCGCAGGTGTAACAAACGGCTCCGAGTATTGGTCCATCGATTCTTAAACGGCCTCTGCTCCATGGAGGGAAAGAGAGATGGAGTTCAACCCGGTAGCTCTGGACATCATCTGGATGCTCCTGGCTGCGTTCCTGGTGTTCTTGATGCAGCCCGGCTTCGCGATGCTCGAAGCCGGCATGACGCGCGCCAAGAACGCGGGCAACATCGTGATGAAGAACCTGATGGACTTCTCCGTCGGCACGCTTGCGTTTGCCGTCGTCGGGTTCGGGTTCATGTTCGGGACCAACGATTCCGGGTGGTTCGGGACGGACGGGTTCTTCCTGTCCAGCGTTAACCCGGACTCGGAAGAGGGGCTGGTCAACACCGCTTTCTGGATGTTCCAGGTGGTGTTTGCGGCGACGGCGGCGACGATCGTGTCCGGCGCCATCGCTGAGCGCACGAAGTTTGGCGCGTACATCGTGTTCTCGATCGTGATAACGGCCTTGATCTACCCGATATACGGCAGCTGGGTATGGGGCGGCGGCTGGCTGAACAACGTGGGCGATGGATTTATCGACTTCGCCGGCTCCACCGTGGTCCACAGCGTTGGCGGCTGGGCCGCGCTTGCGGGCGCCATCGTGGTCGGCCCGAGGCTTGGCAAGTTCACCTCCAAGGGCAAGCCGGTGGCCATTCCCGGCCACAGCATCACGCTGGCGGCGCTGGGCGTATTCCTGCTCTGGTTCGGCTGGTTTGGATTCAACGCCGGCAGCACGCTCTCCGGGAACGACCTGACGATCGCCACGATCGCGGTCACGACCAACATATCGGCCGCGGCCGGCGTGGTCGGCGCGATGACGATCTCCTATGTCCTGTTCAAGCGCTTTGACGTCACGATGGCGATCAACGGCGCCATCGCCGGACTCGTCGCCATCACCGCGGGCACGGCGAACGTAAGCCCGGGCATGGCGATGATCATCGGCCTGATCGGCGGCATCCTGGTGGTGTTCTCGGTCCTGGCCCTGGAGAGGATCTTCAAGATCGACGACCCGGTGGGCGTTATCTCCGCTCACGGCGTCGTCGGCGCCTGGGGCACGCTGGCCGTCGGGCTGTTCGCCTCGGCCCAGTACGGCGGCGTTGACGGGCTGTTCTTCGGCGGCGGCATCGGCCAGCTCTGGGTACAGGCGGTCGGCGTCCTGGCGGCCTTCGCCTGGACCTTCCCGGTGGCGTTCATCGCCTTCAAGGTGATCGACAAGGTGATCGGCATGCGGGCCTCAGACGAGGAACAACTCCGTGGGCTGGACCTGACGGAACACGGAGCGGAGGGTTACCCCGAGTTCACGGGCGGCTTGAGTGGCCTCCCGGGCGACGTCCCGCTCGTGTCCCCCGCCGACTAAACGATCGGTGACTGATTGGCGGCCGCGCCCGGGTTAAACGCCCGGGCGCGGCGGCCTCAATAGGAACGATTGGGTCCAGACCGATCGGGCTCGAAACGGCCGGCGAGGCGGCTGGCCTCAATATGAACATCGGAGGAAACGGCATGGACACGCAACCCAGTGACAGCCTGAGGGAAGCCGCGGGTATCCAGCTCGATACGAACGCACGTATCGCTTACGTCGGCGACGGGCCGCTCCGGCTGACCCGGCGTGAGGCGGACCTGCTGGCGGCGTTCATGGAACAGCCGGACCGGGTGTTGTCCCGGCGAGAGCTGCACGCCCGGGTATGGGGACGGCTGGACACGACATTCCGGGTCGTTGACGCTTACGTGTCCAGGTTGCGCGCCAAGTTGCGGAACGCGGGGCACCCCGGGATCGGCTCGGTCCGGATGCGCGGCTACCTGATGCTTTCGCCCTCGAGAATGAACTGAGGAGTTTGAAATGAAACTGATCATGGCCATCATCCAACCGGAGCGCCTCGCACCGGTCCGGCAAGCGCTCGCCGAGGTCGACGTGACGGCTATGACCGTGTCGGAGGCCCGCGGTTTCGGGCGGCAGGGCGGAATCACGACAACATATCGCGGCGCCGAGTACCGCGTCGAGTACGTAAACAAGTTGAAGCTGGACATCGTGGTGTCAGAGCCGTTTTACCAGGCCGCGATCAAGGCCATCATGGAAGCGGCCCACACGGGAAAGATCGGCGACGGAAAGATATTCGTGCTCGACGTCGAGAAGGCGTACCGGATCCGTACCGGTGAAGAGGACGAGGTCGCCCTGAACTGAGCGGCGACTGAGCGCCCGCCGGGGGGAAACAGGCAGAACCCGCAGTCCGTCCATCCCATACGTCAGCCGGAACGCTCGTCTTGTCTGGTGAACGCGGGCGGCGGGCTCGTCCCGTCCAACGTGCCGGGCATTGGCGCCTCGCTGCCCGGGGTACCCCGGCGCCAGCTGTCTCCCGGCCCTTCAGGCAAGCCGCCGGTGATGTAACGTCTACCGGACGGGACATCTAAACCGCCCAGACAGACGGCGACTTCCTGTTCGCATGGCCCGTCGGCGGAATCTCTGCGGAGGCGCCTGAAGGAATACCGACGATGAGCCAGGACGCAACGATTCGACGGCTCCGGCACGACGATGCCGATGCTGTGCGCACGCTGGACCGCCAGATTCTCGGACCGGACCGGTCCCGGACCTGGGACGAGTACGTCGAGCGATTCCTCGCCGTGAGCAATCTGGACAGCCTTATCCTGCCGCCGTGGGGGGCTCATGTCGCGGAAGCTGACGGGCAGATCGTCGGTTTCATCTTCGCCGAGCGCCAGTCCCGCGGGTACGGCCTTCCGCCCGGTGCGCGTATCGTCGCGATCGCCGTACACCCGGACTTCCGCCGCACCGGGATCGCAGGCCGGCTCATGGAGCGTTTGTGCGAGGAGTGCCGCGCAGAGGGCATCGATGAGTTGTACTCGGTGCTACGCGCAGAAGATGTGCGAGACCAGGCCTTCCTGAGGTCCACCGGATTCGACGACGCCGAGATCAAGGTGTTCGTCCGAAAGCCGTGACCAAGATATTCCTGGAACCGGGCACTTCTCTCCGGACGCTCCCCTCGCTGTTGATGTTCGTGACGCCGGAACGGCCGGCGACGGGCGACGTCGGCGCCGGCCGGCGCGCTACCGGCCTGTCACTGCCGACGCGGGGGATCTGATGGCCGACCCGGTGATCGTCGCCCGCGATCTGCGCAAGCGTTACGACGACATCCAGGCGGTGGACGGGATTTCGTTTGAGGTATACCCGGGCGAGGTGTTCGGGATGCTCGGTCCAAACGGCGCCGGCAAGACCACGACCGTGGAGATGCTGGAGGGGATGAGGGACCCGGACTCCGGTGTCGCGCTGATCAACGGCATCGACGTGACGCGCGAGCCGATGCGCGTGAAGCGGATCATCGGCGTCCAGCTACAGGCCAACGCCTTCTTTGACCGATTGACGTTGTCGGAGTTGCTCAAGCTGTTCGGCACTTTGTATGGCCACAAAGTGTCAGCACAGGCGCTCCTGGATCGGGTCGGGCTTGGCGACCGCGGCAAGTCCCAGTTCAAGACACTCTCCGGCGGACAAAAACAGCGTTTTTCTATTGCCGCCGCGCTGGTGAACGAGCCGGTTGTGATGTTCCTGGACGAGCCGTCGACCGGGCTCGACCCGCAGGCCCGACGCAACATGTGGGGGCTTATCAAGGGGCTGCAGGCTGACGGGACCACGGTGCTGCTCACGACGCACTACATGGAGGAGGCGGAGGAGCTGTGCGACCGCGTGGCGATCATAGACAGCGGCCGGATAGTGGCGCTGGATACCCCGGCGGCGCTCGTGGACGGGCTGCTGGCGACCGGGTTCCGGAACCAGCGGCCGACGCGTGAGGCGACGCTGGAAGACGTGTTCATCAACATCACCGGCCGGGCCCTGCGCGATGAATAGGCGGATTCAGGGATGAGGGTCGCTCTGAGCCTGACGGTCGCCTCGATGAAGATGTATTTCAGGAACAGGCAGGCGATCTTCTTCTCGCTTTTCATCCCGCTGCTGATCATGGTGATCTTCGGATTGCTGGATTTCGACCGGTTCGAGGGGGCGGAGATCGGTATCGTCGACCAGGCGGAGAACGAGGCGTCGGCGGCCGTGATCGAGCGCCTGACGGGGCGCGCGGATGAGCTGCTGGACGTCGAAGTCGGCACGCTGGCCCGGGAAATGGAACGACTTGAAGAAGGCCGGATCGACGCCCTGTTCGTCATCCCGGCGGGTTTCGGCGAAGACGGAGTGCGGTCGGTCGTGCAGGCGACGACGGACGAACGTTCACCTCAGCGCGCCGCGCTGGGCGTGACCCTTGTCGGCCAGGCTCTGAGCGCCGTGGCGATCGAGCGCTATGGCCCCCCGCCCGAGGCGAGCCGTTCCGGGGGCGTGGAACTGGCGCAGACGACGCTGCGCGGTGACGACCGCAGTTACACGGCGTTCCTGGTGCCGGGGATCGTTGCGATGTCGATCATGCAACTCGGCATCTTCGGCGTGGTGTTCACGCTGGTGCAGTTCCGGCAGCAGGGGGTGCTGCGCCGCCTGATGGCGGCGCCAGTGAACCCGGCGCAGTTCCTGTTCGCCCAGGTTTCGACGCGGCTGACGGTATCGGTCCTGCAAACGGTAATCCTTCTCTTCACCGGGATGATCCTGTTCGACCTGACCGTGGGCGACGGAAATGTGGCGACCTGGGCGCTCGTGCTCGCGCTGGCGGTGGTCGGCGGCATCCTGTTCGTGACGATGGGCCTGGCGATCTCCGGCGTGGCGCGGACGGAAGAGGTGGCTGCGCCGGTCACGAACCTGATCTCGATGCCGATGATGTTCCTCTCCGGCGTGTTCTTCCCGCTCGACGCCCTGCCGGGGGTGGTCACGGCTGTGACGCAGTTTCTCCCACTCACCTACCTGGCGGACGCGATACGAGCGGTGGTCACTGACGGCGCGGGAGTCACGGACATCTGGCCGGAGCTGGCGGGCCTCGGAGCGTGGGCGGCCATCGTTTTCGCCGCGGCCACCCGGTTCTTCCGCTGGGAATAGACCCGAGGGGCTACCCCATGCAGGAGGGGGTCGCGAGCCACCGCCTCGCCATTCGTACGAGGCCCGTCGTTCCCATGGAGAAGGGAAGCTGGATTCACGGGAATAACGGCAGGCTGAAATAAAGGAAGCGAGCCTCCAGGTCGGTGCACGGTCCCAACCCGGTCGGCTCGCTTCTAGTTACTCGTACGGCGCACTGCGCGGCCTGGATTCCAGCGGCGAATGGGGTTTACCCGGTCATCGCGGCCGTCCCCCATCAAGTTTCCGGGAACATGAGATCCGCAAACCCCGGTCCGGGAATTACTGGACGTTGTATTCGCGGGCGGCTAGCCTGTGGCCAAACGAGTTGACAAGTGAGCGCTTGACAACATGGTCAGGGAAGTGGGCGTCCCCGTCGGGGAGCTATCACGCCGCACCGGGGTGAGCCCGGCGACGATCAATTTCTACGTGAACCGTGGATTGCTGCCGCATCCAGTCAAGACGGCGCGTACGCGTGCGCTGTATCCGCCGGAGATGGTGGAGCGGATCGCCCGGATCAAGGATTTTCAGGATCGCGGGCTGCCGCTCGCCGTCATCGCCCGGATCCTGGACAGCGCGAACCCGGCGGCCGAGCTCGGCCTGTCCTCCACACAACTGCGGACCCCACGCGGTCCGGTCGGGCTGGCCGAATATCTCGACGAGACCGACCTGGACCGGGAAGTTCTGGCCCGGCTTATCGAGTCGGAGATCATACGTCCGGGGCGCGACGAGTCCGGGTTCGTGTTCGATCGCGCCGATCTCGCCGTTGGCCGGGCCGTTGCGCGGCTGCTGCTCGAGGGCGTCGGCATTGAAGTGATCCTCCGGCACGACGAATTTCAACCGGTGTCGCGCACCGAGGCGCATTTCTTGGCGGAGCATATCGCACAGGCAATGCGGTCCGAGCCGTCACATCGCAAGGCGACCGCTACACGGGCCGCCTTCGCCACGCTCCGCGACTACATGAGGCTGCGCGAGCTGGAAACCGAGTACCCGGACTGGGATCGACCGCGCCGGCGATCCGCTGGGAGGACCAAACCTTAAAGGCGCCGCAGGCTTAAAGGGCGTCGACCGCTTCCGCCACGTCGAAGTCGAGCGCCGTCAGGCCGCCCCGGTCATGGGTCGACAACGTCAGCGTCACGCGGGTGTACCGGATATCGATGTCCGGGTGATGGTCACGCGCTTCAGCAATGTCTGCGACGCGATGGACGAAGGCGATGCCGTCCATGAACGAGGGCGACTCGAACGTCCTCACGATACTGTCGCCGGCCCTCGACCAGTGCGGTACGGCCATGAGGCGGTCCGATACCTGGTCTTCCGTCAGTCGTGATCGGTTGGCCATTTTTACGTCTCCCAGATTGGACCGTTGGGCCTAAAGCGGCCGTTGGGCCAGATTACACCGTCAGGCTTCATCGTTTGCCACCGTCCCCGGGACATCCTTTGGGCCTCGGGCCTCGGGGCGGGCCTGTCACGCGGCGGTCGCTTTTCCGGTGGCCGCGTGCCGGCGGACGGTGTCATCCCGCCGGTACGCCGGTCAGTCCTGGGTGGGATTGACACGCTCACGCACATACGCGAGCACGGATTCGATGCCCTCAGGCGGAGCGCCCAACGACACCGCTGTCTCAACATCCCTGCGTGCCCGGTCCTCTTCGCCCAGCCCGGCATGCGCCACGGCGCGGTTGCCGTAGGCGTCCGCACTAGAAGGGTCCAGCTTGATCGCCCGGTCCAGGTTGACGACCGCCTGTACAAAGTTGCCGAGGGACAGGTGGGCCGTGCCCAGGTTGAACTGGATCGTGGCGTCGTCCGGCCGAATCACCTGAGCCTGCTCAAACGACTCTATGGCGCGGTCCGGGAAGCCGAGCTGGGCAAACTTGAGCCCCCGCCCGAACCAGCCGTCGAAGTCGTCCGAGCCCGGCTCGGAGCCTTCCGTTGGCTCGATGATTTGATCGCTCGGTTGCAGGTTCACGGCTATCACTCTACGCCCGCGTCTTGATCCAGGGACAGTCCCGAAGATCTTCGGCGACGCCGGCGGTCGTTGAGGGCTGGACGCCCGGCGAGAGATCGCGAGCCGTTCCCGGGTCGTAAGTCATCCCGACGGGCAGCAGAGGCACGGAGCAAAAAGAACCGGTCGTCATGATTGGACTACTCCCACGCCTGGACGGGCGACGAAGGCGTACCGCGATACTGGCGTTGACAGTGTTGTCGCTCGCCGCGCTTGTCGCCACGGCCTGCGGCTCTGGCTCAACAGCGGACGTCCAGCCATCAACCCCGGCTCCTACGGCCGTACCCGATGTGAGCTCGGCAGCCACGCCGGACACGGGGGCTAACGCGGCGACGGCTACGCCCACACCGGAGCCGACTGCGACATCGGCCGCAACACCGGAGACAAGGGCGGACGCGGCGACGGTTACGCCCACATCGGAGCCGACTGCGACATCGGCCGCCACGGCCGAGCCGGCAGCGACGGAAACACCCCTGCCGACGGCGGTTCCGGAAGCTACAGAAACCCCGGCGCCTGCCGCGACCGCCACGCCGACCGTTGAGCCGACTGCGACATCTACCGCCACGCCCGAGCCGACCGCAACAGCGACGCCTCCGCCGACCGCGACACCGATACCGGCGCCGTCCACGGTGGAGGCGGACATCATCGGATTTGCACACTCGAACATCACCGTCGCGGCCGGAACGACGATCACATGGACCAATCAAGACGACGCCCCGCATACCGTGACCGCCGGGAGCCCTGGCAACATTACGGGGGCGTTCGACAGCGGGACGTTCGGCCTCGGCGGCCAGTACTCGCTCGCGTTCGACACGCCGGGCGATTTTCTCTACTTCTGCACGATCCACCCGTTCATGCAGGCGGTCGTGACGGTCCAGTAGTCCGGGTCGCACGTACCGGCCGGTACGTGCGAGTGTGAATGGAGGCAGTCCAGCGCGCTAGAATCGGCATCCTCAGCGATCCCGGTATCGGGGGCGGCGTGCAGCTCAGGGACGCAACAAAGGGGGTAGTCAATTGCGCATCGTGCTAATCGGCCAGCAGGCGTTCGGCAAATCAGTGCTGGAGGCGATCTTTGACGCGGGCAAGGACGAAGTCGCCGGGGTGTTCTGTTCTCCGGACCAGGAAGGCCGGCCGGAAGACCCGCTCAAGGCCGGCGCGCAGGAACGAAGCGTCCCGGTATTTCAGCCGGGCCGGTTCCGCAGCGCCGAGGCGATCGAACAGTTCGTCGGCCTGTCACCGGATCTGTGCGTTATGGCGTATGTGACGGATATCGTGCCGATGGAGATGATCCAGGCCCCAACGCACGGGACTATCCAGTACCACCCATCGCTTCTTCCCCTCCACCGCGGGCCGAGCTCGATCAACTGGCCGATCATCATGGGCGAGAAGCAGACGGGTCTGAGCATCTTCTGGCCGGACGAAGGCCTGGACACAGGGCCGGTGCTCCTGCAAAAAGAGATCGAGATCGGGCCGGATGACACGCTCGGCTCCATCTATTTCAACCGCCTGTTCCCGATGGGCGTCGAGGCGATGATCGAGGCGATCGATCTTGTTCGCGAGGGAAACGCGCCAAAGGTTGACCAGGACGAGGAGCGGGCGACCTACGAGAGCTGGGCCAGGGCGAAGGACGGAAAGATCGACTGGTCCCTGTCCGCCGGCCGGGTTTACGACCTGATTCGCGGCTGTAACCCACAGCCGGGCGCCAATACGACCCGGGGCGACGAAACGTTACGGATATTCGACGCTTCTCTCGGGACAGGGGGCGAGGCAGGCGCGGCGCCGGGCACGATCATCGCGTCCGGTGACGACGGCTTCCAGGTGGCGACTGGCGACGGCGCGGTACTGGTTCGACGGGTGCAGCGACCGGGCGCAAAAAAAGAACCGGCCGCAGAATTCGCGTCTGCGGCCGGTCTCAAGATCGGTGATCGCCTCGGGTGAGGCCTGCGGCTCCCCTCGAACCGCCGAGGTGGACCCGGGGCTGACGGCGGGGTGGCCGCCGGGACGGGGTGATGACCCGGCGAAACCGTCTGCTCCCGAAGATCCGTTCGGCGTTCTGGCCCCCGGGGTTGCGGGCGCCAGGGTGGGTGGATGAGTGCCGAACGAAGCGTCCTGTGATTTCTGGCCTAACTCTCCCTGATGGATGCGCCCGATCTGGCCGGCCTGCCGGGCGGGTCAGCGCCCGGGGCCGTTGCGCCGAATGTTCATGCCGGGCCCGGCTTGACGTCAGGTCCCCGCGGCTCAGGGCGGCCAGTCCGGGCGGGTCACAGATGAGCCATAAGAATCACCCGCAGAGGGGTCATCCAGAGGAAGGGTCCCTGCCCATGGGGGACGGCGCCGGCGAACGATCAAGCAGATCGACCGGGCGAGGCGCTCAGTCTGCGCTGGCGAAGCCGACCAGGCTCGCGGCCGGGTCGTATGCGGGCCGTACCGATGTGTCGCCCGGGCTCGCGGCGAACATTATTCCGCTCAGCACCATGATGAGGAGGGTCGCCGCGATAGCGGCATAGGTCGCGATGCTGACCGGCGGGCGGGTCGCTTTTTCTTCAGTCAAAGTTATCTCGCTCATCTCGCGTCTTCCTCCGCGGTTCCATTTTCGGGCGCCCGGCCTGGGTTGGAACGAACCCTGACCGTTGATACCGGGCCTGTCGACTTCGTACAGGGTCGCAACCTCTGCGCCGGCTGACGAGGGCGATGTCACGACAAACCTATTGTCGGAATCTCGGGCCGGCCTGTGGGGGCGGACGCACCCTTTCTGTGTCGGCTAACCGGCATCCTCACGTGACCCTCACGATTGCGCGGCTGCCGTTCACGCCCGTTTCACGGTCCGCCGACGAGCATGGAGATATCGCCGACCGTCGCTGTGCCGCGTCGGACGGCAGGAAGTCAGTACGGCGCGGAGGTCGGATTGGATACACGGTACCGGCGGATACTGGTCCCGCTAGACGGCTCTGAACTGGCCAGGTCCGCGGTCGCGACGGCGGCGGGAATGGGCCGCCTGTTCGACTCCGAGCTAACGCTGATCGGTGTGTTGCGCCAGTCGACGCGACCACAAGCTCCAGACCCGGTGTCGCCGTCAATGTCCGGGACTGAGGGTAAAGGGGTCGCGCGGAGCCGGGCGGACCCCGGGTCAAACGCCGGATCCTACCTCGGGGAAGTGACCGAGGAGCTCCTTCAAGCCGGAGTCCACGCGAACTCCGTGGTCGTCCTCAACGCCGACCCCGCGACAGGGGTGGTCCTGACGGCGCGAGACCGTCACTCTGATCTGATCGTCATGGCCTCGCGCGGCCGTTCGGGACTCGCCCGCGGCCTGCTGGGGTCCGTCACCGATCGCGTGATCCACTCTTCGCCCGTGCCTGTCATGGTGGCCCCGGTCGATGCTGACACCGGAATCGACCGGTGGGCGCCCGGGTTGGTGATCGTCCCGCTAGACGGCTCGGAGCTCGCCGAAAAGGCGCTTCCGCATGCCGAATCTATCTCCAAAGCGGCAAACGCTCCCATCACATTGGTCCGCGCGGTGCCGTTCCCCATCATGTATGGGGGACACCCGTATGACGGCCTGCCGGCCGGGTCGCTTGCGATCGCCGAAGAGGGTGAGAAGGAAGCAAGACATTATCTCGTCGAGGTCGCCACGAGGCTACGGGCGCGCGGGCACACGGTCGAAACTCAGATCGGCGGTGGACATCCACGTTCCGAGATCATCCAGATCGCCCAGGACGCGCGCGACGCAATGGTGGTCATGACGACACGCGGAACTTCCGGGCTCACGAGATGGGTCGTTGGGAGCGTCGCCGACAGCGTGATCCGATCATCCGTGGTCCCTGTGCTGATAATCCCGCCAAGCATGGGGCATTGAAGCTGTCGTCCACTCATGTGCGTAGCCCGGGGCCGTTCCGGGGCTAGTCCGGGCCGTATTGCTGGCTTGATCGCGGTGCGTCAGGTACGCCATCAACGCGCTCGTCCCATTGCCCGGGTCGTTCAGTCGGTTGGAGATGCTGCCCCCGTTCGCCTACTATGAAAGCCTGCCGCAAGTGAATACCTGCGAAATCGGCCCAATTTCGGACGGCGTGACGGTGGTCGCGTCGGGCGCGGTGACACGCGTCATCGGACGCCGGGACTCTTACCTGACGTCGGCCGTCCCGGACGTCCCGGGACAGGGGCGCGGAAGTGACGGCGAATCCCGTTCGTTGTACACCGGTTGACCTTTATGAACGATGACGGCGAGCGTACGCGCGCGAGTGATCCGGACTCTGAGTCCCGGCATGCGGCCGTGCTGGAGACGATGGTGGACGCCGTTATCACCATCGACGAGCACGGAATCGTGCTGTCTGGAAACCCGGCCGTAAAGCGCATCTTTGGCTATGAACCGGAAGAGGTGATCGGCCGGAACGTCTCCATGTTGATGCCGTCGGCGTTAAGCCACGAGCACGACCGTTACGTCCAGCGCTATCTGGAAACCGGCCAGGCCACCATCATCGGCACCGGCCGAGAGACCATCGGGCTCCGCGCTGACGGCGCCGAGTTCCCGATCGACCTGGCCGTTTCAGAGACGCGCGTCGCCTCGGGCCGCCTGTTCACGGGCATCGTACGTGACATCAGCGAACGAAAGCGGGCCGAGGCGCAGATCCAATCGCTCAACATGGAACTCGAAAAACGCGTGGAGGAGCGAACGCGGCAACTGGAATCGGCCAACAGGTCTCTTTCCCGTGAGGCGTCCGACCGCGCCGCACTGGTGGAGATCACCCGCATCATGACCTCCTCACCCCACGTCCGCGATGTTTTTGAGCGATTTGCCGAACAGGTCGGAAATCTCGTGCCGTTCGACCGGATCTCGATCTGCGACCTGGACGCCGGGGCGACGTTGTTGACGGAGACGTTCGCCGCGGACCGGTCCGGCATTGAGCCGGCGCCTGCGGGCACATGCCAGGTCGCGGGGACGGCCACAGAACGGATGTTGAACGACAGGACCGGGGTAATCCTCGCCGACGTGAGCGCCGACGAACTGGTCAGCCACTTCCCTTGCCAGGCGCCGCTTTTCCCGGAAAAGCATGCGCCCAGGGCATCGGCGCTCGCGGCGCCGATCATCGCCGCAGACCGTGTGATCGGCACGCTCAACCTGGCCTCGTTGCAAGCCCGGGCGTACGACGACCGGAGCCTGACCATGCTCGAAATGATCGGGCGGCAGATCGGCGCGCCGATGGAGAACTCTCGCCTGTACGAGGAAGAGGCGTCGCTGCGTGACGCCGCAGAAACGGCACACGCCCGTCTTGAGGGCATCCTGCAGGTGTCCGCCGCCGGCGTGCTGATCGTTGACGCTGTGGACGGTCGCGTATTGCTGGCGACGGAAGAGGTGGAGCGGATCTCCGGAAACTCGATCGCCCCCGGGGCGCTTCCAGACCAGTACCGGAAATCGGTCACCTACCGGCGGCCGGACGGGGTGCGGATTGAAGTGGATGATCTGCCGCTGCTCCGCGCCATCGCGACCGGCAGCGTGGTCCGCGAGGTAGAGGTGATTTTCGAGCGACCGGACGGGTCACGGGTTCCGACGCTTGTGAGCGCTGCCCCGGTGTTCGCCCCGGATGGACGCGTTACGGCGGGCATCGCGGTGTTCCAGGACATCACCGGGCTGAAACTCCTTGACGAGGTGAAGGCGGATTTCCTGTCCATGATCACGCACGACCTCAGGGGTCCGGTCACGGCGATCAAGGGACTCGTCGCAGCGGCCATGACGCATACCGGTGAGTCCGACGAGGACGGTGACTTGCTGCTGGAAGAGCTATCGGCGGTGGACGACGAATCCGACCGGTTGTCCGAGCTAATTTCAAACCTTCTCGATATGTCGCGTATCGAGGCCGGCGCCGTTCCGGTCGAGCCGGAAGAGACTCATATCGCAGACCTTGCGGATGACGCCGCGCGGAGGGCGAGGCGCTCCCGGCTCGGCGAGGGGCGTGAGATTTCTGTCAATGCAGCGCTGGACCTGCCGATCATGTACGTGGACCCGGTGCAGATCGGGCGCGTGCTGGACAATCTGATATCAAACGCCCTCAAGTACTCCGACGGGCCGGTCAAGCTCCGCGCACATTACGATGCGGAGACCGACACCCTGGAAACCGCAATCAGTGACTCAGGCATCGGAGTAGCGCCGGACGTCCAGGCCGAGATCTTCGAGAAGTTTTTCCGGGTGACCGACGCCGGCCGGCACGCCGGCATGGGCGCGGGTCTGGGATTGGCGATCTGTAAAGCCATCGTTGAGGCGCACGGTGGCAAAATAGGCGTCGAGAGCGAGCACGGAGAGGGTTCGCGCTTCTGGTTCACACTTCCCGTCCAGCCCGGAGACTAAACGGGAGTGGTTAGGCTTATCAGGTGCAACCAGACAGGCAGGGTTGGCTACGTATGAACATTGATGCGACGCAACGCCGCAAGACGAAACCGTCCATCCTGGTCGTCGATGACGATCCCAAGCTCCGGCGCCTCGTCGAGCGGCAGCTCACCGCCGAGGGATTTGACGTTGTCCTGGCGTCGAACGGGGAGGAAGCGCTCTACCAGGCTTCCCTCGGCCACCCCGACCTGATCGTCCTGGACATTTCGATGCCGGTGATGGACGGGTTCGAGGCCCTTGAAAGGTTGCGGGAGTTTTTCAACGACCCGGTCATCATCCTTTCCGCGACCGACCAGGAACGTGAAAAGGTCCGCGCCCTGGACCTCGGCGCGGACGATTACATAACCAAGCCTTTCGGCGGCGCAGAGCTTTCGGCGCGTATACGCGCCGCGCTACGACGCGCAGACCGTCTGTCCGGTAACGGGTCGAGGCAGGAACCGGTCGTCACGACCGGGTACGTCGAGATCGACCTGGGCGCCCGCATCGTCAAACGCCGGGGCGAAGAGGTTCGATTGACGCGTACGGAGTACGACCTGCTGCGAACGCTTGCGACCAACGCCGGTAAGGTGCTTACCCATCGTGAGCTGCTGCAGGCCGTGTGGGGACCGGAGTACGGCGACGAGACAGAGTACCTGCGGACGTTCGTGAAACAGCTTCGCCGCAAGCTGGAAGAAGACCCGTCCCGGCCGCGCTACATCATCACGGAGCCGGGTATCGGTTACCGGCTCGTGCAGGTGACGACCTGACCTAAGACGCGCCCGCGCCCGGGGCATCTGGGCGGAACGGCTTAGCGCCTGACGTCGGCCCCGCCTGAGGCCGCGGCCAGCACCTCCGCCTCCGACGCCAGGTTGAAGTCGCCGTGAACGGTGTGGGCGATGGCCCCGGACGCCGCTGCGAAGTCCGCTATCTCCTGTGGTTTCCAACCGTTCAAGACGCCCCAGATCGCTCCAGCCGCGAACCCGTCCCCACCACCCACGCGGTCCACGATTTCTAGTTCGTGACGCCGGCTGAGGGCGACCTCGGAACCGTCAAAATACACGCCCTGCCAGGAGTTGTGGTCGCTCGAGTGAACGTCCCTCACCGTGAGAGCGACCTTGCCGAACCCGTACTTCGAGACGGCGGACTCCACAAATGACCGGTACGCCTCGGGAGTCCGTTCGTCTGGCGGGATGTTTCCGTCCATCCCGAGCATGACGCCGAGGATCGGGTCGCGAGCGCTGCCGATGGCGACATCGACGTAATGCATCAACGGATCGAGACGCTTCGCCGCCGCCTCCGGGCTCCACAGGGCGCTCCGGAAATTGAAGTCTATGCTGACGGTCATGCCTGTCGCTTTCGCCGCCTCGCACCCTGCGGCTACCGTCGCCGTCGCTCGCTCGGAGATGGCGCAGGTGATCCCGGAGAAGTGGAACCAGTCCCGCCCGGCGAGCGCGGCCGGCCAGTCGACCATCCCGGGTTCGATCTCGGACATCGCAGAGAGCGCCCTGTCGTACACCACCGCCGACGGGCGCATCGAGGCGCCGATCTCCAGGTAGTAGAGGCCAAGCCGGTCGCCGCCACGGACCACCTGCGAGGTGTCGACGCCGTACTGCCGGATGAAGTTGATGCACGCCTGTCCGATGTCGTTTTCCGGGATGCGGGAGATCAGAGCCGAGTCGACGCCGAACTGCTTGAGGGCGACGGCCACGTTGCACTCGGTGCCGCCGTATATGGCGTCAAACTGGCGTGCCTGCGTGAGCCGCTCGCGCCGCGGGGCGGTCAGGCGGAGGAGCACTTCCCCGATCGTCACGAAGCTGTGGGGCATGCGGCCTGTTCGTCTCCATTACTCATCGCTGCGTTAGATATTCGGGCGCTCATCCCGGGCGTTCTGGAGAATGTTCCGTGGTCAGAGGGCGGTGCCGTACACCTTCTCGGGGATCACGATGACGGTGGCGCGGCCGTCTTTACGCATCGCCTCGTCATACTCCTCCCAGTCTGGATGTTCCTTGCCGGAAGCGGCGCGGTAAACGTCACGCATCGCGTCTCGAAGCTTTTCGGGGCTGGCGGTCTTTGACGAGATGATCTCTGCCCGGCCCTCGAGCACGACGTATCCCCACCAATCGTCCTTCGATACGAGGAGCGAACAGCGCGGGTCGCGTTCAAGATTGAGCAGTTTGGCGCGGTTCTCCGTTGTGGAGAAGGCCACGCCCTCCCCGTACGGCCCGCACGAGACGATGCTCAACTGGGTCGCGCCATCACGCCGGAACGTGCTCAATACGGCCTTGTGATTCTCGGCTACGAACTCCTGGACCCTCTGGTCAAGCGGCATGAAAATCCTCCAGTAGGACGGGGCGGTGCGGGCAGGCGATGCGAGGGGCGTCCCGTTATGGCCCGCGCAACTCCTTGATGATGGCGAGGACGTCCCGGCAGCGCTCGGTTATCGTCTCCCACGCCCCGGCCTCGACGACATCGGAAGACACAAGCGCCGAGCCGATGCCCACCGCCGGAACGCCGGCCTCAAACCAGGCGCGCAGGGACTCCCGGGAACCGTCCACTCCGCCGGTCGGCATTATGGACGACCACGGCATCGGCGCACGGACCGCCCTGACGAATCCCGGGCCGCCGACCGAGTCACCCGGGAACAGTTTCACGATCTCGCACCCGAGCTCCTCGGCGTGCGCGATCTCGGTGACGGTGCCACAGCCCGGCATATAGGCGATCTTGCGACGATTGCAGAGCCGTGCCGTGTCGTCGTCCGTGGCCGGGCTGACGATGAAGGACGCTCCGTTCGCTATGTAGAGCGCCGCGGTCGGGGCGTCGAGGACCGATCCTGCGCCCAGGATCACGTCGGGGGCCTCGTTCGCCGCCCAGCGCTCGAGCTCCGAAAACACCTCCCAGGCGTGGTCGCCCCGGTTGGTGAACTCGATGACGCGAATGCCGCCCGCCCTGCAGGCGCGGACGACAGACCGCGCACGCTCGAAGTCGCTGTTGTAAAAGATCGGCACCACGCCGGCCTCGTGGACGCCGGCCAGGACATCGAGCCGCGTGTGTCGCGCCAAAAATCACTCCGTGGGCGTCATACGGATCAAGTGGAATACAGGCCCGGTAGTGTAACGCCGGGCGTGCGCGACGCCTCGCTTGAACTGTGTATGTGAGTGATCCGTAAGCCGTTTGGAACGGTGGCATGCGTGTCTGCACGTAGCGCCAATTGCAGTCCGTCGCAATCAGGCAGATCGGGACGGCCCGCACCCGTTTCACCGGTGGGCAGGCATCCCCGGGACTTCCAACGTCGCTAGTGTGTGAATGGTCGGTTCGCCGGCCGCCGAGCACGTGACCGTGGCGTCACGGCATCTCATGAAACCTCGCCCCGGCGCAACAGCGCAAGCCGAACAGGAGAATTGTCCCGTTGCAGCAACAAGATTCCGACCGGGCGCTCAAACGGGTCGTTTTCCCGATACTGGTGATCTCGGTCGTCATGTTGTGGGCTGTAATGGCGGCGGCGGTGATGGGCGGTTTCTAAAATCGCCTCCGTACTCCCCGGTAATCAGGGGAGCCGAGCGCCGACCTCTCAACGCCTGTGCGACAACTGGCTGAAGAGATTCGAGAGGTTTCTCAGGCCCGGCGTTTAACCGCCGCCAGCCGGCCGAACGATCTCCAGGCGATCTCCCTCCCGGATGATGATCGAGTCGTACTCAGGCCGAGGAACGATCTCTCCGTTGATGGCGACCGCGACCCGGCGCTCCGCAAGGTCCTTTGATTCGAGATAGGCGACCAGGCTGGTCGGTCCGTCCAACTCGGTGTCGCTGCCGTTTATCACCACGGTGATCATGCTTCCGTCCTCGGTCCCCCCGCGTCCGTCCCCGGTCTCTCCATTCCCGGTTCCAGGGTCACGGTCTCCCGTCGCCCCGGCTCCCCTTTGTAATCGGCGGCCCGGTCCGGCTCCTCTTCTTCGATCGCCGCTCGGAGATCGGCCGCCGCCCGCTCCGGGTCCTCGGCGCGAAGTATCGCTCCGATCACGGCGACCCCGCGCGCGCCCGCCGATACGACCTCCGATGCGCGCTCCGCATCGATTCCACCGATACCGATGATCGGTATTCCCACCTGCTCCGCGACTTCGCTGACGAGGCCCGGGCCGGCGCCCGCCACGCCGGGGTGTGATGAAGTGGCGTACAGGGTTCCGAGCAGGAGGAAATCTGCACCGTCCTTTTGCGCCCGCAACGCGCCTTCCGCGGAGTGGACGGAGCGGCCGATCAACCACTCGGGCCCGCCAACGCGCCGGGCCGCGGTCACCGCGGGTCCGCGCCAGCCGAGCTGGACGCCGCCGGCGTCAACGGCGAGCGCCACGTCCACTCGATTGTTGATCAAAATAAGCGCCTCGCCATCGACCGTTTCGACCACCGATGCGGCCAGGTTGAAGAAGGCCGTTCGCTCCAGTTCCGGGGCCCGCACCTGGACCACGTTTACGCCCCCGCGCACCGCGGCGCGGACGGACGTGAGCAGCGGGCCCGGGTCGTCGCCGGGGTCCAGCGCTGTTACCAGGCATAGGACGCGCGTGGGTAGTTGCATCTGGGCGTCTTTAACGGGCTTCTAATGTCTCTGGGGCGATCAGTCGGCGGTGGTGGGCTCGGGCACGCCCTCCAGCGGCGAGCTGGCCGTCGCATACGCCTTCGCCGGGATTCGCCCAGCCTGGTACGCCATGCGCCCCGCCTGGACGCCGAGCTTGAACGCCTCTCCCATCAGGGCCGGGTTCTCGGCCTGCGCGATGGCGGTGTTGACGAGCACGCAATCGGCGCCGATCTCCATCACAGATGCGGCTTCAGACGGCGTGCCGAGGCCGGCGTCCACCACAACGGGCACGTTCGCCTGCTCGATGATGATCTTGATCTCGTCCAGGGTCAGGACGCCGCGGCCGGAGCCGATGGGCGAGCCGAGTGGCATCACGGTCGCGCAACCGATGTCTTCCAGGCGACGGGCCAGTACGGGGTCTGCTCCGATGTAGGGAAGGACAGTGAATCCGTCCTTGACGAGTCGTTCTGAGGCCTCGAGCGTCCCGATCGGGTCAGGAAGCAAGTACTTGAGGTCCGGGATCACCTCGACCTTGATCCAGTCGGAGCCCGTGACCTCGCGCGCGAGCTGCGCTGTGAATACGGCCTCGTCGGCCGTCGTGGACCCCGCGGTGTTCGGGAGGATCTGGTAGCGGTCCCAGTCCAGGTAGTCGAGGATCGTCTTCTCTTCCGGGTCGTCCAGATTCAAGCGACGGATGGCGACGGTGATGATCTCGGTACCGGACGCCTCGACGGACGCGACAAGATCTTCCGGAGACCTGTGCTTGCCGGTGCCGGTCATCAGGCGGGAATTGAAGGTCTTGCCGCCGATTTCCAACAGGTCACTCATCTGTACGCTCCCGTTGCCGTCGCTCGCGGGGCCAGGCCGTTTCGGGTGTGTGAACACCCGATGGTGGGAGCCAGAAGACGAGAATCCCTACGCTGGCATTAACCAGATCAGGTTCAGGGTCGGTGGCGGTTCCGGCCACCCTCTCAGCCTGGCTCCCCAAGCTCCCCGAGCGCGGAATCCGCGCTGCTCGGTACGTAGGCGCAAGCGTAGATCGGTTCGCCCGGGCCGTCAAATGGCGCTCGGTCGACCGATACGTCCACGACACGGGCTAATCGGCCACGTCGGCGGGTGCGGACTCCCCACGGCCCTTGATTGGCGCTCCGCCCGGGACCAGATTCCCGTTTCCACGAGAATGACGGGCCGTAGAAAGGCGATAACAGGTCGGGTACGCGATCCGGATGGCAGGCGCTCCGGGAGTTCCGCCGTCCCCCGTCCTCCAACGATCGCAGAAACTCGCGTGACGCGATGGTATTCTGGCCGCCATCCCGGCAAGCCTACCCACTGGAGCTTCACGATGAGTCGCGTCGTCTACTACTCGCAGCCTGACCATCGCGTACAGCTGGCAGAGGCGCTCGCTCCGGACGACCTGGACGTTGGGGTAGTCGATCCCACGCTCTCCTGGGAGGAGCGCAGGGAGCTCCTCGCGGACACCGAGGTGCTGATCCTCGGCGGTTTGGCGATGCCGTACGAAGAGCTGACGCAGCTTCCCAACCTGAAGATGCTCCAGTTGATGAGCGCCGGGTACGACCGGATTGACGTGCCGGCGGTCCGTGAGCAGGGGATCTTCGTGGCGAACAACTCGCCGCAGATCGCGCGGTCGGTCGCCGAGCATGCGCTGGGACTCATGCTGACGGTGCAGCACAAGTTCATGCCGGGCTTCGAGGGCGTGCGCGACGGCACATGGCGTGAGCCGGTGCGATCGGGCGTGTACGAGGTCGGCGGGAAGACGATAGGGATCATCGGGCTCGGCAACATCGGAAGGCTCGTGGCGGGGATGGTGCGCGGGTTCGGGCCGGCCGAGGTGATCTACCACGACCCGGCGACGATTCCTGCCGAGGTGGAAGCGGAGCTGGCGGTACGCAGGGTCGGGTTTGAAGAGCTACTGGAGTCCTCGGACATCGTGACAGTACACGTGCCCCTGTACTCGGAGACGCGGGGCATGATGGACGCCCGCGCTTTCTCGCTGATGAAGGAGTCCGCGATCTTCATCAACACCTGCCGCGGCCCGGTCCACAACGAGGCCGACCTGATCGAAGCTTTGAACGATGGACAGATCCGCGCCGCCGGGCTGGACGTGTTCGAGGAAGAGCCGACGCCCGTCGACAATCCCCTGCTATCGATGGATAACGTGGTGGTCACGCCGCACCTCGCCGGTTCCAGCGAGGAGCGCGTGGAACGCGCTCTGATCTTCTCGTATCAGAACGCCCGGCGGGTCATTTCGGGCGGGGAGCCTGAAGGCCAGTTCGAGGTGCTGACATAGGTCATTCGGGGGCGTCAGGCCGCTGGCGGGCGAGCGGGCTGGTCCTGGACCTGGACGGGACGCTGCTGGACGCACAGGACAGGCTGTCCCCCCGGGTGGTCGACGCCGTCCGACGCGCGTCGGCCATTGTCCCGGTCGCGATCGCTTCCGGGCGGGAGCCGACGGACGTCGCCCGTTATGCCCGGGAACTCGGGTTGACGACGCCGCAGATATCCGACAACGGGGCGCGCCTGCTGGACCCGTCGGCCAACTCGACCATCGAGGCCCATGTCATCGCGCCGGAGGACGCACGCCAGATCGCAACCGGACTGGAGGATCTCTCCATGGCGTTCTTCGCCGTGGACGGATGGGACGCCGTCCGCAAAGTCTCGGAGGTCACGGACTGGGACATCACGGTGATCGCCGGGTACACGAAGGACCGTGACGCGCCCACCGAGACCCAGGCCGAGGCGGTGCGAGGGGCCGCGGCGCTGGCCCCGGAACAGGTGACGGCGATCCTGTCCCAGGACGCGGGCGGGAGACGCTGGTACGTGAACTTCACGCGCCGAGGGATCGACAAGGGCACAGGGCTGCGAAGCTGGGCGGAGCGCGTTGGAGCGCCCCTCGAAGGCGTGGTTTTTGTGGGCGACTCCTTCAACGACATCGAGGCGTTCGCCGTTGCCGGTTTGCCAGTTGCGATGGGCAGCGCGCCCGACGAAGTGCGTGCGGCGGCCAGAGAGTCGGTGGGCGACGTCTATGCGGACGGAGTGGTCGAGGCGATAGAGCGGTTCGTGCTGCCCGGCTGAGCAGCTTTCACCGGCCGGGCCTGAGCCAGCCGCGCAGCGCCTCTAGTCGCCGGGTTCGGCGTCTGGGCCGGGGGTCACTCCGGCGTCGGCGTCGCGGCCGGTTCTCAGGGCGCGGACGCTGGCGCCAAGAGCCCTCCGCCAGACGTTCAACTCGCGTCTCAGGGCGGACCGGAACGGCCGGCCGGACTCTCCGATGTGCCGGTACTTCCGGTGGCGGCGTCTAACGAGCGTCCGGCGATGTCGTTCCACGATATCGGTGATCTCGATCATTAGTGCGCGTTTGAGCAGGCGTGACGCCTCCAACGGGTCGCGGTGCGCCCCGCCGTCAGGCTCCCTCACGATGTCGTCGATAATGCCCATCCGGCGGCTGTCGACGGAGGTCAACCGCAGCGCGCCGACCACCTGCTCGGCTGCGGCTGAATCACGCAGCTCCGCCGCCGCCGCCCGTTCCGGCGATATCGGCGTGTAGATGGCGTTCTGGAGCATCAAGACGCGGTCCGTCACGGCAAAGGCGAGCGCCGCCTCACTGCCGCCCTCCCCGATCAGAACAGAGATAGTCGGAACCTCGACATCTATGAGCGTCGATATCGTCTGCGAGATCGCGTGCGCCTGCCCGCGTTCCCACGCCTCGAGGTCGAGCGCCGGTCCGGGTGTATCCACCAGGGTAATGATCGGGAGGTCGAAACGGGCCGCGAAATGGATGGCGCGACGCGCCTTTCCGAAGCCCTCGGGAGTGATCGAGCCGCTGGCGGACAGGCCCTGCGGCGTGTCGTCTTCCGACGACGAGATCATGCCGCTCGGAGGGGCTTTTTCCTGGCCGATCACCACCACGGGCTGGCCGGCCAGTCGCGCTATCCCGGTGATCACCTCGGACGCGTCTGCGTACTGGCGGTCGCCGTGAAGCTCCACGAGATTGGCGAACACCTGGTCGATGAAGTGGCGCGCCGTCGGACGGCCCGGGTGACGGGCGAGCTGCACCATCTCCCACGCCTCCATGCGACGGGGTCGTGTGCGCGGCGGCCGGCCGCGACGCCGCTTGGCGAGCCGGAACTCCGGTCTCAAGAGCTCCAGTACGGTGGAGATGACGTGTTTGATCTGTTCTCGATCGACCACGCCATCGAGCATCCCGTGCCGGAAGTGGACTTCTCCGGTGTGCTGGCCCGCGGTCAACGCGCCGCCGGCATGTTCCTTGACGGCGCGGAACGGCGCGAACCCCACGTGGGCGCCCGGCTCGGCGAAGATCAGGTCAGCCTGCGTTCCGAACGAGGCGTAGACCTGCCCGGTCGACGGGTCGCCGAGGACCGAGATCAGGGGAACGCCGCGCCGGTGCATCTCGTTGGCGGCGACGGTGGTCTTCGCCATCTGCATGAGCGACAGGACGCCTTCCTGGATACGAGCGCCTCCGCTGTTTATGACGGCGATAGCGGCAAAGCGCTTGCGCGCCGCCAGTTGGAGCGCCAGGGCGACCTTTTCGCCGACCACAAGGCCCATGCTGCCGCCAAGGAAGCCGAAGTCCAGAACGATCAAGACCGCCGGCGTCCCGCCGATCGTGCAGGTCCCGGTAATCACGGCCTCGGTCAGTCCGGTCCGGTCCTGGTCCTGCAGCAATCGCTCGCGGTACGTGACCCTTGCGGAGAACGAAAGCGGGTCGAGCGAGCGTATCCAGCGCGAGGTCTCGCGGAAGGTCCCGGCGTCGGCGAGCATATCGACCCGTCGCCGGGCGGACATGGTGTAGTGAAACCGGCAGCGCGGGCAGACCAGGTAGCGGTCGTATGTCGGGCTGTCCACCAGGCTCCCGCCGCAGGCGAGACAGGACTCCCGAACGCCTTCGAGGTCAAGCTCGCGGGGTTCAGCGCCGTCAGGAGGGTCCTGACCAGGGAAGAGTGGTGTGATGTTGGTCACGCGCGGCCTCAAGGACAGGGTACCGCGCTTTCCCCGGAACAGCAGCGGGGAAGGCCGCTAACGGCCGGGGCCGGGGCGTCCGGGGCGCCCTGGGACTTAGAGAACCGGCCGGGGTTTGCCGGGCTCTCCGGTGCCGACGACACCGGCTTCTTCCAGCTCATCCATGAGCCGGGCGGCGCGCGGGTAGCCGATGCGGAGCCGGCGCTGGAGCAGCGACACGGAGAGGGTCTTGTGTGCGCTGGCCATCTCGCTCGCCCGGTCGAACAGCGAATCACCATCGTGGCCGCCGTCGCCGAAATCGCCGGTGTCGGCCGAGGCTGTCAGCGGCTCGATAGACGGGAGTCTGGGGCCCTTCACCGCCCTCCAGAAATCGACCACGTCCGCGACCTCCGGGTCGCCCAGGAACGCCCCCTGGATGCGCATCGGCTTGGGCCGGTCGATGGGCAGGAAAAGCATGTCGCCCTTGCCAAGCAGCTTCTCCGCACCGGGTGTGTCGATGATCGTCCGGGAGTCAATCTGCGATGTAACGGCGAAGGAGATCCGGCTCGGGAAGTTGGCCTTGATCAGACCGGTCACGACGTCCACGGACGGTCGCTGGGTTGCGATGATCAGGTGAATACCCGTTGCGCGGCCAAGTTGCGCGAGGCGACAGATGAGGCGCTCGACCTCCGATGCGGCCGTCAACATGAGGTCCGCAAGTTCGTCCACCATGATGACCAGGTAAGGCATCTTCGTGACGGCCTGGTCGTTGTAGGAAGCGATGTTGCGGACCCCGGCGCGCTCCAGCACCTTGAAGCGGTCAGTCATCTCCTCCACGAGCGCTTTGAGGATCCCGACAGCCACGTCCGACTCGACGACCGGAGGCGCGTACAGGTGCGGCACGCCGGTGTACGGCGTCAACTCGACGCGCTTGGGGTCGATCATGACGATGCGGACCTGCTCGGGCGTGCGGCTCATGAGCAGGCCGGTGGCGATGCTGTTCATACACACGCTCTTGCCGGACCCGGTGGACCCCGCAACCAGCAGATGCGGCATGCGCGTCAGATCGATCACCACGTTCTCGCCGCCGCTCCCGACGCCCAGCGGGACGGGTAGCGCCGCTTCGGACAGGAACTCCTGGTAAGCGCTCGACTCCATGACCGTGCGCAATGTGACGGGCGATGGCCGTGAGTTAGGCACCTCGATGCCGACAAGGGAAGCCCCCGGCACCGGCGCTTCAAATCGCAGGCTGGGCGATGCGAGCGCCAGCGCCAGGTCTTTCTCGCGCGCCAGGATGGTGTCCACCCGGACACGCTGACGGCCGGATGCGGCCGTTTCCGTAATGCCCTCCACCGGCGCGACCTGACGGGAGCCCCGTCCCCGTCCCCAGCCCGGCACGAGGCCATACATCGTCACCCGCGGCCCGACCCTGACATCGCCGACGGAGACCTCGATCCCGTGTTCGGCCAGGGTCTCTACGATCAGCTCGGACGTGGCCTCGATCTCGGACTCGGGAACGCCGCCTGCCGACGCCGTCTTGAGCATGCTGATGGCCGGGAGCGGCCAGGCGAAGGCCGGGACGTGGAGGAAGGGTGGCAGGACCGGGCCGGCCGGGTCGTCAACGGCTGCGTCTTCTTCTTCGATATCGGGAGCGTCCCCCTCGGCCGCGTCGCCGGCCGGGGTCTCAGCGTCTGCGAGCGTGTCTTCCCCCGGCGCATCCATACCCGGGGTGAGCTCCGGCTGGACCGTTCCCGCAAGCGGCGGGTCGCGCCTGCCGGTGGCGAACGAAGGATTCTCGATCTGGTCGGCCTCGGTGCCCATCGCGGCCGAGTCTCCGGCCATGCCCTCGGCCGCTAATCGCCTCTCGCGTCGAGCGGTACGCCATTCGGACAGGCGTGCCAATAACCCGGCCCCGGCGGCGATTAGCAGCACCCCTAAGGCCACAAGACCGGCTCCGGCCAGCCGGAGGCCGACCAACGCCTGGCGCGGCCGGACCACGACCGCCGCAACGACCACGAGGATGCCGATCCGGGCCGCGGCGAGGGCGATCTGGCCCGCCGATCCTCCGGCGTCGGCCCACTCGGCCGGCCAGCGGGCGATCAAGTTGCCGAAGGACCCGCCTTGCGACTGGTTGATCGGGGGGGTGTTGGGGAAGAAAACGGTAGACGTCTGGAAAACCCCCAGTACGCCGGCGATCGCCAGGCCCATGAAGGTGGCCGCGACGGCGTAGCGCCAGTACCTGGCAAGCAGGCGCGGTGCGACGTTCAGGATGAATATCGCCGCGGCCGCCCAGGCAAATAACGGGAGCGCCGACCAGCCGAGGTGGTATCGGAGGTCATCGAAGAACAGCACGGCGAGGACTGCGGTGGCGGCGACAATCACGGCGGCGCGCGAGTACGCGTTCCTGGCGAGCACGACAACGATAATCACGGCGCGCGAATACACGATCGCGGCGAGCCGACTCGCCAGCGATCCGATGGTATTCATGACCGCCGCCAGCATTGCGCCTCCTCAAAACGGTCGAGGATTCTCCGGTGATAGCCCGTGATCCAGACGGTACGCGTCAGTCAGTCACTTTGCGCCCTTCGCAAGCGCCTCGCCGGCCCTGCCGGGACGAGATCAGACGTCGAACGACACCGGGATGATCATCGGTCGCCGCCGCGTGCGCTGGGTAAAGAACCGACTCACGGTCTTTTTGACGGCGGCTTCGACCTCACTCCACTGTAGGGATTCGCCGGATTCACGGTCAAGAACGCCGACTAACTCCTCTACGGCATCTTCAAACAAGACTTCCGCCTCTGCGTAGTGGACGAACCCGCTCGATACTATCTTCGGCCGTCCGACAACGCGGCCGCGCGAGTCGCGTCCAAGTATGACGACGACGAACCCGTCCCGGGCCAGCAGGCGACGCTCAACGATCACGTTGCCGTGCTCGTCCCACACGCCGTGGCCGTGGATAAAGACGTGCCCGGCGGGAACGGTGTCGATCACCTCGCCGCCGTCCTCGGTCAGGCGCAGCACGTCGCCGTCCACCAACAGGTGGGCGTCGTCCTCGTGTACGCCGTGCTCGATAGCAAGATCGGCGTGCGCCCGGAGCATCCGGTACTCACCGTGGATGGGAATAAAGTGCTGCGGCTGTAGCAGATTGTGGATCGTACGGAGTTCCTCACGCGCGGCGTGTCCGTGCACGTGGACGTTGCGCGTGTTGTGCGTGATGACGCGCGCACCCTGCTCTACGAGGTCATTTATCAGATTGCCGACCGCGGTCTCGTTGCCGGGGATCGGCGTGGCAGAGATGATGACCGTGTCGCCTATACGGATGTCGACGTCGTTGTGCGTCCCGGCCGCCATGCGGGCGAGGGCGGACTGCGGCTCCCCCTGCGCCCCGGTGCTCATGTAGATGACGCGGTGATCCGGGAGTCCGAGGGCGTCCCGGGCGCTGATCAGCGTCTCGTCACGGATGTTCAGGTGGCCGAGGTCCCGGGAGATCTTCAGGTTGTTGATCATGCTCCTGCCGACGATAGCGAGCCGCCGGCCGTGGGCGACGGCAGCGTCAGCCACCATCTGCAGCCGGGCGATCTGGGAAGCGAAACTAGCGACCAGCACCCGCCCCTCAGCCTCCCCGATCACATCATGGAGCGTTTGAGCTACCTCCCGGTCAGACCCTGAGTACCCCTCGTTCTCTGCGTAGGTGGAATCAGCCATGAGGAGGAACACGCCGTCGGATGCGATCTCCGCCAGGCTCGCGAAGTCGGTCGGCTCGCCGATAGTCGGATCGTTGTCCAGGCGGAAGTCGCCGGTATGCACCACCATCCCGAGCGGGGTGCGCAGGGCTATGCCCATCGCGTCAGGGATGCTGTGGCACACGTCGAACCATTCAGCCTCCAGGGTGTTGCCAAACTTGAACCGCTGGCCGGACTCAACGGTGATCAGGTCTGCGTCTCGCAAGCGACCCCGCTCGCGCAGCTTGTTGCGAATCAGGGCCATGGCCATCCCCGGCGCGTACACGGGGACGGGAAGCGCTTCCAGAACGTACGGCAGCGCCCCGATATGGTCTTCGTGGCCGTGCGTGATCAAGATCGCCCGGACGCGGTCCAGGTTCTCCACCAGGTACTCGACATTGGGCACGACGATATCGATGCCCGGCATATCGTCCTCCGGGAACAGGACGCCGGCATCGATCACAACGATGTCCTCGTCAGTTTCGAGGACCATCATGTTCTTGCCGACTTCACCCAGCCCGCCGAGCGGGAGGATTTTCAATGATTCGTTGGCCATGTATCTCCTAGCCGCGATCGGCGTCCGGCAAATTTTAATTCACGGCGCCTGACGGCCCTGTAAAACGGGGGTAGGTCCATTGTGCGGTACAGCGGGCCGAATTCCGACTTTCGGGGACCGTGTCCGGCGATCTGAGTGCGGAGTGTCTGAACCAGGCCGGGCGCTACGCAAATTGGAAAGGCATCAGAAGAGGCGCTTCTGGCCGGCCTGCTCTTCCCGGGGGGGCTCCCCGGCGGTCGTCGAATCCGTGTCCTTGGCGGGTGTCCCTGCGGGGGCGTGTCTCTCCGGCCCCGTCCCGGTGTTCAGCGCAAGCGACTCGAGCACGGCTCCGGGAATCCGGCGCATGTCCTCCTCAAGGGTCTGCCGCAGGGCGGTGGATCGCAGCGCAGCCGCCGGATGATAGAGCGGGAATATTACGATGTCCCGCCACCGGACCGAGCGGCCGTGGACGTCCGAGATGCGCGCACCCGGCAAAAAACGGTTCATGGCGTGGCGTCCCAGGGTGGCGATGACGCGCGGCCTCAGGAGGCTGATCTGCGATTCAAGGTAAGGCCAGCATGCGCGGACTTCTTCCGGCAACGGGTCCCGGTTCTCCGGCGGCCGGCACTTCACTACGTTGGTTATGTATACATCCGAGCGGCGCAGGGGTACCACGCCGAGCAACTCGTCCAGTAACTTGCCCGCACGTCCAACAAACGGCCGGCCCTGTTGGTCTTCGTTGAATCCCGGTCCCTCGCCGATGAACATTATCGATGGCGAGCCAGACCCTTCCCCGGGCACCGCGTTGGTCCGGGTCTCGGACAGGGCGCACAGCGTGCAAGTTCGTACAGTGGCGGCGATGCCCTGTATGGACAGCTCGCCCGTGGGCTCGTCATCTGAGGTCACGCGTTCCGGACCGGTCGGCGGCTCGGTCATGCTGGGCCTCGGCCGCGGTGGCGGCCTCTTCCCCACGCCGGGGGTTCAACGCCCCTGGGGTGGGGAAGTGGGACTTCCGATTAGTCGTCTACGCCTTTGCCGCCGAGGTAGTCCACGACGTCCTGGACTGTGTTGAGATTCTCGGCGTCTTCATCGGAGATCTCGAGCGGCGTGTCGTCGTCCCCGAACTCCTCCTCCAGGGCCATGATCAGTTCGACCACGTCAAGCGAATCAGCTTCGAGGTCCTCGGTGAAGGACGACTCCAGCTTGACGTCATCTGGCTCCACGCTGAGTTTGTCGGCCGCGATGTCTCGCACCCGCTCGAAAACCGTCGCCATTTGTTACCTCCGTAACCGTGGACCGTATCTTGATTCAACTATGGGGGTTCAGCTGTGCGTTCGACGCCGATCGCCCCGGCCATCTAAGTGGAGGGGCGGCATCGGGTCAAGTATTAATCGCCATCATTCAGCGGCGGATTATCGTAGCACCGTGCCGAGGACTCCGTTGACGAAGCGCGGTGACGTTTCCGAGCCGTAAAGCCTTGCGATCTCAACGGCTTCGTTTGCGATCACCGCGGGCGGGGTCGGGTCGTCGCCTCCGAGAGACAGCTCGGCGAGAGCGAGCCGAAGGATGGCGCGGTCGATCCGGTCGATCCGGTCTACGGGGCGGGCGGGCGCAAGCTCACCGATGCGAGCGTCCAGCGCCAACCGGTCGGTCTCGACCGCGTCGACAAGTCGCGCCGCGAAGGCTCGATATTGGTCCGGCAGGCCATCACGTTCCACAATCCGGTCAAGGGCGGTGCGCGCCGGGTGGCCGGTGCTCTCGGCCTCGTACAGCGCCTGCACGACCGCGGCGCGGGCTGCGCGCCGCCCCGAAGGCACGGGCGATTCCGTCTCCGAGTCCGGCTCCATATGGATAAGTCCGGGCGTTCGTGGAGACAGTATCTCCGGCTCGGGCTCGGGCGCCGGCAGATCGTCTCCCCGCGAGTCATATTGCGGGGGTCTGTCGTCAGGATCCCTGGGCGCGCCGATCAAGACAGTCTCATAACTTGACCTTGGAAATCGATGCGCCCGGCCGCTTTTCAGCTGGCGAGCGCTATCACGGACTCCATGTCCGAGATGTTGGAGACGGCGGCGTCACGGTCGATGCGCTTCAACATGCTGGCGAGCACCCGTCCCTGGCCGACCTCCACAAACTCACGTACGCCGGTGCCGAGCATGTAGCGGATCGAAGCGGACCAGCGGACGCAGGACATGATCTGCATCCCCAGCTCTTCTTTGATCTCGCTGGCGGTGGTGAGGGAACGGGCGTCACAGTTTGCGATAACCGGGACGATGGGGTCGTGCCAATCCAGAGAGTCGATCACCTCCAGGAGGCCGGAGCGGGCGGGCTCCATGAGGCCGGAGTGGAAGGCGCCGCCTACCGGCAACGGAACACATTTGCGGGCGCCACGTGCGGCGGCGAGGTCGATCGCCTTGGCGAGCGACATGTGGTCCCCGGACACGATGATCTGGTCATCGGTGTTGATGTTTGAAATGTAGGTGCCGGTCTCACGGCAGATCTCTTCGACGGAAAGTTCATCGATACCCAGGAGGGCGGCCATTCCGCCCGGACGCTCTTCGCAGGCGTGTTGCATCAGGCGTCCGCGCTCCACTACGAGCCGGGCGGTGTCGGCGATGCTCAGCGCGCCGGCGACTGCCAGTGAGCTGTATTCACCCAGGCTGTGCCCTGCCACCATCGCGATGTCCGGGCACGCCCCCTTCGCCTCTTCCAGGGCCTTGTAGGCGGCCAGAGAGACGGCGGTGATGGCGGGCTGAGCATTCACCGTCTTGGTGAGCTCTTCCTGCGTGCCCTCGAACATGATCGACGTCAGCGACCGTCCGAGGGTTTCATCGATCTCCTCAAAGACCGCTCGGGCGGCGGGGGAGCCGTCGTAAAGGTCTTTGCCCATCCCGACGCTCTGCGAGCCTTGGCCGGGGAAAAGGTATGCAACCTTCTCGGTCTGGGAAGTAAGGGACATCAGGGTGCGTGTGCTCCTGCTATGTATCGTGCCGGGGAGTCGTCGGGCCTACTAGTTGCTTTCACTTTCGACCGGCTCGGCGACCTCAACCCCGGGCTCTGAAACATCCACCACGGACCGCCCTTTGTAGTAGCCACAGACCGGGCAAACCCGGTGAGGCAACTTCACCGACCTGCACTGCTGGCAGATCGAAAGAGCGCCCCGAGTCAGGAAGTGATGAGCGGCGCGTCCGCCCTTCCGAGCTCGGGAGTGTTTTTTCTTTGGAAGCGGGGCCATATTACAGCTTCTCCAAAGGGCCGATAAGGAGACATGAGTCTCGTTTCACCAGCGCCGCCACGCAAGGTACGAGCGCAGCGGGGTTGGTGTGTTACGGCCCTGTTACAAATGGACTCCTAAATCTTCAGGTCAAGCAGCCCGACGAGGCGCGGATCGATCGACTCGACTTCGCATTCGCACGGGTTCGTGTTGCGGTTGTTGCCACATTCCGGGCAGATGCCGGCGCATTCCGGGCTGCACAGCGGCACCAGGGGCGTCTCGGATACAAGCGCCTGCCTGATCGCTTCAGTAACGTCAAGGTTGTTGGCTTGATCGATCCAGAATTCCGGGATCTCGTCCTCCTCGACGACCTTCTGCCGCAGCAGTGACGAACCGGGGCCAAGATCGCCGTTGACCGGAAAATACTCTTCCTCAAGGACCGTGTGAAGAACCGTGACAGCCGGTTGAAGGCAGCGGGCGCACTCGCTGACGCCGTCGCCCGTGATTTCCGAGCGTAGAAGGATGCCGCGATCAGTCCGCGTGAGTTTGACGACTCCGGAGATACCGTGGAAGCCGCCGTCTCCAGAGGCGATGGCTTCATCGTCGAACGAATAGACACGGGTGGCTCCAACCTCTCCCGAGAGGAGAGCCGCGACGTTATAGATCATGGGATGAGTTGGTTTGATAAACCCCGGGTGCTCCCCGGCTCGATGCCCCTGTTGTAACCGGGGCGATACGAGTGGTCGCAGCGCTTCAGGTGGGCGCGATCACTCAGAAGGTGATGTCAAAATGACCGGCGAATTATCGCGCCACGCCTGCGCCGGCGCAAGAATCGCCGGTTTGACCCGGGTGTGCTCGCAGTCTGGACTCGTACGGGAACCGGTCTGTATCGATCTGCTTCGTCTCAGCCGTTCGCTGCGTCGATGAGCGCCCTCGATATAACCAGGCGCTGAATCTCAGAGGTTCCTTCGTAAATCTCGGTCACGCGCTGGTCCCGGTAGATGCGCTCCACGATGGCCGGCCGGAAATAACCTGTGCCGCCGTGAATCTGGACCGCCTTGTGTGCGACCCGGCCGGCCGCTTCCGATGCATACAGCTTCGCCATCGCCGATTCGACCCCGTGCGGCAGGCCTTCGTCCACGAGAGAGGCCGCACGGAAGGTCATCAGTCGCGCAGCGTCGACCTCGGTCGCCATGTCGGCGAGCATGAAAGCGATGGCCTGTTTATCCGAGATCGGTCCGCCGAACGCCTCCCGCTGCGTCGCGTAGGTGGTCGCTGCGTCGAGGGCGCCGCGCGCCAGGCCGACGCACTGGGCTGCGATGGAAACGCGGCTGGAGTCTAGCGTTTTCAGGGCGATGGAGTAGCCCTGGCCTTCTTCGCCCAGGATATTTGCCACCGGCACCCGGCAATCGTCAAACACCAGCTCCGCAGTGGAGGAGCCGCGCATGCCCATCTTCCCGTGCTGCGGGTTGATGGCGAACCCGGGAGTGTCCCGCTCAACGACCAGCGCGCTGATCCCCCGGTAGCGCAGCGCACGGTCATGGGTGACGAAGACGACGAATATCTCCGCCGCCTCGGCGTTGGTGATGAAGTGCTTCGTGCCGTTCAGGACATAGTCGTCGCCGTCTCTGATCGCCGTTGTGGACAGCATCAGGGCGTCCGAGCCGGTGCCCGGCTCGGTAAGGGCGAAGGCGCCGATGCGCCGACCCGCGGCCATGTCTGGAATCCAGCGCCGGAGCTGTCCATCGTCCCCGAATTTAGCGATCGTTTGCGCCGAGAGCGAGATGTGCGTGGCGTAAACGGTGCTCGTCGATCCGCAGACAGCGCCCAGCTCTTCAATCACGACCATCAGGTCGCGATAACCGCCTCCTCCCCCGCCCGCGGCCTCGTCGATGCTCAGGCCGAGAAGGCCGAGTTCGGCCAGGCCCTCCATCTGGCGCGCTGGGAACTTTTCTTCACTGTCCACTTCAACGGCGAGAGGCGCGACCACGTTCGCGGCGAACTCGCGGACGGTGTTGCTGAGCAGCTCTTGCTGCTGGGTATAGAAGGGTTGCATTGCTCTCGAACCTGCGAGGGTCAGCCCCTATCTGAACATCTTGATGCGTTTGAACGGTTCGGCGAGGGCCACACCGATCTCTTTGCCCACCTCCGCCAGCCTCTTTCGAGACCGTTCGTCACGTTCAGGATCGCGCAGTCCGACCTGACTGAAGTGTGAATGCAGGGCATTCTGGCGCGTCTCGAAGTGGTCCGTCACGTCGATGTAGGTGTCCGGCTCCTGCGGCCTGAACAACCAGATCTCGTCAACCCGGTGCGTATCCAATCCCTGTTCAAGATGCTGCGGGTACGAGAGGTGGTCCCGTGAATAGGGAAATATTGCATCCAGGGTCACCCTTCCCGCTATGTAGTGGTCCCGGTGACGTATATATGACCTTTCCGGGTCGCAGGTCAGCACGATGTCCGGCTTGTGCTTTCGTATCTGCCAGACGATCCGTTCCCGGAACTCATCGTTGTCCTCGAGACCCTGGTCCGGGAACCGCAGGAACTCGACGCCGGCGAGTCCGTAGATGCGGGCCGCCTCCAGCGTCTCTTTCTCACGAAGCGCGGCGAGGTCCGCCGGGTCTATGGAGCGGTCGCTGGTTCCTTTGTTTCCATTGGTACAGACCACGAGGGTCACCTTCTTGCCCTCGGCGCACCAGCGGGCGATCGTGCCGCCAGCGCCCGATTCGGAGTCGTCCGGATGTGGCGTGACGACGAGTATCGATTCGGGTTCGTCCATATTTCCTCTTGAAATGCTCTTCCGAGGGCCGGGCTGTAGACGCCCTTCCGGGGGCCGACGTGCAAACGCTCTTACCAGGATTGACTTGAAAGGACCTTCAGAAAACCGGATTGACGTGCCCCGCGTGGGACTGGATGGCCCGCGTGTCGCATGGCTCCGGCCCGTCTGAATATCGCTGGTCCCAGATCATAGCCCGGGGATGATAGCGCGGGCGAGCGACGGCGGCGCGTTGACACCATACGCGGGCAAACAGGAATATTGCTGGGTCCGCCGCGGCTGCGGTGCGATGGCGCCGCTGCTTTTGCTAATGGCCACTGCGAACGGCCAGGCGGCGCCGGCCACCCACTTCAACAGGCACCTCACATGCGAATCATCGGCGTCGATCCCGGGCTCGTAAATACCGGATACGGGGTCATCGATGTAAACGGACGGTCACACGTGCCGGTTGAAGGCGGGATCTCGAAAACGAAGGCGGCGGATTCGCTGGAGTTCAGGCTAGCCGCGATATATCACGATATCCGTGAAGTGCTTGAAGAGCTTCGGCCGAACGCGATGGCGGTGGAAGACCTGCATGTGCGTTACCGCAACGTGAAGACGGCGATCATCATGGGCCACGCCCGCGGGGTCGTCGTGCTCGCGGCGGGCGAGGCGGGCATCCCGGTGTTCCACTACCAGCCGACGCAGGCAAAGAACCTTGTGACCGGCTCCGGCCGCGCCGGCAAGGAACAGGTCCAGCGCGCGGTCGCCGTGCATCTCGGGTTGCCCGATATCAAGGACGAACATGTCGCCGACGCGTTCTCCATCGCCATCTGCCATGCAATGATGTCCAACAGTCCGGTGGCGAACGCGAGTTGACCGGCGACGGGCGGATGAACCGGCGGACCTTCAAATCTGACGCAGGTGGAACGGGCAAACCTGACGCCGGCAGAACGGGGCCAGAACTTTGATCAGCTACATCGAGGGCAAAGTCCATCGCTTCGACCGGTCGTCATCGACCGTGGTGATCAACGCGGGCGGTGTCGGCTATCAGGTGGTGCTGCCGCGGTTCGTGATGAGCGCGCTCTCCGCACGCCCGGTGAACGTCGGCGACGATCTCGCCCTCGAGGTGTACTACCACGTAACGGACCGGCAGCCGAAGCCGTTGCTGGTTGGGTTTCAGCGCGGCCACGAGCGCGCGTTTTTCGAGCAGTTGATCCAGGTGGAGGGGCTTGGCCCGGTCCGGGCGGCGGCGGCCATGATCTTCTCGGTCTCCACGATTGCGCAGGCGATCGAGGCCGAGGACGCACGTGTGCTTCAGCGAATGCCGGGCATCGGCACCCGCGCGGCCCAGAAGATGATCGCCACGCTCAAGGGGAAGGTGGTCGAGACGGCCATGCTCAGGGATGAGGGCTATGACGCGCCTGCCCAACCGGCGGTGGGCGCAGGAACGGGCCGGGACGAGGCGATCGAGGTGCTGGTCAATCTCGGATATCGGCAGTCCGAGGCCGAGCGCGATGTGGACGAGGCGCTCACGGAAGATCCAGGCCTGGCGGAAAAGCCTGAAGAGCTGATCCGGGAGATTTTCAGGGCTCAGGCGGTCACCAACCAGGCTTAAACAAACGGCTCCGGTCGAGATCGACGGCGCGGACGATGCCCGGCGCACGTTGAAACGGCTAGCTCAAGAAACGACAATCCCCCACGTTGCGATCAAGGTAGAAGCCGGTGGCGAGAGAGAAGATCACCCTGGGCGGGGGCGATGAACACGATGGCGAGACCCCCGGGGACGCGGGGGCGGAAGACGCCGCGCTGCGGCTCGTCGCCGAAGATCGCGCCGGGTCGGAAGAGCTGGCGATCCTCCAGCTCCGGCCGCGTAATTTCGACGAGTACGTCGGCCAGCAGAACGTGATGCACAGCCTCAAGATCGCCGTGACCGCAGCGAGCAAACGCGGTGAGCCGGTCGATCACGTGCTGTTCCACGGCCCGCCCGGGCTCGGGAAGACCACGCTCGCCCACATCATCGCCCGGGAGATGAACGTACGGCTTGAGCACACCTCGGGCCCGGCGCTGGAGCGGCCGGCGGACATGGTGGGACTCCTGTCCAATCTGGAGGCGGGGGCCGTCCTGTTCATCGACGAGATCCACCGCTTATCAAGCGCCGTTGAGGAGTATCTGTACTCAGCGATGGAGGACTACAGGGTCGATTTCGTAACGGGCGCAGGCGTTTATGCGAAGACGCTCAGCTTCCCACTCCAACCGTTCACCCTGGTGGGAGCGACGACCCGGGCCGGGCTGCTCAGCTCACCGCTCCGGGATCGTTTCGGCATGATCTATCACATGGAGTACTACTCGGACGACGAGTTGACGTCCGTGGTCACGAGGTCTGCCGGCATCCTTGGCGTTGAGGCGGACGCGGCGGGCGCAGCGGAGATCGCACGCCGGGCGCGCGGCACGCCCCGCGTGGCGAACCGGCTGCTGCGGCGCGTCCGGGACTTCGCACAGGTCGAGGCTGGCGGGAACATCACCCGGGAGATCGCGTCGGCCGCGCTGGACATGGAAGGCGTTGATGAACTGGGCCTGGACCGGCTGGATCGGCTGTATCTGACGACCCTTGCACACCAGTACAACGGCGGTCCGGCGGGTATCGCAGCCATCTCGGCCACCGTCAACGAGGAACCGCAGACCCTGGAGGACGTGGTCGAGCCGTTCTTGCTCAAGTGCGGGTTCGTGATCCGGACGCCGGGCGGACGACGTGTGACGCCCGAGGGGATGCGGCACGCCGGCGCGCCCGTGGGCGGCGGCGACATCTCGGCGCAGGGCACGCTTCTCTAGGCGCGGAGACGGCGCCGGTCGCTTTCAAGAATTCCGCCATGCTCCGGGGCTTATGCGACGAGGAAGGCGACGACTCGCGTCGTCACCTGTTTTTGTTACCTCCCTCACCCCAACCCTCTCCCACCGGGAGAGGGGGCTAACGGCGGCGCTCTTCCCGGGATCTGAGCTCTGTCAGTGGCCCGAGTCACCGGCCACTGACTCTGCGACTTCCCGGATTACCTCTTCCGGGATGTCGTCGAACGACGAATAGTTGAGTGAGTAAAGCCGGAAGTACAGGCCTTTATTGGACATCAGTTCGTCGTGGTTGCCGATTTCGACGATCCGTCCGTTCTGCAGCACGATAATCCTGTCTGCGCCGCGTATCGTCGCAAGGCGGTGGGCGATCATGACACCGGTCCTGCCTTTCAACAGCCGGGCCATCGCTTTCTGGATCATCAGCTCGGTGTAGCTGTCGATACTCGCAGTGGCCTCATCCAGCACGAGGATCTCGGTGTCGGCCACGATGGCGCGGGCGAAGCTGATGAGCTGGCGCTGGCCGATCGACAGGTTTGATCCGCGTTCCTCCAGCACCGTGTCGTAGCCATCGGACAGCCGCTCGATGAAGTCATGTGCGCCGACCATCTTTGCCGCCTCGACCACTCGATCCATGGTGATGCCCGGGGTGTTGTAACGAATGTTCTCGAATACCGATTCCGAGAACAGGAACGGCTCCTGCAGGACCATCCCGACGTGGTGCCCGAGTGACTCCTGGGTCACATCCCGGACGTCATGGCCGCCGACGCGGACGGTGCCTTGCTGCACGTCGTAGAACCGATGGGTGAGCGCCGTGATGCTCGTCTTACCGGACCCCGTCGGCCCCACGAGGGCGACGATCTCGCCCGGCTTCACTTTGAACGAAATATCATGCAGCACCGGGTTATCGGCGTCATAGCCGAAGGTGACGTGCTCGAACTCGATCGACCCGTCGATCTCGGTGAGTTCCAGCGCCCCTTCCTTGTCCTCGACTTCGACCGGGATGTCCAGCAGCTCGAATATGCGCTCGCCGGCCGCCATGGCGCGTTGCAGCACGTTGTAGTGCATGGTCAGGTTGCGGATCGGGTCGAAGAACTGCCGGACGAGCATCAGGAAGGCGATCATCGTCCCGATACTCAGTGAGCCGTCGAGAACGTAGAGGCCGCCGACCACGATGACGATCGCCCAGGCGACGCCGGTCAATAGCTCGACCACTGGCATCAGGATGGCGCTGAGCGTGGCCGCCATCTTTGTCGCCCGCAGGTTGTTCGCCGTCAGCGCTTCGTACCTGGCGAGGTTCACCGGCTCGCGACGCATGCCCTGCACCACACGCACACCGTTCACGTTCTGGCCCAGCGCGCCGTTGCATATGGACTGTGTTACCCGTGCGTAAAGGAATCGCTTCCGGGCACGCGGAAGCCACACCAGGCGCAGACCCATCATGATCGGGATCACCGTGAGGACCATGAGGGCGAGGCGCACATCCAGGAACAGGAGGACGGCGACGATGCCGATCAACACGGCGATGTCGCCCAGGGCCTGGACCATCGTCTCCATGAATTCCTGAAGAGCGCCGGTGTCGCCCTGGGTGCGCGACATAATCGCCCCGACCTCGGTCTTGTCGGAGAAGGACAGGCCAACGCGCTGGAGGTGATGGAACATGGCCCGCCGGATGTCGAACAGCATCGCGTTCGACATGTGGCCCACGACCACTTGCTGGATATGGTTGGAGACCCAGTTGATCGCCGCGACGAACAGCAGAAGACCTGTGACCACCCCGAGCACGCCCCTGCCAACGCCCCCATCAAGGGCGTTGTCCACCGCGTACTGGATGATGAGCGGCACGGCGAGCGTCGAGAGGCTGAACGCCAGGACGGCGATCAGCCCGATCATTACTTTTCTCTTATAGGGCGCGACGAAACCGAGAAAGCGCTTGAACACCTCCCCGTCGAACGACGGCCCGTAGACGTCGTCCATGTCCAGGTACTGGCCCGGTGGCAGGCGCTTCCCCTGGCCCATCAAGGTGGATTTGCGCTTGCGCTTCCCGGATTCCTTCGGCGCCTGTCCGACACTTACGCGGGAGGCCATTAGTCGTCGCCTCCCGCGGGTTCTGGCGTCCCGCCGAACCCGAGCCAGGCGCCGCTGAGGTCGTCGCTCGGACGTACCTGCAGGTCGTGCATCTCGCGATACCGGCCGTTGAGTTTCAGCAGCTCCTTGTGTGACCCGCGCTCGATGATCCGCCCCTCGTCGATCACCAGGATTTCGTCGGCGCTGAGCAGTGTGCTCAGACGGTGGGCGATGATGATGGTCGTGGCGTCTGCCGCACGTTTGGCGATCTGGTGACGTATCAACCGCTCGGTGGCGGCGTCGATGGCGGATGTCGAGTCGTCAAAGATGAAGATCTTGGGTTGGAGCACGATCGCCCGGGCGATGGCCATGCGCTGGCGCTGGCCGCCCGACAACGAGACGCCGCGCTCGCCCACCATCGAGTCGTAGCCCTGCGGCATGCCCGTGATGTGCTGGTGCAAGCGGGCGTCCTCTGCGGAATCGATGATCCGGCCCTCGTCCGCGTCGGGCTCGCCGTATGCGATGTTGTCGCTGACCGTGTCCCTGAACAGGAACGTATCCTGCTGGACGAGCCGGACGCGCTGCCGGAGCGACTCCAGCGTCACCTCCCGGATGTCCTGCCCGTCGATCGTGATGCGGCCCGAGTCCACGTTGTAGTGACGCGGCGCCAGCTGTGCGATCGTGGTCTTGCCGCTCCCCGGCGGGCCGACGATACCGATCGTGTGTCCCGGCCGCGCCTCAAAGCTGATGTTCTTGATCACCGGGACGTCACCGTACGAGAACGAGACATCCTCGTAACGCAACACGCCTTCCGTGATTTTCAACGGCCGGGCGTTGGGGCTGTTCTGGATTGGCAGTTCCAGGTCGAGGATCTCAAAAAGCCGTGACCCCGCAGAAGACGCCCGGGCCCAGGAATTGATGAGCATGGGCAGCATCCTGATCGGCATCTGGAGCATCCCGAGGAAGGTGAGGAACTGGGTCAGCTCGCCGATCGTCATGTCGCCGTCGATGACCTTGGTCCCGCCAAACCAGATAAGTACCGCGTACGCGACCAGCAGCGAGAAGGTCATCAGGCTGCCTTCGGAAGCGCGGATCTCCGCGGCCCGGTCCATCAACCCCTTGACCCTCTCAGACGAGTTGGCGAATTTCCGCTCTTCATGGTCCTGGCCCGAGAATGACCTGACCACGCGGACACCGCCCAGGTTCTCCTGGAGGGCCGTGTTGACCATACCCATCTCCTCCTGGATCCGGATCCAGACGGCGCGGGAGCGCAGGCGCATGATCGTCCCGCGGAACGCGACCAACGGCACAAACGCCAGCGTGAGCAGCCCGATCATCCAGTCCAGCGACAGCATCAGGTACGCGCTTCCGGCAATCAGGAGCACCAGGTAAAGAACGCGCAGCATGCCGGTGTGGGCGAACATCCGGACGCCGTCAATGTCCGTAATGCCGCGTGACATCAGGTTCCCGGTGTGGGCGTTGTCGTGGAACGAGAAACTCAGGCGCTGGAGCTTCTCGTAGTACTGGTTCCGGAGCGTCGTGGCGAGCGTCTGGCCCAGCACCTCTCCGGCATACATCTGGCCGTAGGCGAATGCGCCGCGGAGGACGCTCACCAGGATGATCACGTATGCGGCGTCCAGGAGAGCGGAGCGCGCGGCGCCGGAATCGGGGTCGGTGGCCCTGGAAAGCTCGAATGCCGTGTCGATAGCGGTCCCCAGGAGAACCGGGATCAACACGAAGAAAATAGCCGTGCCGAGGATCGTGAGCGTCCCAAAGATCAGGAGCCCGGGACTGGTTGTCGCGGTGAGTTTGGCCAACCGCCAGAGAACGCCGGCGGATTGCGCCGGTGGAGGAACGCGGCGCCGGTTGGGCCTCCCGGCGACGCTCTCAAGCCTTTGCCCGGAACTTGTGGTGCTGGCCGTCTCTTAACCTCTCAATCGTCGGACGCCCTGGTCACGCCCTGCACGATGTGCCATTTATTCCGGCTCGATGCCATCAAAATCGGCCCGGATACCGGATCGACGCGCCGGTTCAATGTCTGTCCGGTCGCTCGATGTTACATCTGGTTTTGTATCGGCGGTTTGCGCCGGATTCCGGCGGGGAGTCTACGCCTGCGCGCCGGACGTTGCAGCGTTATGACGGCCCGGCTTTGTGGAATCTGCGCAACGTCCGCGATCAGCACGGGAGAATAATCTTCAATAAGCGAGGGGAATCTGTGCGCGAAATCGCCCGCCGATCCGTCGCGTTGACACCGGTCCGCGGTGCCGGATGGTGAACAGCCCGGGAAACGCTCTCGCCGTTTCCCGGGCGGAAACCCCGCCTCGCGCCGGGTCGGGGCCAGTTACAGGAATACGCGCGGACTACCGGAACGCCCGTGCCTGTTCGCTGGACGGATCGACCAGGAACTCGTCGAAAGTATCGTGGTTCAGGGCCACGCCGAGCCCGGGCCGATCACTGGGCATGATCCACTTCCCGTCGTACTCGAACATCGGGTCCATGATCCTTGCGAAGTCCGGGAACCTGGTGTGGAGGCACTCAAGCCGGTAGAAGTTCGGGATGGTCATGGAGCAGTGGAACCCGGCCATGATCGCGACCGGCCCCAGGGCGTCGTGCGGACTGACCCGGACGTAGTACGGCTCGGCGAGCGCGGCAATGCGTTTCAGTTCCGAGATACCGCCGGTCCAGGCGACGTCCGGCATGATGAAATCGACCAGGCGTTCCTCAAGTAAAGGAACGTAGTCGTAGCGCGTGAAGTGGCGCTCGCCCACGCAGATCGGGATGTCCGTGCTTTCCCGCACCTGCCGGAGCGCCCTGAAGCTCTCGGGCGGGACCGGCTCCTCGTACCAGATCAGGTTGACGTGCTCCAGCGCCCGTCCGGCGGTTATCGCAGACGCCACGTCGAACCGCCCGTGGGCGTCGACCATCAACTCCGTGTCCGGACCGACGGCCTCTCTCACGGCGTCCATCCAGTCAACCGCCTCCGAGATGGCGCGCGGAGACAGATTCTCCACCCGGCCGGCCCCGGTGTAGGTCCCGGAAAGAGACCGCTGCCACTTGAACGGGTCTGTCTTGATGGCGTCGTGGCCGTCGGCGAGCGTTTGTTTTGCCGCGGCGACAGCATCGTCGATGGTCACGCCCTCGTACCACTGGTCCTGGATGTGGGTGTAGAGCGGGACGCGGTCCCGGACCGGGCCGCCGATCAGCCTGTAGATCGGCTGGCCAAGCACCTGGCCGCGGATGTCCCACAGCGCGATGTCGATGCCACTGATCAGGTGCGATATGAAGCCGCGGCCGCTGAGTGACGAGTACTGGCGGAAGATCCGCTGCCAGATCTCCTCGATGTGCGACGGGTCTTCGCCGACGACGAGCGACTTAACGGCCTCAATACCCGCAACGAGCATGGGGCCGCTACGGTAGTCGGAGCACTCACCGAGGCCGGTAACGCCCTCGTCGGTCTCCACCTCTACAAACACCCACGGGCTGCCGGGGATCGGCGAGACGATGTAGGTCTTGATGTCGGTGATTTTCATCGGAAAGTTCCCGGTTCTGATGGCCGGATGGATTTCGGTGGACCAAGCAGCGGCCCCTTCATGGGCATGGGGCGTTCTAGCCGAATCTCAAAAACGACTCAGGATCGACGATGTACTGTTCGAGGACCTCGTGGTTGAGGGCGATGCCGAGTCCCGGCTCGTCGGACGGCAAGATGCAATCGCCCTCGTACTTGAACATCGGGTCGAGGATCTTTGAGAAGTCATCGAACCAGGTGTGGAGGCACTCCAGCCGGTAGAGGTTGGGCATGGTCATGGAGCAGTGGAAGCCGGAGACGATGGAGACGGGGCCCATCGCATCGTGCGGGGCGATGCGGACGTAGTAAGCCTCCGCCATCGACCCGATCCGCTTCATCTCGGATATGCCGCCGGTCCAGAGGATGTCAGGCATCACGTAGTCGACGAGGCGGTTCTCGAACAGTGGCACGTAGTCGTAGCGGGTGAAGTGGCGTTCACCCATGCACAACGGGATGTTGGTGTTCTCACGAACCTGTCGCAAAGCCTCGTGGTTCTGCGGCGGGACCGGCTCCTCGTACCAGACCAGGTTGACGTGCTCCAGCGCCCGTCCTGCGGCGATAGCGCTCGCCGTATCAAAGCGCGCGTGCGCGTCCACCATCAACTCGGCGTCCGGCCCGGCCGCGTCCCGCACCGCGTCCATCCAGTCAACGGCTTCCCGAATCGCCGCCGGTGACAGCAGCTCGATCTTGTCAGCGCCCCAGTGATCTGACCCCGACCGTCGTTGCAGATTGAACGGGTCGGTCTTGATCGCCGTGAAACCCTCGGCGATCACCTGCTTCGTCCGGTCGTAAGCGTCCTGAGGGCCGGAGGCCTGGCGCTGGTCCTGTATGTGGGTATACAGCGGCACCCGGTCGCGGACCGGCCCGCCGAGCAACTGGTAGACCGGCTGGCCGAGCGCCTTGCCCCTGATGTCCCAGAGTGCGATGTCGATGGCGCTGACCAGGTGGGAAGTGAAACCGCGGCCGTTGATGTTAGAGAACGTGTGGAAGATGCGCTGCCAGATCTCCTCGATGTTCGCCGGGTCGACGCCGACGATCATCGGCTTGATCGTCTCGAATGCGGTGATAAGCGCCGGGGCCGCGTGAGTGTCCGTGGCCTCGCCGAGGCCGGTGATACCTTCGTCGGTCTCTACCTCCACGAACAACCAGGGCCACGGGCTGCTCCGGTCGCTCACCTTGACGACGTAGGTCTTGATGTCCGTGATTTTCATGGCGCGCTCCGGTTCCGCGGACTCCGTGGCGTTCAAGCACCGGCGGGCAGCATACAGCGCGGGCGGAGCCGGGCGTGTAGCGGACGTATGGCGGTTCCGGTGTTCCTCGCTTACCCTGCGGTCCACTGAATTTGAAGCGACACATGAACGAACGGATCGGACATGACTACGACGAGCAGCGATCAGGCGGCGGATTCCAGACAGGCGCGCATCCTGGGCGAGCGCGAAGAAACGGGGATGTGGGAGATCGAGCTATCCGCCGACGGGCCGCTCGGCAGCCTCCCGTTGACGAGCGAGATGCTGATCGAGGAGCCGAGCGGCAACATCTTCGGCATGACGCAGAACGCCGGGATGGGCTGGAACCCGGACGAGCTGCTGCGGACGCAGTTCATGATCCTCAGCACCATGGGCGGGATGCGCGGGCCTGACGGCAAGCCGCTGGCGCTGGGCATCCATACCGGCCACTTCGAACTCGGGTTGTTGATCGCCGAAGCGGCCGATGAGTTGCGCCAGCTCGGCGCGTTGCCGTACGCCGCATATTGCTCGGATCCGTGCGACGGACGGACGCAGGGCACCACCGGGATGCTCGACTCCCTGCCCTATCGCAACGACGCCGCGACCATCTTCCGGAGGCTGGCCCGATCAGTCCCGACCGCAAAAGGCGTGCTCGGCATAGCGACGTGCGACAAGGGCTTGCCGGCGATGATGATGGCGATGGCCGGGCTGCCCGACCGCCCGTCCGTGCTGGTGCCCGGCGGCGTCACCCTGCCGCCCACGGTCGGCGAGAACGCCGCCGAGATACAGTCGATCGGCGCCCGCCATGCACAGGGCGAGTTGAGTCTTGTCGACGCGGCTTCGCTCGGCTGCCACGCCTGCGGGACGCCGGGAGGCGGATGCCAGTTCCTGGGGACCGCCGGAACGTCGCAAGTGATCGCCGAGGCGCTCGGACTCTCGGTGACGCACTCCGCCCTCGCGCCCTCCGGCCAGGACATCTGGTTGGACAATGCGCGGCGATCAGCGGCGGCGCTTGTGGAGCTTGAGAAACGCGGGGTCACGTCTGCCGACATCCTGACGGACGACGCCTTCGAGAACGCTATGGTGGTGCACGCCGCCTGTGGCGGGTCGACGAACCTGATACTCCACCTGCCAGCGATCGCCCACGCCGCCGGTCGCAAGATGATGACGGTCGATGACTGGCACCGCCTGAATCTGCAGGTGCCGCGGCTGGTGGACGTGCTCCCGAACGGGCCGGTCATGCACCCGACGGTGCAGTTCTTCGCCGCCGGCGGGGTGCCGGAGTTGATGCTCCACCTGCGCCGGATGGGACTGCTGAAAACGGACGTGATGACGGTCACAGGCCAGACCCTGGGCGAGACGCTTGACTGGTGGGAGGACTCGGAGCGCAGGACCGCGCTAAGAAAGCGCCTGGCGGACCGCGACGGGGTCGACCCGGATGACGTGATCATGGACCCGGACCGCGCACGGTCCAGAGGGCTAACCAGCACGGTGACATTCCCGACGGGGAATATCGCTCCCGAAGGATCGGTGATCAAGAGCACGGCGATCGATCGTTCAGTGGTGGACGACGACGGTGTTTACCGGAACACCGGCCCCGCCCGCGTGTTCAGAAGCGAGATCGACACGATCCGGGCGGTCAAGTCACGCGGGGATGACCGCGTGAAGCCGGGCGAGATCATCGTGATGACCTGCGGCGGGCCGCTGGGGACCGGAATGGAAGAGGTGTTCCAGGTCACTGTGGCGCTGAAGTACCTGTCCTACGGCAAGGAGATCGCCCTTCTCACCGACGCCCGCTTCTCCGGCGTGTCGACGGGCGCCTGTATCGGACACATCGGCCCGGAGGCGCTCGCCGGCGGTCCTATCGGCCGGATCCGTGACGGCGACCTGATTCGCATCGAGGTCGATCAGAACCGGCTGGAGGGCACGATAAACCTTGTCGGTCACGGCGATGAGGAGCACGGCGCCGAGTGGGGAACCGAGGAGCTGGCGCGTCGCGGTGATCCCGGGGACCTTGCGCCGCACCCGCGTATGCCGGACGACAGCCGGCTCTGGGCGGCGCTGCAGCATGCCAGCGGCGGCACCTGGAACGGCTGCGTGTACGACGTGGACCGTATCGTGGAGACGCTTGACGCGGGGATGAAGGCGCTCGGCCGGGGGTAGGCCGGCGGGCGCCTGGACCGGTTGACCCCGGACCGTTTCTCAGGGAAACGAGATGTGGCCGGTCACGGCGTACCCGATCATCGCGACAACGGTCATCTGTATGGTCTTGCCGGCGAAGGAGCCGGCCAGGAATCGCATGAACGGAACGCCGGCCGCGCCCGCCATCACGCCCGCCAGGTCAAAGGCCGGGTTCGGTATCGCTGCAAGTACGAACGAGGCCCCCATCGGCCGGGTCCGGAACCAGCCCAAAAGGCGTGAGGTTATTCCCCGCACCAACGCGTTCCGGGAACGCTCAGCGCTCTCGACGATCGCTACGCCCGTTGTGCCGGCGAAATACGTGGGCCACAGGCCGGCCGATATTCCGGCCGCAGCGGCCAGGCCGGCCCCAAACGGGTTGAGGAATCCGGCGGCCAAAAACACCATCCCGATCATCGGCACCGGGAAGAACAACGTGACGCTGGCGAGGACACCTGCCACGAACAGGACCGTGTACCCGGCCGTTGCCGATACCGGCGGACTGCTGAAATCGATCCCCGCCAGGGCCAATCCAGTCGCCAGCAACAGGACGATGAATGCAAGGACCATGCCGGTCCGTACAAAGACCGCTGTGCTGACCGGGTTTGTTGTAGTAGGGGCGACCTGCATTTCTCGGCTCCGCGATTAGTCGGCGACGCGCTTACCACTCTGCAATGTGCGTCGGAGGCCCCGGGATCGGGCCGAGATTGGCTTCGGTGTTCGAACGGTGTGTCGGCCGCCAGGCGAGACGGCGTTGCGGTGGCGGGCGGGGTTAAGGTGGCGCGAGACCGGTGTCCTGCGGGTTCGGGGACGGATGGAACTTTCCCGATCCGGGCTTATCGCCATGCGCCCCCACGGTGGGTTGACCGGTGAGGGCGGCAAATCAGGCGATGCCCAGCAGGCCCGGCAGCTCCGACAGAGACCGGATGGTGTGATGGGGAGAGACGCCTGAGACGGAAACGTCTCCGACCCGATCAAGCCACACCGAGATAGCGCCCGCACGGTTGGCGCCCGTCACGTCCGTCTCCAGTGAGTCGCCCACGTGGACGGAGCTGCCGAGCTCGTAACCACCCGTGGACGCCGCGAGCTGGAAAATGCGCGGGTCCGGTTTCTGGTACGGCTCCACGTCGCCTCGGATGACGAAAGAGAACTGGAACGACAGCCCGAGATCTGCCGGATCGTTGTTCGAATTGGTGATGACGCCGAGCTGGAAACACTCCCCGAGGGCGGCAAGCACGGACTCCGTCTCCGGGAATATCAGCGTGTTCGCCAGCCGGGTGGACACGTATAGATCGAAAAGACCGTCGACGATGGAGGAGCCGTAAAGGCCTGCGTCGGAGGCGGAACGACGGATCGCCTCGCGGCGGCGTGCGTCCAGCGTCGCGAGGCGAAACGCAGGCTCCCCATCGAGAGATACGCGGGTGGCGATCATGTCTTCAACGGTGGGCACGGACTTCACGTTCGCGGCGCCGGCGAGTTGGGCGATCTCCGCACGGAGGCGGCGCAGGGCCGCGAACATCCCGCTATCGAAGTCCCACAGTGTGTCGTCGGCGTCGAACGTGATGGTGGTGATGCTGGCCGGCGCCCCTATCAGCGCCAGGGCCGGGGATGTCCGAGCACGGTGCGGTCCGCTCCAGATGTAACAACACTCAAGACGTCCGCAATGTTAGCGAGCCTTCAAGTTGGCTTCATACATTGAGGGTAGGCTCGATGCGACGCCGACGTGCCAGATACGTCACCCAGACCGGTACCCCGGGAGCCAAGAGTGTTGGGATTCAAGAGCCTCGTCGCATTGATCGCGGTCGTCTCGCTGGCGATCGGCGGACTGGTTGCATATGTGGACGATCGCGGCGATGACGGGAATGTCGTGGGTGCGTCCGGGCCGGGACAGGCCGGGGACGGCGCCGACTTCCTGATCCCGGACGAGATCCGACAGCAGTTGCCGGAGGGGTTCCAGATCCCGCCGGAGGTGGAACAGGCGCTACGGCAGCGACTTGAACAGGGGCTGATACCGCCAGAGGTGCAACAGGCGTTTCTGAACGGGGAATTCGACTTTTCGGCCGCGCCCGGGGGCTTCGGCGGCGACAGATTTCAGCAGTTCGCTCCCGGTGGGGACGGCAATTAACCCTGGGCCAGATCGGCGCCTGAATTGATGCGAGGGTTTACGCCGCCTTGCGCAGCACTTTGTAGCTTGACAGTTTGTTGTACGCGTCCAGCGCGGCGACTTTGTAGCACTCGGCGAGCGTTGGGTAGTTGAAGACGTTGTTGACCAGATAATCGAGCTTCCCGCTCAGGGCGATCACAGCCTGGCCGATGTGGATCAACTCTGAGGCCCCCTCGCCAATGATGTGGACCCCGAGCAGGTCACGCGTCTCGGCGTGAACGAGCAGCTTGAGGCGCCCTGTGCTGTCGCCCACGATCTGTCCGCGGGCCGTCTCCGAATACCGGGCCAGGCCGATCTCATACGGCACGCGATCTCGCGTCAACTGCGCCTCGGTCTTTCCGACTATCGATATCTCCGGGATGGTGTAGATGCCGAAGGGCAGTGGGTCCTGGACCCCGTCGGTCGGTGCGCCGAGTGCGTTCCGGGCGGCGATGCGGCCCTGCTCCATCGAAGACGATGCCAGCGCAGGGAAGCCGATCACATCGCCCGCCGCGTAGATGTACGGCACAGACGTGCAGTAACGGTCGTCGACCGTCAGGCGTCCTCTTTCGTCGGCCTCCAGACCGACGTTTTCCAGACCAAGCCCGTCGGTCGATCCCTGACGCCCGATCGTGTAGAGGAGTGCGTCGGAGATGATGTGTTTCCGGCTTTCCGTGATCGCGACCACCTCGTCGCCCGTGGTCGTCACGGACTCGACTCCCTCCCCGAGCTGGAACACCACTCCCGTGTCACGCATGTGGTAGATCAGGGCGTCGACAATCTCACGGTCGACGAACGGCAATAGCTGTTCCTCCATGTCGACCAGGGTGACCCTGACGCCCAGGGCGGCGAACATGCAGGCGTACTCAACGCCGACGACGCCGGCGCCGATTACCGCCAGACGACGCGGGATTTCGCGAAGGTCGAGGATCTGGTCGGTGTCGAATATCCGTACGCCATCGATGGGCACGTGTTCGGAGTGTGACGGCCTGCTCCCGGGCGTGAGAATCACGTTTTCGGCGGCGATCTCGATCTTTTCATGCCCGCCATCAACGACGATCGTGTGATCGCCGGAGAAGGATGCCTTGCCGCGGATTACTTCGACGCCGTTACGCGCCAGCTGGGACTCCATCACGGCGACTTCACGCTTGAGGATGTGGTCCAGCCGGTATGTCAGGTCCTGGAGCAGGATGTCCTGTTTGACGGAGTAGCTGACGCCGTACAGCTCCCGTTCCCGGAAACCGGTCAGGTACAACACGGCCTCACGGAGCGCTTTGCTCGGGATCGTCCCGCCGTGGATTGCGGCGCCACCGATGGTCGGGCGCGTCTCGATCACTACGACCGAAGCACCCAGTTTGGCGGCCTGGACGGCGGCGCGCTGGCCCGCGGGACCGGCGCCAACGACAACAACATCGTACTGCTTCATGCCATCACACTATGTGTGGCGAGAGCGACCGATACGGCGAGAAACGAACGCACGGCTGGTTGCCCGCCGTTCACGCGCGCCAGTAGGAGGGTCTGCGTGTTAACCCAACAGTCCGGCGTCCCGGAGTTCCGTCTCAAGGATCACGCGGACCTCGTACGACACCACTCGGGCCGGTGAGCGGGGGCGCATGCCCTCCCAACCCTGGAGTTCGAGGGCCGCTTTCACGCCGGCGACGCCGTACCCGGAGATCACGGCGTCCAGCCTGGACGCTATCGCCTGTTTTTCACGCGCCGGGTTGAACTTCCCCTGGTGGCCCAGGCGGACGATCTCCACGGCGAGTTCTGGTGCGACGTTTCCGAGCCACATCATGGCCCCGTTGGCGCCGATCAACATGCCGGGCAAAAGCAGCGACCCGTTGCAGGTCCAGAACTTGCGATCATCCGGAACGCCGGGCCGGACCCATGACTCGAACCGGATGTCGTGGTCGGTCACGTACCCGTAGACGTTGTCCATCTGGCAGATCGCGCCGATCACTTCCGGCGGCGCGGCAGGCTCTTTCGTCGGGGTCTGGTGGATCACAACGACGGGCGCCGGGGAGCCGGAGAGGACGCTTGTGAAATAGTCGACCACCGCGCCGGGCTCCCGGCCGCGAGGGATGCGGACGCGAACAAGGTCAGCGCCCAGACCGGCATAGCGAGCCGCCTGCCGGATCGTGTCCGTAGGCGACGGGTTGTCGATGCCCGCGATGATCAGCCGCTCAGCCCCGGCGACCCCGGCGACGGTGCCCACGATCGCGGCCTTCTCGTCCTCGCTGAGGGCGTCCTCTTCACCATTGATCGTGCCGAGGACGAACCCGCCGAGCGGCGTCGTCATCAGCCGCTCGATGTTGCGGGCCAGCATGCCGTGGTCAACGCGGTCGCGATCGTCAAACGGTGTCGGCGTCGGAGCGACGACGATCGGGTCCTTCTGAAGAATGGCCATGCGCTCCCCCTAGTCGCATTATTCGGTGCAACTGTCGGCGGGCTCCACTCCAGGCAACCCGGTCTCGGTTGCGCATCCCAGGCATCCGAACGAGGCGCCGGTCCCAAAATCCCCGCCAGGCCGGGCACTGGACGAACCAGACCATAACGTATCGGCCACATTCCGCGCGCTGCATGCCGAAAAACGGCGGTATTTCTTGCCCGGATGGCAAGATTCCGGCACAGACCACCGGAATAGCCGCGCCCCGCTCAGCGCCAGCCCGCGTAGAGCTGCGATGCTTCGAGGTCCACGACCTCGTATTTCAGCCCGCTCTTCTTCGCCACGTCCTCACCGGCCGCCGTGACTATCCATGTGCCGCCGGAGGCGACCGACCGGCCGTTCTCCATGATCACCTCGCCCGCCACCAGCGACATGGTCGCAAGACCGGAGCCCGGGTCGACGATCGTTATGTCGGCGTCGGCGCCCTCCGAGAGGTGGCCTTTGTTTACGAGGCCCAGCATCCGGGAGGGGTTGTAGCTGAGCTTTCGCACTGCGTCGAGCGGGCTGAGCGCGCCGAAGCTGACCAGCGCCATCGTCCTTTCGATGGCCACGTTCCGCGGGATTGAGCCGCCGTCCGTGCTCACGGCGTCGATGCGGAACTCCGACTCGTCCGGCGGGCTACCCGCCGGGGCCTCGTAACGCTCCGTTGCGAGGGTGAATGCGGAAGACGCCGGGTTGACGGGGAAGCTGAGGCTGGCGTCGGTGTTCGCCGCCTCCCAGATATCGACCGCCTCCTGGCCCGTCACGAGGATGACGCGCCCGTCGCGTACGGTCTGGGCATGGCCGTACCCGTCGAGCAACGCCTGGCGCATCCCCGCTTCGGTCGTCGGATAGCCCCGCGCGCTGAGGCAGTTCCGGGGCACGTTGGCGACGATGTTGCCCTCCTCGTCGCACAAACCGTTGGTGCCGTTCATCTGCGCCAGGTACGACTCGGTGACGACCTGACCGCGCACCCGATCGAGGATATCGAACGCCTCCCGGCACTCCTGTTCCGCCGTGAGGATCATCCCGCGGCAGTAGGAGTTGACGTGTGCGACGTGGAGCCGGCCGTTTCCGAGAAGCTCCGGCACCTCGCGCAGCCCTTCCAAAGTGCTGCTGCTGTCCTTTGTCGCAAGGTGGAACGCGACCCATGCGGTCTGCTCGTTAGCGGCTTCGATCACCCCCGCGGTCGATTCCGGCGTGAAGGGGTGGTAGCCGCCGATCATTTTCACGCCGACGGCGCCGCGGGACAGGGCGTCCGAGACGACGTTCCGCATCATGGCGATCGGGGGATCGTCCTCCGGGATGGTCAGGTGCGGGATAAGCGCCATCACGGTTGCGACGTTGATCCCGGCGCCCAGCCGCCGCATCCCGTCGGCAAGCGACTCGGGCGTGCCGAGCAGGTCCAGGCAGGTGGTCGTGCCGGACTCGGCGAGCATGGCCAGTCCCAGCGCCCGGTCCACGTTGCGCTCATCGCCCGCCGAAGAGACGTGGGCATGGGTGTCGATGTGGCCCGGCATCACCCAGCGGCCGGCGGCGTCGATGGTCCGGCCCCCGGCTGCGGTTTCGAGTCGCTCGCCGAGCGCGTCAATCCTTCCATGACGGATGCCAATGTCGAGCACGGCATCCGTGCCGGCGGCGGGGTCAAGAACACGGCCGCCGCGGATGACGGCGTCGTATGTCGGCATCAACGATTCCCCTGCCGGGCCGGCGGCTCGCC